>NZ_CP108303.1:0-406922 GCF_045041015.1 Streptomyces sp. NBC_00019
ACGCGCCGCCGCTACGCGGCGGCCCTCTGCGAGCGCTCCGCGCTCGCCTTCCGGCGGCTCCGCCGCCGGCGCGGGCCACCCGTGGCCTGGAGACCGGATCGCTCCGCGATCCGGGTGACGGAGTCCGCTCCGCGGCCTCCTTGAAGGCGCCAGCAACAAGGAGGGTTACTCATGGGCTGCTTGACGGGCTGTCAGGAGTTGCTGGCGATCCGTCACCTGAAACAGGCTGACGGTTGACGGTGCGGAACACCGTACCGCTCGGAGAAAAGAGAACCGGGTCCGATCGGGTTGAGACTCCGACCATGCCAGTCCGACCACTTCGAACCAACCCCAGCCAAGCTGGTGTGTCAAAAGGTGAGTCGAGGTAGCTTGGAACCTCAGAGCGCATACCCTTTTGTTCGGGAGGAGCAAGAGAAAGAGTCAGGGATTCAGCGGACAATTATTTCCATCATTTCCCGATTATTCGGCTGACCAACGCCAAAGAATTTAGCAGAGAAACCCCGTAGCGGGAGAGAAGAATGTCGACAGGACAGGTACTGAGGCCGCATCAGGTCGAGGCGGTCGACGGGATCCTGAGGGTCCTTCAGACGCCTGCAGACGGGCACCTGCCGGACAAGGGGCTGCGGTGCCAGTGCATCGCAGCCACCGGCTCCGGCAAGACCCTCATCGCCGCCGCCACGGCCCAGAAGCTGGGCGCGCGGCGGGTGTTGGTGCTGATGCCGACGTTGAACCTGCTCGTGCAGACCGCGGCCGCCTGGCGGCAGGGGGGTGGCCGGTCCGGGGCGATGATCGGGGCGTGCTCGCTGCCCGCCTCGGACTCTCAGGGGGTCCCTTGCACCACGGATGTGGATGAACTCCTCGCGTGGACACGGGACTTGGACACGGTGACGGTGTTCGGCACGTACGCGTCCGTCGGTGTTCTCCAGCGGGCGCACGCGGCCGGTCTTGCGGCGTGGGACCTGGTGGTGGTCGACGAGGCGCACCGCACCAGCGGGGACGGGCTGAAACCGTGGGCTGCGGTGCACGACCAGCAGAAGATCCCCGCCGCGCGACGGCTGTACATGACGGCAACGCCGCGGGTGTGGGAGGCCGGCGAGGCGCGGTTGGTGCCGCGGCTGGTGGCGAGCATGAGTGAGAACTCCCCCGTCTTCGGGCCCGTCGCCTACAAGCTCACCCTGTCCGAGGCCATCGGACGCGGCCTGATCGCGCCCTACCAGGTCGTGTGCGTCGACATCCGTGACCCGGAGTACGGGCGCCGGGAGCAGCTCGGTTCGGGCACGGAGCGGGTGCGGGGGGCGCGGCTGGCCGCGCTGCAGGCCGGCGTGCTCACCGCGGCCGCCGGGGAGAACCTGCGCAAGCTCCTCACGTTCCACTCCCGCGTCGCCGAGGCCGAGGCCATGGCCGAAGGCATCGTGGACGTCGCGACCAGGTTGTGGGAGGACGATCCGCGCACGTATCCGGACCCGAAGCGGGTGTGGGCGAACTGGCTGCACGGCGAGCATGCGCCGGCGCATCGGCGTGCGGTGTTGGAGGAGTTCGACTCCGATGTCATCGAGCACCCGGCACACGAAGACGCCGGGCCCGAGCTACTGCCCGCCGCGCTGCGCGTCCTGGCTTCGGTCAAGGTGCTGGGCGAAGGCGTCGATACGGTCGCAGACTCGATTGCATTCGGCGATGTGCGCGGCTCGATGGTCGATATCGTGCAAATGGTCGGCCGCGCACTTCGAATGCGGCCAGGGCAGGGGAAAATCGCTTCCCTGATCGTTCCGGTATTCCTCGCCGAGGACGAGAACCCCGACGACATGCTCACTTCTCCGGCGTACGGGGCCTTGGCGAAGGTCTTGGAAGCGTTGCGTGCTCACGACGCGGACACCATCGAGGCACTCGCCGACTCCCGTCCCCGCAGCGGTAGTTGGGCACAAGAGGACGCTGATGCGGACGAGGCTGGTGATGGCGAGCGCGAATTCCTGGGTGCCGTCGAGGACCTGAACGGCGGTGAGCCGGCGAATCCGGTGAGCGCGGGGGCGCGGGAGCTGCTGAAGTTCTCCAGCCCGCGCGATCCGGCGCAGCTGGCCCGGTTCGTGAGGCTGCGGGTGCTGGAACCCGAGGGCGAGTACTGGCGGCGCGGGATCGAGGCCGCGGCCCGGTACGTGAAGGAGACCAGCGCGAGGCATCTGCGCGTGCCGTACGACTTCGTCACGCCCGAGGACTGGTCCCCGGCCGGCTTCCCGCTCGGGGTGTGGCTGAAGACGCAGCGCCAGGCCAACAAGGCGGGGCGTCTGGACGGCGAGCGGGTCGCCGAGCTCGATGCGCTGGGGATGGTGTGGTCCCACCAGGACCTCGCCTTCGAAGAAGGCCTCGCCGCGGCGCGGGAATGGGCTGGTGAGCACGGGCACTTCCTGCCCCCGGTGGGTGCGGTGTGGAACGGCTACCCGGTCGGGAACTGGGCCAAGGCGCAGCGCGCCGCAGCGATGCTGGCCGACGAGATCGAGGCGCGGGGCGCGGTTGGCGAGCCGGTCGGCTCTCAGGCCGGTGCCTTGCCCGCCTCGCGACGCGAGGCGTTGGAGGAGATCGATCCCGAGTGGTGCCCGGCCTGGGACATCGGCTGGCAGCGCGCCTTCCGCCTCGTACGCATCCATGTCACGGCGGGCGGCTCGGTGCCGGGCGAGCCGGGTGACGTCGTCGTCCAGGGCGAGGATCTGGGGCGCTGGGTTAAGACACAGCGGCTTGCCTGGGATCGGCTGCCGATTGCGCAGGTGTGGCTGCTCGAGAACGTCCTCGGCCTCGAACCTGCGGGTGAGGATGAGCGCCCCGTGCGCCGGACGCAGGACGACAAGTGGATGCTCAACCTCGCCGCGGCACGCCAGTTCCACGCCCGCGAAGGACACCTGAACGTGCCGAGGAAGCACGTCGAGGAGCTGCCGGTCGCCCTCGCCGGACCCGCCGCCACCGGGCGCGAGATCACCCCCGAGGACACCGTCCTGGTCGACCTGGGCATGTGGCTCGCCAACGTACGCCGCCGCGCCGACAAACTCACCGACCAACGACGAGGCGACCTCGACGTACTCGGCATGCGCTGGTGAAGGGCCAGAAGGTGGCGAGCGCGGTGAATGGGTCTTGCAAGCGTGGCGGTGCTCGGGGTCGCGGGGTCTTCCGTGTGGTGCCGTTAGGTGGGGAGACGACATTCTCATTGATCTGTCGCCTCGCGGGCCGGTACGGGATGCCAGAGGCGGCGTTGCGCTCGGAATGGCGGTGGCACGGCTCGCGGCCCCGGCATCCGGGCGGGGGCGTGAGGGCGGATGCCGAGGTGGTACTGAATACGGCGGGGCGGCAGGTGCTGGCGGGCTTGTGCGGTGTCGACGGCGCGGTGATGACGCGAGCATTGCCCTCTTGGGCGCACGAGGATGCCGCGTTGGAGGACAAGGGCGCCGGGGAGCCGGCGGCTGTCTGGCGTGTGGGTGGTGCGGTGGCGGGGCCCGTGGCCTTCGGCTGCCGCTTGTGTGCTGCACGGCGGTCGGGTGCGCCTGTGGGGTGGGTGCGGTACGCGGCGCGGTGGGAGCGGGTGTGTGCGGCACGGGCGGTGGCAGCTGGATGCGGACGCCGACCAGGAGTTGGAGTATCTGGATCTGCGGAGCCTTCCGGAGGTGGTCGCGGCGCGGCGGCGGTGGGCGGGTGTGGCGCGGCGGGCGGTGCGCAGCGGGGTGGAGCCTGAGCGGGTGTTCGCGCTGGCGTATGCGGTGGTGGCCCGGTGGTGGGAGCAGGCGCTGCACTGGGAGGAGGAGAAGGTGTGGCCGCGGCGGCTGCACCAGGTCGCCGGCGGTAATGCGGGCGGGGAGCTGGAGCGGTGGCGGATCGTGGGACGCGATGCGGTCATCTTCCCCGAAGTGGTCGCTGTCGCGGACGCGTTGCTGGATCCGGTCATGGAGCAGCTGGTGTGGGTGGACAGTGGGGCGGAGCGGCCGCGGCCGCTGCCCGTCGACGGGGCGTTCTGCCGGGCTCTGGGCGAGCGTGTGGGCCGGCCGTGGCTGGGCCCGCTGGCGGCGACCGACTATGGCGGACCTTTGATCGCTTGGATGGGAGCCGTTGTACGGGCGCGCCGCGGCCATAACAGGCCTGATCCGTATGCGAAGGATCGGTGGTGGGTGCGCCAGGAGCTTCAACCCGCCACTATGGCTGGGCAGTTGCGGGTGCGGGCCAAGGAGAAGAGGGCGCCCGGTTCGGGCACGAACTGGCGTGCTGTGGTGCCTGCCGAACAGCGTTTCCTGATCACCAACCTCCTCGGTGAAGCCGAGGAGCAGGTGTTGCTCCTGCGCGGCGCGCAGGTCGGGCCGACCGCTGATGCGGCCCGGTATCTGCTGGAGACGCTGAGCCGTGGCACCGAGCTCCTCGACCGGGCGCTGATGCAGATCATGGCCGTGAGGGGCCTCGCGTTTTCCGGACAGGCTTCTGACCGTTTGTTTCACGCGGCGATTCGCAACGTCTCGTACTCGGCGTGGACTTCGCGCGGAGGGCGGTAACCCACCGCCGAATGGAGGCGTTTGCGATTGTACCAGAATTCGATGTAGCGAGTGATGTCCTGCCGGGCGTCCTCGCGGGTCAGGTAAGTCACCCTTGATACGCGCTCGTTCTTCAGGGCGCCGAAGAATGATTCGGCCATGGCGTTGTCGAAACAGATCCCGGTGCGGCCGGCAGATCTGCGGAGCCCGAAGTGGTCCAGCATCCTCCCGAACTCGGCTGACATGTAGTTACTTCCGCGATCCGAGTGAAATATCGCGTCGGCCGCGAGGTTCCTGTTCCGTGCCGCGTTACGGATCGCCCTGGATATCAGGGGGGTTTGGTAGTGGTCGTCCATCGCGTAACCGATGACTTCCTTCGTGCAGCAGTCGATGACCGTTGCGAGGTACAGCCAGCCTTCCCCGGTCGCGATATAGGTAATGTCACCGACGAGCTTCTCGCCGGGCGCATCCGCGGTGAAGTCGCGGCCGACGAGGTCCGGCACCTGGCCGGCCGCAGCCTGAGTGAGGTTGAACCTCTTCGGCTGTGGCAGGCAGGGCACCAGGCCCAGTTCGCGCATGAGGCGGCGGACCAACTCCACGCCCGCGGCGACGCCCCAGCGGTGCAGCTGGGCCTGGATGCGCCGGTGCCCATAGGTGCTGTCGGACATGTCGAAGGCTTCCTCGATGAGCAATTTCAGTTCTTCGCGCCGCTGAGCTGTCGCGGATTCCGGGCGGGATCGCCAGTCGTAGTAGCCGGATCTGGAGACGCCAAGTCGGCCGCACATGAACTCGACGCTGTATGCGCACTTCTCGGTGTCGAGCCGCATCTCGTCGATGAACTCGTACTTGCTTGCTACCGGGGATCCTTCGCGAAGTACGCTGCGGCTTTTTCAGGAAGGTAACTTCCATCTCCAGCTCGCGGTTGCGTCGTTCGAGTTCCTTCAGGCGCGCCCGCTCGTTCACCGTCAGTTCCGCATCGGGGGCCGGTTCCTGCTGCTTCTGGTACTTCTTCACCCAGCCGCGTAGCGTCTCCGAGTTCAGCTCAAGCTCCCGGGCGACTTCGGAGATCGTCTTGCTTGACCTCAACGCGATCTGGACGGCTTCCTCGCGGAACTCCGGCGAGTACTTACTGGGTGGCGCCACTTCTTCCTCGTTTCCTTGTTCAGGACAACCCTATTGGGTGCCTGTCCGGAAACTTCGTGGCCCCTCAGTCCGAGTCAGCTCGTACCGTGGTGGCATGGGCAGGCGCGGGGCACCCCGGCTGCGACTGGTTGTGGTCGCGGACGATGATGCGGGGCCGCGGTTGTGCCGTGGGTGCGGTGGTCCGCTGATGCCGTCGGCGAAGGCGACAGCGGTGTTCTGTTCGACCGCGTGCCGCTCGCGGCATTGGCGTCGGCTGCGGCGCACGAGGGCGAGGACTGAGGTGGTCCAGGCCGCCCGGATGACGAACTGCCCGGAGTACAGCGCGAGTTGGACGGTCGAGATGGAACATTCCGCCTCGGCACGGTACTGCTCTCCCCGCTGCCGCAAACGGGCCTGGCACAGGCGACGCAAGGAAGAGGGTGGCGTGTGAGCCCGCACGCACCGCCGAGGCAGGGCTACTCCACGTGTCGGGCCCGTGCGCCCTGGCAACCGCTTCCGGATCGCCGGATGGTGCCAAGTGACGGCTATTCGTTGCGAGTTGACAGCTCCTCAGCGCCTTGGGGATGCGCTGGTAGAGACCGGGGTGTGAGGAACGCGGCACCGGGTTCATTCCCCCGACCCGGGCTCTTCTTGCTCCTTGCCCAACTTCCCCAGCCACTCGGCAGTACGGCGGGTCTCAAGGTGATCCTCACCCAGCACCCGCCGCCGACGCTCAAGCGTCTCCTCACCCAGAGCACGCGCCTCTTCCACGCGACCCACATCCCGTAGACAGACGGCCAGGTTGTTCGCGGTGTTCAGCGTGTGCGGATGATCCGATCCCAACACCCGGCGCCGAGTTTGCAGCGTGTCCTGCCCCAGCACCACCGCCTCTTCCACCCGACCCACACCCTCCAACCGGATCGCCTGGTTGTACGCCGTACTGAGCGTGTTCGGATGATCCGACCCCAACACCCGGCGCCGATACTCCAGCGTCTCCTCCCCCAACACCACCGCGTCCTCCACCCGACCCACTTCCGCCAGATGGTTGGCGAGGTTGGACGCCGTGCTCAGCGTGTCGGGATGGTCCTCGCCCAACACCCGACGCTGCACCTCCAGCGTCTTCTCATCCAGGGCAAGGGCTTCCTCGTGCCGTCCCAGCGACCACAGCCCGACGGCCAGGCTGCGGGCGCTGGACAGGGTGTCGGAGTGGTCGTTGCCGCGGAGACGTCGGCGGCGGGCGAGGGTGTCTTCGTCGAGGGCGTGAGCGCGTTCGTGGTCCTGGGTGTCGTTGTAGGCGCGGGCCAGGTTGTGGGCGGCCCCCAGGGTGTCGTCGTGGTCAGGGCCCAGCTGCTGCAGGCAGGCGTCATACAGCCGTTGCAGCCGATTCCGGGCCGGGCGGGCTTGCCCGCGGTCCATCAGATACCAGCACGCATCCCCCAGCACGAACCGCCCCCAGCTGGTGGTGAGCCAGGCGGGGTCGATGGCCAGGGCGTGCGGGAGCAGTACCTGCCAGGCCGGCCAGAACCGCGGCTCACGGGAGTCGCCGGGATGGGCCGCGGTCAGGAGTGCTTCGGCGTCGGCCATCGCCTGGTCGTTCTCCTGGCGGGTCATCTGCCCCTTGAGCATCTCCTGGGTGAGGCGGTGCAGTTGCAGGGTGCCGCCCTGGACACGGGCCAGACCGTGCCGGGCGACCGCCTCCACCGCACCCACCGCACCCAACCGCTTCTTTCAGGAGCCTGGAAACCTGGTTGGAGAGGTGGCCGGCGCAGGTGGTGAGGGGGAAGGGTTCGGGTGCCAGCAGGGCCAGCGCATCCACCACCGCTACCGCCCCGGGATGGTCGGTCTCCAGGCGGGTGCGGGTGAGACGGACCTGCGCGGCCAGCGCGGCCGGGTAGCCGGGCGGATGGCCCTGAGCCATCACCGCCACCAGGTTCGCCCAAGCTGCGTCTTCCCCACCCCGCCCCGGCCGTGCAGGGCCTGCACCGCCACATGCTGCCCGGACGCCAGCGCCTCACGCAGGTGGACAAGGAGACTGTCGCGGCCGGTGAAAGCCGCGTTACGGGCGGGCAGATTCCGCACCCGCGGCAGACTCCCCGGCAGACGGGGCCCCGTGCCGCCCATCCGGGCCAGCATCCCCGGCGGCCGTGACGGCGCCCGGTCCGGCCGGGAGAGGCCGTTCACCGCACGCAGCAGCGCCTCACGCGCAGCGTGGTCGTCCAGACCAAACAGATCGGTGACGATCAAGGGGCTCAGGATCGCTGGTGTGAGGGTCTGCGCGATCCGGACCGGGATGATCTTCTCCTGCCGGGCGACCTTCGCAGTCCACTCCGGCGTGGTGAACCGGCCGGGCTCCAAATACGCCGGGGACAACAGAGCCAGCATCCGGCCCCGTTCCAAAGCGGCGTTCATCTTCAGCACGAAGTTGTCGCCCGCACCCCAGTCCCAGCAGTCCAACTCCACCTGGAACCCGGAATCGATCAACTGCCAGCCGATCCACTCCGCCCACGCCCGATCCGCACCCGCATAACTGATGAACCAGACTTCAGTCGACGCAGCGTCAGATGCGGTGCCGGACGCCTCAATCGCGCTCATCGTGTCCCCCCGAAACCACGCTCCCGTACAGCGTTCCAGCCTAGCTAAGCCCGATCACCGCGATGCAGTACCTGCGCGCCGCACACCCCGCCGGTCACCGCCCCGACCCCGCCCAGGCCTGAGCGCATACGCCGGCGCGCGTGCCGGAGGCGCCCGCCGGCCGGCCCGCGGACGGCGCTCGTGACCGGCGTATGCCCTCCGGCTCGGAGTGCGCAGCACCTCCTGGCAGTTCATAGACCATCTGGTTAACCGACTGCCGCAGCGGCTCGGGCATCTGGGTGCCTTCTATGTTCCCCGGCGTGTTCCTCCCCGTCATCCAGTTGATCGTTAGTAGAAGATGTGTTCGGCATGGAAATGTGAGTACGTGACGCTGTCTTGTGTGGATGAGAGGCGTAGGCCGTGGAGAGCTCGACTTTCTCATCGTCCGCCCTGGGTGCTGGCGAGTTGTACGACCGCTTCACAGAGGCTATGGCCATGGTTTACGACGAGAACCTGCACTACGGCTACTGGCCGGACCCCGACAGCGGGGAGCCGTTGGCGGCGGCCACCGTCAGGATGACGGACGAACTGATCGAGCGATTGGGTGCCCGCAGGGGCGACCACGTCCTGGACCTCGGCTGCGGGACTGGGGCGCCGGCCCTGCGGCTTGCCCACGTGGCCGGTGTTCAGGTCACTGGGGTGACCGTCAGTCGGCGGCAGGCCGCTGTAGCGGAGGCTGCCGCCTCCGCAGCGGGTCTGGCTGATGCTGTCCGGTTCGTCTTCGCCGATGCCATGCAACTTCCCTTCGAGGACCAGGCGCTCGATCGTGTCTGGGCGTTGGAGTCGCTGCACCACATGCCTGATCGAGCACATGTGCTGCGCGAGATTGCGCGTGTCCTGCGCCCTGGCGGCCGTCTCGCTGCCGCGGACATTGTGTTTCGGGGGCCGGTGGAGGATGCTGCGGCGCGGGAGGTTGTGGCCCGGTTCTGCACCGCGGCGCAGGTGCCGGCCCTGGAGCGCCTCGACACGTATCCAGCCCTGGTGGAGCGGGCCGGCTTGGTACTGACGGAGGTAGAGGACGTCACCGAGCACACCCGGCGTACGTTCGGCGAAATACTGAGGGCGTTTCGGTCTTTCGACGTGACCTCCATCGGGATGAGCGCGGCGGAACTATCTGAGAAGGTGCGGATTTTTGAGGCTGTGACCGCGCTTCCGCAGTTCGGCTTCGCCTTTCTGGTGGCCCACAAGGAATAACTCCAGGCGATGGCGCCCCGGAATAATCAATAATTGCGAGTTGAACATGGGTGGCCCCGGCGGAGAATCCGCCGGGGCCACCCGTTATGTGCGAGTTATTTCGGCTGTACGGCGCGGGTTTCGAGATGCTTTTTGAATTGCGGGAGGAACGACGCCGACATGTGCGCCAGCAGTTGCGCGGCGAACGCCGCGCCGTCCGCCGGGCCGGCGCCGTCGCTGCGCTGGCTCACGCGGCACCGGTCGCTGCCGAGCGGCTCGAAGTCGGTGGTCCAGGCGTGGTCGCCGTCCTCCACCAGGCGCAGTGAGACGCTGCGCTGCGGCTGGTCGTCGAAGATCTCCGTCTCCAGGCTGGCCTGCTGACCGGCCGCCTCGTACGTCCAACGCACGCGGGTATCGCCGTCGACCTCAACCTTGGCGAGCCCGGGCAGGAACACGGGATACTCCTCGAACCGCTTATATTGCTCGTACGCGGTGTCGGCGGGGACGGAAATCTCGATGGACCGGGGCGTCTTACCTGTCACCTTGTTTCCTCCTTTATGGGTAGGCGTCATCTTCGCCTACTGAGAGGCTTGCACCGCGAGCTTGCTTGTTCTCGCGTCATCGCAGAAAGCAAGCCGAATGGCGGGCGTGAGGGTGTGTTGCTTTCCCTGGCCGCCGGAACTGTGCTTACTGTCCATTCCATGTTGGAGAGCCAAGCTGTTGAGTCGACCCCTTTGCCCGCTCCCGAAGGTGTACGGGACGGCTTCCTGCTGCCTCGCGGTGACTTCGAGGCCGTAGAACAGGTGCTGCGCGCCTTCCTCTTAGAGCAGGAAGCGTCGTCGGACGCGCCTGAGGTTGCCGAGTTGGTGGGATGGGTCGGCCGTGCCCTCAGCGGCGGGAAACGGCTGCGCCCGCTGCTGTGTTGCCTCGGCTGGCGGGCGGGTGGTGGGACGGGGAGGCTGCCGGAGGCGGTCGCCAGGGTTGCTGCCTCGCTGGAGATGTTCCACACCTTCGCTGTCTTGCACGACGACGTGATGGACGCCGCGCCCGAGCGGCGGGGGCAGCCCACCGCGCAGCGCGTGGTGGCCGCCCGTCATGCCGACCACCCCCAAGCTGACCTTCTGGGGATGCACACCGCCATCCTGCTTGGCGACATCGCGTTGGGCTGGTCGTACGAACTCGTGTGCGGAGCCGACATCGGCGCACTGAGGAAGGCACGGATCGAGCAGGCACTGGCGACGATGCGGACCGAGACGGTTGTGGGCCAGTATCTCGACCTGACGGACTCCGGCTATGACCGTCTTGACGTGGCTGCTGACGTCGACCGGGCGTTGCGAATCGCGCGCGGGAAGACCGCCGGGTACTCCGTGGCCTGGCCCCTCCACGTCGGCGCCGTGCTCGCCGGTGCCGACGAGACGGTGGTCGCGACACTCGACAAATTCGGGGTCGCCATCGGCGAAGCCTTCCAGTTGCGCGACGACCTGCTCAACGTCTTCGGACACACCGCCACAACAGGCAAGCCCACTGGCGACGACCTCTGCCACGGCAAGCACACAGTGCTGCTGGCCGTGGCATGGCGCCGCGCCGACTCGCACCAGCGCGCCGCCTTGAGCCGCTTGATGACACGGACCTGTCTGGATGCCGCCGGCCTCGAGGAAGCGCGGACGATCCTGACCGCTACCGGAGCCCGATTTGCCGTCGAGGAACTCATCGCCGCCCGCTTCGCCCAGGCGCAGCAAGCCCTGGCCGAAACTCTGCTGCCTGCCGACGCCGCCGCCACGCTCACCGATCTCGCTCGCATGGCCGTCGACCGAGACCGGTGAGTCGTTGACGACGTGTTCGCTCCACCCTGTTCACAGCCCGTCAATTCTGGAGGAATGATGCGTACTGCATCGCCCGATGCCTCCGCGATGCCGGTCATCGCGAGCCTTTTCGACAACGTCTCGCTGTGGTGCCCGGTGCCGCTGCGGCTGCACCCGTTGGGGGCCGAGGAACTCGACCGCCACATCCTGACCTGGGCACACGAACACGGCGTGCTCGACGGGCCCAGGCCGCCGCGGTGGAACTTCGGGTTCGCGCAGGCTGCTGCCGGCCCCTTCTTCCAGGACGAAGCCGCGATCGCCACCGGCATCCTCACGCTGTGGGCCTGCCTGTTCGACGACCACCTCGACGAACTCGGCGCATGCCCGGAGGAAGTCGCGGTCCTCAGCAGTGAAGTCCTCCGGGCATTCGTCGAGCCTGACCCCGC
This sequence comes from Streptomyces sp. NBC_00019, assembly GCF_045041015.1. Lineage (NCBI taxonomy): Bacteria > Bacillati > Actinomycetota > Actinomycetes > Kitasatosporales > Streptomycetaceae > Streptomyces > Streptomyces sp. NBC_00019. The sequence continues at coordinate 11,671 of NZ_CP108303.1, forward strand.
ACCAGTGCCCGAGGACCGGTGGGTGTCCGCCGCGCGGGATGTGCGTCGCCGGATCGACCGCGCGGTCGCGCCGTTGGACACGCTCGAGCTGGGCCACGCCATGGGGCTGAGCCACGCGGGATGGCTGTGGAAATACGCCATGTCCCGGCCTGGCCGCAAGGTCGGTGTCGGAGAGTACCTGCGCATGCGCTACCTCAAGGGCGGCCTTGACGTCCTGGCCTCGCTCATCGGCCCCGGCGCCGGATACCGCGTCGACCCCGGGGCGTTCCACTCGCCGCTGGTGCGCGCGTTCACCCAGGCCGCGCTGTGGCCGGCCGTGCTGGTCAACGATGTCGGCAGCCTGGCGAAGGAGGCCTCCTTCGACCAGCCGAATATCGTCACCGTTCTCGCCGCGGAACACGGCATCGGCATCCCCGAAGCGCTGCTGAAGACCATGGAGCTGTACGAGCGGCTGCTGGGGGTGATGCTCGCGCTGCAAAAGGTCCTCCAGGCGCACGAGGACCCGGCCGTGGTCCGCTACGCGACCGAACTGCCCCAGTGCGTACCAGCGACGGTTCACTTCACCATCACCAGCGCCCGCTACCTGCCCACCGGCGACGCCGACGCCGACACGCCGCTCACCGCGCCGTCAGTGACGATCACGGAAACGCCGCTGCTGTGGGATGTGGAAAACCTGACACCGCCGCCGTACCGGGAACTGGCCTGGATCTGGGACCTGGCCCGGCGCTGACCTGCCGACCACGTAATCCCCCGGGAGAGCCCCCTACGCCTCGTCCCGCTCGCCGCCAATGAAAGGCTCTTTGCGATGGACAGCCCTGTCCGCTACGGGCACGCCCCCGGTGCGCTGCCACTCGTCGGCCACGCACACCGATTCCTGGGCGACCCGCTGCCGTTCATGATGTCGCTGCCGCAGCACGGTGACCTCGTGCGCATCAAACTTGGCACTAGCTCGGCTCTGGTGATCTGCGACCCGGTGCTGGCCCGCAGGGCGCTGCGCGAGGACCGCGTGTTCGACAAGGGCGGCCCGGTCATCTCCCGCATGCGGGAGATCCTGGGCAACGGTCTGGTGGCCTGCCCCCACAGCGACCACCGGCGGCAGCGGCGGCTGATCCAGACGGCGTTCCGCCGCGACCGGCTGGCCGGCTACGCCCGCACTATGCTCGAGCAGATCGAAGGCGTCGTCGGCTCTTGGCGGCACGGCGAAGTGCTCGACGTCCCCGTCGAGACCAAGCGGCTGACCACGAATGTGACGGTGGCGAGCATGTTCGCCAACCGGATCGCGCCCGACCAGGCACAACAGGTCGTCGACGACTTCGCCACGGTGTCGGCCGTCGGCCTGGCCCGCACGATGGTGCCCACCGCGCTGCTGCGCCTGCCCTTGCCCGCCAACCGCCGCCACGACCAGGCCCGGGACCGCCTGCGCACCGCGGTCAAGGACATGATCGCGCGCGCCCGTACCGAAGACAGCGACCGCGACGACCTGCTGTCCATGCTGATCCGTACCGACGAGGAGTCCGGTGACGCACTGACCGACGAGGAGGTCGTCGACCAGATCTGCACCTTCTTTGTCGCCGGCGTCGACACGACCGCGAACCTTCTCGCCTCGGCCCTGCACCTGATCGTCCACCACCCCGCGCTGCACGACGCGCTCACCGACGAAGCCGCACGCGTCGTCGCGCACGGCCCGCTCGCGTACGAGCGGCTGCCCGAACTGCCCCTGACCGAACGGGTCGTCACGGAAGCGCTGCGCCTGTACCCGCCGGGCTGGATGATCGCCCGGTACACCGCCGCCGACACCGACCTCGGCGGCCACCGCATCCCCGCAGGCACCTTCGTCATCGTCAGTCCCTATCAGGTGCAGCGCAGCCCGGCAGTGTACGACCGCCCCGAGGACTTCGACCCCGAGCGCTGGCTGGCCGCGGACAAAACGGGACGCGACGCGTTCCTGCCCTTCGGCGCCGGCGCACGCAAATGCATCGGCGACGAGTTCGCCCACATCGAGGCGGTCCTGGCCATCGCCACCATCATGAGCCGCTGGCAGCTGAGCCCCGTCACCGGCCCGGACTACGTCCCCCGCTGCTACTTCAACCTCCGCCCGGTCAACCTGCGAATCACCGTCACCGAGCCGGCCCGCGCCACCCGCGCGCATCTGTAGCCCCGCCAGCAGGCCCGCACCCTCATCGCGGCCGGATCCGAGCGCCCCGGCCCCGTCTCAGTGAACATCCCGAGAAAGGCTCCCGCCATGGCCGGCCCCGTCCGCTACGGACACGCCCCAGGTTCCCTGCCGCTGATCGGCCACGTCCACCGCCTCCTGCTCGACCCTCTCACCTTCCTGTCCTCCCTGCCCGAGCACGGCGACCTGGTTCGCGTCCACGTCGGCGCCACGCCCACCGTGGTGGTCTGCGACCCGGCGCTGGCCCGCCAAGTCCTCCTGGAAGACCGCACCTTCGACAAGAATGACCCGTTGCTGATCAACCTCCGTGAGGTCCTCGGAAACGGGCTGGCCACCTGCCCTCACGCCGCGCACCGTCGACAGCGGCGGCTGATCCAGCCGGCCTTCCACCGTGACCGTCTCGCCCGCTACGCCGCCACCATGGCCCGGCACATCAGCGAGACCGTCGACTCCTGGCAGGAGGGCCAGGACATCGATGTAGCCGACACGATGACGCATCTCACCACCCGCGTGGCGATGGCCACCATGCTTACCGACCGGCTGCCGCCCGACCAGGCCGACCAACTGGCCGAGGACCTGTCGGCGACCATGACCGTCGGACTGATCCGCTCGGTGATCCCGCGCCCGCTGCTCCTGCTGCCGGTACCCGCCAACCGCCGATTCGCCCAAGCCCAGGCCCGTATCCGCCGCACCGTCGGCGCACTGATCACCGCCGCCCGCAAGGACAGCGTCGACCACGGCGACCTGCTGTCGATGCTGCTGCTGCCCGACGCCGAGCACCAGGACGCCTTCAACGACACTGAAATCGCCGATCAGATCAGTACGTTCTTCTTCGCCGGGATCGAGACCACAGCGAACCTGCTCTCCTCCACACTGCACCTCATCACCGGGTCGCCCACCTGGCAGCAACGCATGCGCGACGAGATCCAGCACACCGCCGACGGCGCAGACCTCGACCTCGCCCGGCTCGATGAACTGGCCACCACCCACCAAGTGCTGACAGAGACCCTGCGCCTGTTTCCCCCGGTGTGGATGACCCCCCGCATGACCGCCGTCGACACCGAACTGGGCGGCCATCGCATCGCGGCCGGCACCCGCGTCATCGTCAGCGCCCACCAGCTTCACCGCGTCGACCGGAACTACCCGGCCGCAGAAGACTTCGCCCCCGATCGGTGGGCCGCCCGCAAACCCCCGCGCGACGGCTACTTCCCCTACGGCGGCGGCGCACGCAAGTGCATCGGCGACGAGTTCGGACACACACAGGCGGTCATCACCCTGGCCACCATCCTGAACCGCTGGCACCTCGAACCGATCGAAGGACCCCGCATCGGACGGGACTGCCGCGACGCCGGCCGTCCCCTCGGACTACGCCTACGGGTGACCCCGGCCCGCGGCTCAGCGCCCGCACCCCCGCCCGCTACTACGACACAGCCCACTGCCACGAGCGGGGAAACCACCCACCCACGACGGAGCAACGCCCACCATGCATGACTCCACGACGGACAACCCAGCCTCGGACGGCACCACCGTACTGCCGTACCCCAACGGCTGGTTCGCTGTAGCGTTCAGCACCGAGGTCAGACCGGGGCAGGTCATCACCAGCCGCCTCATGGGAAAAGACGTCGTGATCTTCCGCACCCGCAGCGGCACACTCACTGTCGTCGACCCTCACTGCCCCCACCTGGGTGCGCACCTTGGCCGCGGCGGGCGTATGGACGGCGAAAACCTCGTCTGCCCCTTCCACGCCTTCGCCTTCAACTCTGAGAGGACGTTCCGGTTGAAGACGGGATAGTTCACGGGTTGTGCCAAGTTATGGGCGTTTCTCCGGTTGCTCGTTTCGCAAGGTTGGAGATCATCGCGAGGCGGATCATGCTCTCGGAGTGAGCGGGTTTGGTCTCGTAGTCCCGGGCGAGGCGACGGTGCATCATGATCCAACCGAAACTTCGCTCCACTACCCACCTTCGCGGAATCACGGAAAACCCTTTGACCTGGGCGTTCCTGGGGACGACGTCGACATCGATACCGAGGGCGGCGCCGTGCTCGATGGCCTGGGTCTTGTAGCCGGTGTCGACCCATGCCTTGGTGATCGTGGGGTGGTCGGCGGCGATCCGGGTGAGGAGCTGTTTGCCGGCCTCGTTGTCGGAGACGCTGGCTGCGGTCACGATGACCAGCAGTAACAGGCCGAGGGTGTCGACGACGATGCTGCGTTTGCGGCCCACGATGTCTTCTTGCCGGCGTCGGTGCCCTGGGTGTCGGTGGGGACGCTGGTGGCGGTCTTCACGCTCTGTGCGTCGAGAACGCAGGCGGTGGGCTCGGCGGTGCGTCCTGCCTGCTCACGGACCATTCGGTGCAGGCGGACGCCGAGTTTCTCGATGGTGCCGTCGGCGGTCCATGCGCTGAAGTAGCTGAACACGGTGGTGTGCGGCGGGAAGTCGTGCGGCAGGTAGCGCCAGGGGACGCCGGTCCGATTGAGGAAGAGGATCGCGTTCATCACTTCTCGCAGGTCAGTGACCTTGCCGCCGAGGTGGAGCGAGGTCTTCTGTCGCTCGGCCCGCCAGGCCGTCAAGGTCGGCTCGATCAACTCCCAGCGGGCGTCGGACAGATCACTCAGGTACGGCTTGCGCTGCTGCGAAGTGGCCATGGGGATACTCATGCACGGGGCTCCCGATCGGGCATATCGCTCGATCGGGCGAGGCAAAAGCCAAATTCAGGTGCTTATTCGAACCGGACAGGAGCTCTCGTTACCAACTAGGGTGAAACGCAAGATCAGGTGCGTCGCGACCGAAGAGACATACCTCCTGTTCAGCCTGTACACGCTGATTCCCGGCATGCGCCAACCGCCGTAAACCACCGCATAGATGACACGAACGTCCTCTCAGAACTGCCTCGCAGAACCCAACGGTTGTGAGAGGGGTTCTGCGAGAGCCGACCTGGGCGAACTGCTCGGGGGTTGACCTCCCTGTACGCCTCTCACATCTCCTCGTTTGTGAGACGTGCGAAGCCGAACCGCCGCTACCGCCAACCGCTGCGTGGTTGGTCCCCAACGCCGTATGCGGGTCGGCGGCCGCCGCGGCCGTGCACATCTGTCCTTCCCGGCCTGGGGCGTTGTGTTCAGGAAGGGTGTTCAGGACACCAGAGGGCCAGGCTGCACTCAGCCGGTATCACCTACGAGATGTTCCTAGCCGCGCCGTGGGCGATGTCGTCGTAGTTGGGCCCGGACAGGGGCCGCGCTCACCAAGTCGGCGCAGATCGGCCGTCTACCGAGCCGGGGTGCTCCTCGTCGTGGGGTCCTGCGGCGTCTCGGTGCTGCGCGCCTGCCAGCACTCTCGCGGGTGGGTATGACCGCCGCATCGGCAGATCGAGTCCAGCGTCGCAAGCAGCGCAGTTATGTACTCATCGCTCTGCAGTCGCGGAAGAGCGAAGCGTTCCTCCCGAGGGCGGGATACCTTACGTCGGCGCAGCGGCGGCCGGGGGCGGCCGTCTCGCAGGTCCACTTCGAGGGACAGACCCACGTGATACTGCAGGTACTGGCTTACCAGCCGACCGAATTCGACGTGCCAGGAGGCCGGTTCGCAGACCAGCCGTAGGGCCTCCCTGTCGGGTGCGGCCACGGCCACGCTCACCACGCCGGCGCGCATGGTGGTGGACAGCACAGAGCATCGTCCGACGGCCTGCGTCAGGAGTGTCTCCACCCCCCATAGCGGCCGTGCCATAACGGCCCAGGCGCGTTCCACGGCGGCACGGACGGTGAGGCCGGTGGGCGGTGCGCCCTCCTGAGAGGCCGCCCGCCACAGGTCGGTGATCTGCCGGTCGACGTCGTCGAGGTAGGTCTCGCGGTCAGTGTCGGACTCGGATTGCAGTACCTCGTCGGCCAGGGCAAGGCCGATGGCCACTGCCGCGTGGAGGCCGGGGAGATCGGGGTGGGTTAGGGCCTTGTGCACGGTGCTGTGCGGCAACCCGGTGCACTCGGCCAGGCGGCGCACGGACAGCCGTCCCCCGGCCTGCCGGTGCAGGTCGTAGAGCAGGTCGAGGAGCTCCTGGTGGGAGCCCGGCGCTAACTGCGGACGGCGGAACTGGCCGGGGCGACCCATCGGTATCTCCTGACGGTGGTCGGTTGGCGGGACGAGGCGGTGTCGACGGGCCAGCCCCCGCCGGGTAAGGCCCAGGACAAGCGCCACGAGCAGCCCCGAGGCGACGCTCTCGAAGAAGTCCATGCCGGGAGACTGCCACCTGGTGGGGCCCGGGCGGACAGCCGTGGACAGCAGCTCAGGCCCGTCCTACAACACGCCGAGCAGGGCGTTGTCCTCCCATTGGTCGACGACTTCGAGGTAGCCGGCGAGGACCTTGGAGTGCGGGGCCCATCCGCCCTGTTTGGCGATGACGATCTGGTCGTGGCCTTTTAGGCGGGATGAGGTGGCGAGTCCGCGGCGGGGGCTGTGGCCGGTGAAGCGGATCTCGATGCCGGCGCGTTCGCCGGCGCGGGTGACGATGTCGCCGATGGATTCGGGCTGCAGGCCGCTGTCCATGACGTTGTGCCAGCGGTTGTGCAGGCGGCGCCAGGCGTAGCTGCCGGGGTCGGTGAGGTCGGCGGCCTCTTTCCACGCCTGCCAGGCTCTCACCGGGCAGATCGAGAGGCGGGAGCCGTAGGGGACCGGGACGATACGGGGGCGGACCTTGGACACGCGCAGGTCGGCCTGGATGCCTCCGGGGGTCTCGGCGTAGTCGCGCACTCGGTTGAAGGCGAGTTCGTGCTCGCGGCCGGCGACGGCGAAGTGCATGAGGACTAGGGCGCGGTCGCGGATGCCCATGAGGTTGTCCGGGCAGGCGGCGCTGATCCTCACCAGATGCTCGACCAGCAGCGGCGGCGCCTGGCCCCGGCCGCGGGTCTCGCCGTTCTCCTCCATCTCCTTCACTAGCTGCTTGAGGCGGTTGCGGGCGAGGCGGGCGACGCCGTCCTCCAGCCGCTCGCCGTGCTCGGCGCGGGCGGTCACCACGGTGCCGGAGATCCGCCGGTCGATCGTCGACGGCGCGGTGCAGGTCCCCTTGCGTCCTCCGGGCTGGGTCCACAGCCACTCGACGAACATCACCAGCGTGCCGGGGGTGACAGCGAGCACCGCACGCCGGAAGCGGCGCAGAACTTGCGCCAGGTCGCCCAGTCCTGGGTGTAGGCGTCGCGGGTGGACTCCGGGCGGCCGTCGGCGACGGCGCGCACGGCCTTGGGGTCGATGTGCTCCAGCGCGGCCCGGGTCGCGGGGTCGTACGCCTCCGGCCGGGCCGGTACCGCCGGGATGACAACCGGTTCAACCGTCTTCTGACTGTCTGACATGATCCGCCCCGTTCAACGGATTTACGCGCTTCTCTTAACCCCGGATAAGGGGAGCTTATCCGGAGTCCAGCGGGCTAAGGGTCCCGGCAACGCAAGAGACCCGCACCAACGGGGGTGCGGGTCTCTTGTCTGCGGACTGAGGTCTCCTCCCGCCTTCAGCGGGGCGAGACCTGAGTCCGGTGTCCTACTGGCACGCCCTCTCCTCCGCGCGGGAGGGCAGTTGCGTGCGGGCCCGTACGACACCACTCGGCGGGCGAGTGCGGAGGAAGCCTGCGCGGAGAACTCCCGTTCGCTTCAACGCGCGGACGGGTGCGGGGTCACGGCGTTCCGCCGGGTCAGTCGCCCTTCCAGCCCAGTTGGTCGGGCCCTGTAGAGTCCCAGCTCGGACATCAGGGAGCCAGTAACCCGGCACATTCAGGGCTTCTCGGCGGCGCCTTCTCCGGCGGGCCGGGCACGGTCTAGGCGCCTGCCGGGACTGGAAGAGGGCCCCAGTCAAACGCGGTGCCGCTGAACGTCGCGCCGACGAAGGTGACAGTCCCGCCGCGCAGGGTGGAGCCGACGAAGGTGATAGTCCCGCCGCTGAACGTCGCGCGGGCGAAGTGAACCTCGCCGCTGCTGAACATCGCGCGGGCGAAGTAGACCTGGCCGCTGCTGAACGTCGCGCCGATGAAGTAGACCTCGGCGCCGCTGAACATCGCGCCGAAGAACTGGACCCCACCGCCGCTGAACGTCGCGCGGGCGAAGTGAACCTCGCCGCTGCTGAACGTCGCGCTGTCGAAGTAGACCCCACCGCTGCTGAACGTCGCGTCGGTGAAGTAGACCTCGGCGCCGCTGAACATCGCGCCGGTGAACTCGACCTCGGCGCCGCTGAACATCGCGCGGGCGAAGTAGACCTGGCCGCTGCTGAACGTCGCGCCGTCGAAGCGGACCTGGCCGCCGCTGAACGTCGCGTCGGTGAAGTAGACCTGGCCGCCGCTGAACATCGCGCGGGCGAAGTAGACCTGGCCGCCGCCGCTGAACGTCGTGCGCTCGAAGCGAACCGTCCGGCCGCTGAACATCGCGCCGTCGAAGCGGACCTGGCCGCCGCCGCTGAACGTCGCGCGCTCGAAGGTGACCTCGGCGCCGCTGAACGTCGCGCCGTCGAAGCGGACCAACCGGCCGCTGAACGTCGCGCCGTTGAAGTCAACCTCGGCGCCGCTGAACGTTGCGCCGTCGAAGGTGACCGTGCCTTGGAAGTGGCTTGCTGAAAAGTTGACGCTGTCGAAGACCGCACCGGTGAAGTCGAGCCTGTGCCGGCACCAGGCGGTGGAGGCGTCTGGTGTCTGTAGGTGGTCACGGATGACGCGGATGATCGTGTGCCGGACCTCCCGCTCGCCCGCCCTGTGTTCGGGGGCTGTCGGGTCAGGTTCGTACGGCATACGGAGATAGGCGCACAGGACGTCAATACAAACCTGCCGTTGCTCTTCCCAGTCATCCGCGAGGCGGGCGAGGGCGTAGACGCCGGCGAGGCGGACGGCGGCCTGGTCGTCGCCGAGCTGTTCGGCTGCGGTGGTGTACCTGTCGGCGAGTTGACTGGCGTCCGCGCGGCGCGCGTCGCCCTCGGCGAGGAGCTGTTTGCGGTAGGCGTACAGACCGGCGAGGACGGCACCGATCAGGGTGAGCACCGTGGCGGTCGTCTTGATGACGTCGTTGATGTTGACCGGCTTGCGCGGCGTCTGGCCAGCGGACGCATCCGAGAGCAGGGCATAGACGCCGTGATAGAGCCCGAAGCTAAGAGCGCCGACGACCACGAGCGCCAGCGGTGCGACGAGCCAGACGGGCCAGAGGTTCGGCGTGTACCTACCGCGCGGGGCGTTGCGCGATCGCCGGAGTATCAGCGCCACACCAGGAGCATGCCGCCGAACGGCCGGATGCGACAGCACCGCCCTCGTCGTCGGCCCCCGAATGGGACCCGGCAGGCGTTGAGATCTGTCTGCTGGCGACCGGGCACGACGGGGCGCACCGATACTAGGCCGCGGCCGGGCGGCAGACAGATCTCAACGGCGGCACGGTCAACTTCACTCGAGCCACTGGCTCAGCGCCATCCGGCCTGGTCCCGCCGAGCGGTTCGCCCCTACCGACCGGCCTCAGCCTGCCCTCAACCTGGCACCCGGAAGGTTCCTGATGAGGTTGTCCGGGCGATGAGGTCCTTGCCGGCCTGCATGGCGGCGGTGGCGAAGCCGCGGCGCAGGCTGTGCCCGCTCCAGCGGGGCGGCAGGTCGGGCAGCAGCCCGGCGGGGGCGGTCAGGTGGGCGCGGACGGCGGCGAGGGCCTGCGCGTAGTGGTCGGTCAGGTCGGGGATCTCGGCGAGGCTGTCGACGCTGCGGGCGTCGATGAGGTCGAGGGCGGCGGCCATCTCCTCCTCGTCGACCTCGGTAGGGGAGGGGGCGACGGTCGGCCGGGGGACGGATCTCGTCGCTCCAGCGGAGTGCGTTGAGGACCAGGGCGTCGCGCCGGGGGCGGAGCAGGCGGCGCGGTACGACCCCGGCGTACAAGACGCAGCCGCACACGATGACGTCGGTCGCCTCCAACCCGTCCGGCAAGGGCAGCGTCTACACCTACGACGCCACCGGCAACACCGAGGTCCGGGACCTGTACAACACCACCCAGGACCTCGACTGGACAGCCGAGAGCAAGCTCGACTCCATCACGAACGACGGCAAGAAGACGAGCTACGTCTACGACGCGGAGGGCAATCGCCTCCTGGAGAACTCCTCGTCAGGCACGACTCTGTACCTGGGCGAGACCGAGCTCACGACTGACGCCAGTGGCACCCTCACCAAGGCCTCCCGCTCCTACGGGCAGGCGGGCGCGCCCTCCGTGGTCCGCACCACGAGTAACGGCGCGACGACCGGTCACAAGCTCAACGTCCTGATCGCCGACCACCTGGGTACGGCCAACACAACAGTCGAACTGTCCAGTGGCCAGCCGGTCACCCGCCGCGCCTTCAAACCATATGGGGAACTCCGCGGCACCAAGCCGACGAGCTGGCCCAACAAGCGTAGCTATCTGGGTGTGGGCATTGACGACGCCACCACCGGTCTGACCCACATCGGCGCGCGCGAATACGACCAGAACAGCGGCCGATTCCTCTCCGCTGACCCGATCATCGACATCACCGACCCGATCCAGATGAACGGGTACGCCTACAGCAGCAACAGCCCTGTCAGTAACAGGGACCCCAGCGGCTTGTGCGCCGACCTCGACTGCCCGACTCGGGCATCGCCCAACCACGAGAACAGAACGCCTACAGAGTCACCCTCGTCTGGAGAGCCGAGGTATTCGCAGAACTACGAGGCCGCAGTTAATTCTGGAAACGTCTATCCGGCCTCCTTCATCCAGAAAAAGACGGAGATTTATCCAGGCGTCTTCGTCGACCGGAGTTGGAAATACGCAGAGAAGTATGCGCAGCAACTCTGGAAGGACGCCGCAACCTGGTGTCAAGAGGCTGGCCCGTCCTGCCTGACCGCTCCAGCAGCGGACGAGGAGGTTGCCCATAACCTCCTGAACCACATCAAATTCCTCGCATGCATGCACCTCGGGCGCGAAAGCGGATGCGCCAGTAAGATTCCAGCCGTCGGCGCGATTGCAATGATTGCCATGACCGGAATGGACGGGCCGTCCGGGTTCTCTGGGGGGAAAAGCCCCAAGAAGGCGCCAAGCGGATGCAACTGCTTCCTCGCCAACACCGATGTCCTCATGGCCGACGGAGAAACCAAGGACATCGAGGACGTCAAGCTTGGAGATGAAGTCCTCGCCACCGACCCGGAAACTGGCGAAACCGGCCCCCGCAAGGTCACCCGCCTCATCAGGACCGAAGGCGACAAGTACTTCAACGAACTGTCTATCGCCACAGAGGACGGCATAGAGAAGCTCACTGCGACGCACGAACATCCCTTCTGGTCCCCGTCGGAGCATGACTGGATCCCCGCCGGGAAGCTCAAGCCTGGCATGACCCTGCGCACCGACACTGGCACCATAGTGATCGTCACCGGAAACCGGCCCTTCACCAAGCAGACCCGCACCTACAACCTCACCATCGATGACCTGCACACGTACTATGTGCTGGCAGGCGCGACACCAGTTCTTGTTCACAATTCGTCATGCACCGTGATACCAAATCTCAACGGGAAGACACTAGAAGAAGCTCGGGCGGAAATTGAGCGGGCTGGATTTGCCTTTCGCAGCGAAAGCCAGTCTGGGTATATAAGGTTTCGCCACGAAGACGGGAGTGAGGTGTGGATCAGGCCAGATGGTGAAGTGATGAGACTTGCGCCGAAGGTGAGGCCAGCATCGGGCGAGGGTAAGTCCTTTCATCCGCGACTCGACCCTGAGGGAAACGTTACGCAGCAGCACGACCCGAAGACGGAGATGGTACTCAGATGAGCCGCCTGGAGCAGATCTGCCAAGCTATTGAGAGCTGCGAAGGATATATGATTGATGCTCTCTCGATGACGGTACTGAGCGAAGAGGACGCACTGGAAATCTCACTCCGTTGGGGTCCCGAGAAGCGAGATGTGAGCATCTCCTTGAGAGGTGTTGTCTATTTCGAGATCGGGAGGGATGCGTATGCTTCAGCCGGTCCGCTCTGCGAGCTGCGAGCTTCTGTGATTGGCCCAGGTGGCGACTCGTGGCCGGAAGGTATTCATTTCGACCGAGTTCGCCAATTGGATGCTCGACTGATTTGGATCCGCGCTAGTGGACCAGTGCAGCTCAACGTCCTCGCGAACACGGCTGTTGTCCTACAAGAATTGGACTGAAACGCCGAGAGAATATGTACTGGCGGAGGACACTCTGGAAGCTGAAAGCCAGATACGGCGGTTGAGGGCCGCCGATCGAGGAAGCGAATGCGTCTGACGCCTGTCTGGTCGAGGGGTCATGGAAGCAGCGGGGGAGGTTGACGGGGGCGAGAGGCCCGCCAATCGATGTGCTGTCTGTACGACGAAGAGTCAACGATGGTCTGTATCAAGGGCAAGCTCGGATACAGGGGCGTCGCCAGGCACGACGCAACCAGCGGCAGGAAGCTCTGGGAACTGACCACGCACAACGCCTGGCACCGTAGTGACCGTCGCCGGCACGGCATCATCTACGGCAAACTCCGCCACCAAGCGCTGATTCTCAACGCCCGCACCGGCGAGGACCGGCCGGACCGCCTGCCGAACTCCCCCGACCTCTTCCACGAGTACCTCTGAACCGTCTGCGGCACGTGGAAACACTGCCGACTGGTTCCATCGGGACGACCAACTGCTGTACGACCGGCTGCTGAACGAGCTCCCCACGTGGCTGACCGCCGCCCGCGCCGCCGGAGTCATTCCTTGACGCTCCTCGACTCACAGCCTCCAGCCCCTGCCTGGCAACCACAGTTGAGGGACCGGAGGGACTGACATCTCGGATGGGTGTAGCCCGACGACCGTGTTGGAGGATGCGACGGAGTGGGCGACGAGGATGAGGTCTGTCCAAGGTGCTCGCGGCCTGGTCAACTCTCCGCGGTGTGGCAGCCGCCAGCAGAATCGGGTGGTCGGGGGCACTGCGCTGGTGTGGGGGTCAGCTGGCAGTGGGTGACAGTTCGCCCGAGGTGGCGGACATTTCTGAGGTCTGGCCAGCTGCGGTCGCTTCCGCTGTCTCGGCGAGGACATCGCTTCGGACGCCCCTCGGGTGCGGCGGCGGGCAGGGCAACCCTGTGGGTGGGTGGTGAGTCTTCTGAGCGGTCACGTTGTGATCGGAGCCACGAGGAGAGACATCATCAACGCCATACGCAAAACCCTGACCGCCACCGCCGTCGTCGGTGCCGTCCTCGCGGGTTCCGCCGCCTGTGGAACGGTGGAGCAGCTGTCTGCCGGCAGGAAGCTCGAGCAGGCCTTCGAGAAGCTCGGCAAGAAGAACACGCTCTCCTTCGAGATCGACATGAACACCGACGCCGCGTCCTTGAGGGCGCTGGACGCCGCGTCCGACCCCGAACCCGGGGAGGAGATCCCGGACGAGGTTGCCGAGTTGCTCAGCGACGCGAAGATCACCGTGACCGTGCAGTCGAGGAAGGCGCTCGACAAGTCCGGCGAGAAGGACCTCGTCGGCACGGCCGTGAAGGTCGGCACCGCGGACGGCGACCTTGTCGAGTACCGGGTGATCGGCGACTACACCTACCTCCGTGCCGACACGGACGTCCTGGGCAAGACGATGGGCAGCCCTCTGCCGGACGCTGACGAACTGCCCCCGGAGGCCGGGGCGATGAAGGACGTCCTTGAGGGCAAATGGGTCAAGTTCAACACCGAGGAGATGGACAAGGCCGCCGCCGAGGGTCAGGAAGCCGAGGGTGGTCCCGCGCCGTCCCTCGGCGCCAAGACGCAGAAGAAGCTCGTCAAGGCCCTCCGTGAAGTCATCGCCCGTGAGGTGGAGTTCAAGACGACCGGTGACGGGGGCGATACCGAGCACGTCACCGCCACGGCCCCCTTCCGCACGCTGGTCACCGAACTGTTCGGCGAGATCCGACCCCTGGTGAAGGACCTGCCGACGGGCATGGAGCTGCCGACGGACAAGGACCTGAAGGACGCTCCCAACGCCAAGGTGACAGCCGACTTCACACTCAAGAACGGCGAGCTGGCCCAGGTGGACCTCGACCTCGCCAAGCTGGCCGAGAACGCCAAGGTGAAGAAGCTCGGCCTGACAGTGCGGATGCGCGAGGGCACCAAGCCCACCGCTCCGGCCGGAGCCACAACGCTCGATCTCGCCGACCTCATGAACGGCTTCCTCGGCGGTCCGGCGATGACCGATGCCGAGCTCGAAGCGAGCGATCTCGCCGACGAGGGTGCCCTGTAAAGCCGAGTTCCGATCACGCGTGAGACTCGGCCGCCCGTCCTTTTCCGTCCCCCGTGACGGAAAAGGACGGCCCCGGTCTCTTGCGCCGGACGCCCCGTCAGTACAGCTTGTTGACCGCCGTGGTCGTGGTCTTCTTGAAGGCGGTCACGGGAGCGCCCTTGAAGTCGCCCATCTGTCCCCACTGCACGACGGTGACGGTCCGGCCGTCCCGCCCGACCGACAGCAGCGCGATGTCGTTCGCGCCCCAGGATGACTCGGTGTGCAGGCCACGGACGTGGGCGCCCTCCTCGACCTTCAGCTAGCCGTAGTCCCGGCTCTCGGCCTCGATGTCGGGCGAGGCCTTCTCGATGCGGTCGGCGCAGGTGCGGATCAGGTCGTCGTAGTGATTCGCCAGGGCCTTGGCCTGGGCGGCCGTGCCCGTCACCACGGTCAGCTGCACGGCACCGGTGTCCAGATCGGTCCTGAACGTGCGGTGCCGGTAGTCGTAGGCGAGCACGCCCTCCGTGCTCACGCACGTGCCGAGTTCCTCCGGGAACCCTTCGGTGACCGGCCCGGCTGTCCACGACGACGTCGGGTGCGGCGGCAGCTGGGACGCCGACAGGAACTTCGGGACGGCCGCCTTCGGCGCGGCACCAGCCGGTGCCGTAAGGACCGTGCCCGCCGCGACAGCGGCAACAGCGAGTGCGGTCAGAGCGCTCGTGCGGATACGCATGGACATGAGTGTTCCCCCGTGAATAAGTACGTGGACGTGGATACCGCGGCAAGTCCGGCTGGTCGGCCCGGACCCGGTCGGCGCGACACCAAGAGCATCACCGGTCACAGCCACCGGCCGCAACAACCGACAGCCGATCGCACACCATGGAACCGTCCCAGCCCCACTGACCTGCACAGACATGCAGTACCTGAGACACCGTCCCCGGCCGGGCAAGGGTCGTATGAGGACGAGGGAAGCCTGCGCCGGCACACGCCGACAGCAACGACACCGACGAAGTGGCACAGTTCATGGCACTGCTACGGGCACTGAGAAACCCACAGTCCGTAGCTACGGCTCGTCGGCCGTCGTCGGGACATGAACACCTCAGTGCTGCACGGCTACTGCTCGGGACGGCAGGGCAGCCGTTCTCACGCTTCGAGGTGTCGAACAACGTCGCGTGAGGAACGGCTGCTGGTGACGAACCAAGATCAGCGGGTTAGCTGGACGCCGAGGTCGAACAGCAGGGCTAGTTGTAGTGCGGCCTCAGGTGCAGCAAGTTGATGGGACCCAGGTCGCGGTACTCGCCGTGACCGGCCGCGATCGACGACGTGCAGTCGTTCGGCGTTGTAGCCGTCGGCGAGGGCCTGCATGCAGGTGTGGTCGAGCAGGACGCGGATCACGCGGCGTGGATCAACTGCTGTACGACCGGCTGCTGAACGAGTTCCCCACGTGGCTGACCGACTCCCGTGCTGTCGGAGTCATTTCTTGACGCTGCTCCGCTCATGGCCTCCAGAACCCCGGGGGTCAGCCGTAGTTGAGGGACTGAAGGGACTGGGATCTCGGATGTGGTGACGGGGGCTTCTTCCCTGTACACCCGCGAAGACCTGTTGGTCCTCGTCGCCGGGCACGCGAGACGCTCGGCCGGGAGGTCCCGGCCGAGCGTCTGTTTGAGGTGGTCGCGGTCTGGTCAGCTCACCGCGGTGTGGCAGCCGCTAGCAGAAGCGGGTGTCCGGGAGCACGTTGTCCGGGTAGTCGATGTAGTAACTGGCCATCCAGCCATCGAAGCTGGGCGTGATGATGTAGACCCAGTACGGGTTGCCGCCCACTGTCTGGCTGCCGACCATCTGGCACCAGACCTCGAAGGAGTCGCCCGGGTTCACCTGAGCCCGGATGTCCGGGCAGTTGGTCGTGGACGGCGACATGCCGCACGTGGTGAGGCTGGCGTTGTTGTGGCGCACGTTCACGTTCGTAGCCCAGGTGGAGAAGGCACGCTGGATGGAGACGTCGCCTTCGCTCTTGCCTGCGATCGCGGGCCGGAGGCCGGACGGCGCGGTTTCGGGGGCTCCCGCGGAGACGGTGGCGGCCACGGTCTCCGTCTGGCCGGCGTTGGCAGACGGTGCTGTCGCGAGCACCGCCGTCAGCGCCAGGAACAAGCCGAGTACGGCTTTACGCATCAAAACTCCTTGTCGAGGGGGGAACCGGGCAACCTGATGAAGCCCTTCCGCTGCTGGTAAGCGGTGTTCACGAGTGACCGGACGAGGGCGTGCCGCAGCAGGGGGTGGCCGGGTCGGCAGTCCGGGAGGTTGTCGATCGAGTGGGGGCGTGTCGTGCCGTAGCCGGCCGGATGGCCGCCGCCGTCGTCGTCCGCGGTGGCAACCCTCGGCCCCGTGCGGGTTGCCGTCCACGCTCTCTTGCGGCGTTGGGGTGCGCGGATGCATAGCGCTCCTTGCGGCCGGGATGACAGGGGCGTTTGTGCGAAACGGTAGGAGGGTGCGGGCGGGAAGGGTCCTGACAGATGTCAGGGGCCCGGGCGGTGATCGGAGCCCTCAGGCCACGTCCTGGGAGGAACACGGTGGGCGTACCGTCCCGGTTGATCGGATGACAGCCCCCGGGGCGAGTTCCGATCGGCTGTGCGGATCACGAGGGTGCGAACGGATCCGCGGCTTGATGACAAGTACGGGGTGAGACCGTCGTCCGGCGGTCGGAGACGGAGATTCCGTGAAACCGGATACCCGGCATCACGAGGAGCGCCGCGACGGCGCCCCCGACCGTGACGGTGACAGCGACGCCCTGCTGACACGGTCGGCGGCGGGGGACGCGGCGGCGTTCACCCCGCTGGTGGAGACGTACTCGCCCGCCCTGCACGGCTACTTCGCCCGGCGTATGCCCGGCGCGGCGGACGATCTGCTGGCCGAGGCGTGGTTGCAGGCGTTCGCCGCGCGGCGCACGTTCGACCCCTCGCGCGGCTCGGCGCGGGGCTGGCTGTTCGGGGTGGCCCGCAACGTACTGGCCCAGCACCTGCGGCGGGCGGGGCGCCAGGAGGCCGTACCGGGAGTGGAGACCACTGATCCCTGGCAGGCGGTGGACCAGCGGCTCGATGCGGCCGCGCTGGCCCCCGCGCTGCGCCGGGCGCTGGGCGAACTGCCCTTCGAGGAGCGGGAGGTGCTGTTGCTCGTCAGCTGGGAGCAGCTCACCCCGGCCGAGGCGGCCGCCGCCGTGGGCATCCCGGCGGGCACCGCCCGCTCGCGGCTGCACCGGGCGCGGGGGCGGCTGCGCGACCGGCTCGCACCGACAGGACCGGCCGGGCGGCACCTGAGCGTGACGGGAGACGTGGCATGAGTACGTACGACGACGTGGAGCGGACCGGCATGAGTACGCAGGACGTGGAGGAGACCGGCATGACCGAGCGGGCGATGGTGCTGGACTTCCCCGGCGCCGATGAACTGGTGGCCGCAGGGCGCATCGAGCCGCCATCGGCACAGGCGCTGGCCAGGGCGCTGGCGGGGATCGAGGCGGCGGTGGCCGCGCAGGAGGCCGGGCGCGAGAAGGGCGCCGTGGTGAGCACACCGCTGCGGGGGATGTCCGGGCGCCGCCGGGTCCTCGTCGGCCTGTTCACCGCAGCCGCGGTCGCGGCCGGCGTGGTGACGTACGCCAACACCAGTGAGACACCCACGGGCACGCGGAGCGAAGCGCGAGCGGACACCTTGTCCGTCTTTCTCGACGACATCTCCACGGTGGCCGCCGCCCAGTCGGTCTCCTCGGGGAAGTACTGGAAGACACATCTGACGGTCGGCGACTCGTACCTCTCGCAGTCCATGGACTTCTACGTCGTCAACAACGGCAAGGCCTACAAGAAGGGGCACCAGCCCGACTGGCAGTTCGGGCCGAAGGACCTCGACTGGAAGGCCCTTGACCAGCTGACCACGGACCCGGCGAAGCTGCTCCAGCTGCTCCAGACTCCGCCGAGGCCCAAGAGCATCTCCCCCTTCGACCAGGCGGTCACCCTGCTCGGCGGGTCCCCGGCGAGCCCGAAACTGCGGGCAGGGCTGTTCAAAGCGATGGCAGGGCTGAAGGGCGTCAAGCTCGTCGGGACCGTCAAGGACAGCACCGGGCGCGGCGGGACCGCCCTGGAGTTCGCCGAGGCCAAGAGCGTCGGCCGGGTGATCGTCGACCCGAAGACGAGCTCCATTCTGGAGTACACCTTCACGTGGACGGCCGGAGCCAGCAAGGGCAAGGTCACCCATCAGACATACCTGTCGGTGGGCTTCACGGACAAGATCGGCTGACACCGGACCGGCGGGGAGGTCCTCGAACGACCGAAGGCGCCCGGGGCGTACAGCGCCCCGGGCGCCCTCCACTTCCTCGATTCCGGCAGCTGCGCCCCCGCCCTGGTGGTCTGGCAGTTCGTGGGGTTCGGTGATCCCGACGACAACGAGTTCGCGTTCCTGCGCAAGCTCTCTACAGCTGGTAGAACGACAGCTCCTGGCTCAAGGGCGAAAGGGTCAAGGCCGGGTCCCAGGAGCCTTGAAATGGCGCGGCAGTGTGGCGCGGGTCACTGCGGGGGCTGTCACGGATGGGTGGGCTTGTTTGTCCCATGGGCGTTCCCGTAGGCGTGACGAGCACCCGGAGTGATCTGTATGAGCAGCGAGCATCGCATCATCGTTCTCGGCGCCGGTTACACCGGCATGTTGGCCGCGGTTCGGCTGGCGCGTCGTACGCGGCGGGTGGGGGGCCGGGTCGTGCTGGTGAATCCTTCGGGGCGGTTCACGGAGCGGCTTCGGATGCATCAGGTCGCGGCTGGGCAGGAGTTGGCCGACCATCGGATTCCCGAGCTGCTGGCCGGTAGTGGTGTCGAGTTCGTGCAGGGGTGGGCGACCGCGATCGACCCGGAGGCACGGACGGTCACCGTCGATGCCGGCCGGGTCCTGTCGTACGACACTCTCGTGTACGCCCTCGGCAGCAGTACCGACACGAGCCTCGTGCCCGGCGTCGACGAGTACGCGGTCACCCTCAACGATCCGCGTGCCGCCCGTGAGTTCGGCGCCCGGCTGGCCGTCCTGGCCGGGGCCGGAGGGGCCGTGACGGTGTGCGGTGGTGGGCTGACCGGCATCGAGGCCGCGGCCGAGATCGCCGAGGCTCATCCCGGTCTCGAGGTGACCCTCGTGTGCCGGGACGTGCCGGGCGCCATGATGGGCGAGGCGGCGCGCGCGTATCTGCACCGTGCTCTGGACCGGCTCGGTGTGACCGTCCGTGCGGGTGTGACCGTCACCAAGGTGCTGACCGACACGGTCGAGTTGGCGGGTGGTGAGCTGCTGCCGTCCGGCCTGACTCTGTGGACCGCTGGCGTGCGGGTGCCGCAGTTGGCCGTCGAGTCCGGGATCGCGACGGATGCGCGGGGTCTGGTGGTCGTGGACGCCGGGCTGCGGTCCGTGTCGCATCCCGAGATCTATGCGATCGGTGATGCCGCCGCCGTCCGCCAGGCGTGGGGGCCTGTCCACGGCACCTGCCAGAGCGGGATGCCCACCGCCCAGTACGTCGCCGACGCCGTCGCGCTCCGGCTGCGCGGCAAGCAGGCGAAGCCGTTCCGGTTCGGGTACTTCCACCAGCCCGTCAGCATCGGACGGCGGGACGCGGTCATCCAGTTCACACACGCCGACGACAGTCCGCGCCGCTGGTACCTCAAGGGCGCGTGGGCGATCCGCTACAAGGAGGCCGTCAGCGGCTCCCCGGTGAAGCTGTACCGGCTGAGCAAGCGCATGAACGTCAGTGCCACCCTTTCCCGGGGCGGGCGCGCGACCCGGACGCCGGCGGCGCCGACGCATTGACGTGTCGACGCGTGGAGGGTGGGCATCGTCCAGTGGATCCCCAGCCGACGATGGGAGCATGCACCGGTGATCGAGTCGGAGCGCGAAGTGGCCCTGGACGAGGATCCGTTCACTGTGCACCGGCGGCTGCTGTTCGGTACCGCGTACCGGTTGCTGGGCAGCGTCGCCGACACCGAGGACGTGCTCCAGGACTCCTGGCTGGCCTGGCAGAAAGAGGACCGTTCCGCGGTCCGCAACCCCCGCGCGTACCTGGTGCGTACGGTCACCAACCTCGCCCTCAACCGGCTCACCTCGGCCCGTGCCACCCGCGAGAGCTATATCGGGCCCTGGCTGCCCGAGCCACTGCTGACCTCGCCGGACGTCGCCGAGGACGCCGAGCTGGCCGACACCGTCTCGACCGCACTGCTGGTGGTGCTGGAGACGCTGGCGCCGGTGGAGCGGGCGGTGTTCGTGCTGCGCGAGGCGTTCGCCTTCTCCCACGCGGAGATCGCGGAGATCCTCGGGCGGCCCGAGCCGACCGTACGGCAGATCGCCCACCGGGCCCGCAAGCACGTGGACGACCGGCGACCCCGCTACGACGCCGACAGCGTGCGGCACCACGAGGTCACCGCACGGTTCCGGGCGGCCTGCGCCGGCGGTGACCTGAACGTCGTGATGGAGCTGCTCGCCCCGGACGTCGTCGCCTGGTCCGACGGCGGCGGCAAGATCACGGCAGCCCGTCGGCCGCTGTACGGCACCGATCACGTCGCACGCTGGCTGCTCGGTGTGCTGGCCAAGCCCGAGTCGGCCGGTGCGGCCCTGGAGCCGGCCACGATCAACGCCGAGCCGGGGCTGCTCATCACCCTGTGCGGCCAGACCATCGGCACCGTGTCGCTCGGGGTGTCGGACGGCCTGGTGCGCCATGTGCGACTCCAGCTCAACCCGGACAAGCTGCGCGGTGTGAACCTGCTCTAGCGCTGGCCGGTGTGGCAGTGGAGGCCTACTTGGATTCGGCTCGTCCTACCGGGCCGGGGCCGGCCAGCAGCGCCTCGCATGCCGTTTGCCACGTGGGGGCGCCAGGGTGGAGCTGAGTGTGGAGGTAGGCCGCGGTGAGGCGGGCGAGGGCGGCGACTCGCGCCGGGTTCTCGTCGGTGGTTTCGGCGGCGTCGTATCCGGCGATTCCGCCGAGTCCGTGTTCCGCGTCGAAGAGGGTGAGCAGGGTTTTGGGGGAGGGGGCGAGTGTGTAGGGGTCGGTGTGCCAGTCCGGTCCCATGTCTGTGAAGTGCCGGGGGTCGTCCTTGTCGCCGGCGACGACCAGTGCGGGGGTGGTCATGGTGGAGAAGTCGACGGCCCCGATGATCGGCCACTGCTGGGCCATGGGGCCGTTGAAGGCTTCGCCGCCCCTGCCGGGCGCGGCGAGCAGAACGCCCGCTTTGATCCGGGGTTCGACGAGGTGCACCAGGTTCCCGGTGTCGGGGTCGGTGAGTCCGGCGCCGAGCAGGAGGGCGGCGGTGAAGCCGCCGAGTGAGTGTCCTGCGAGGGCAGTCTTGGTGGGGTCGACCCGTCCGGCGAGCTGCGGCACGGCGCGCTCGATCACGTCGAGTCGGTCGAGGATGTGGGTCATGTCCTCGGCACGGGAGCGCCAGAAGTCAGGGGCGCCGGGTGCGCCGGCGACCAGATGGCTCAGGGTCCTGGAGGTGAGGTGGGTGGGCTGGATGACGACGAATCCGTGTGCTGCCCAGAAGTTGGCGAGCGGGGCGTAGCCGTTGAGCGAGGAGAGGTTGTTGGAGGGGCCGTGGCCGTGGGAGAGAAGGATGACGGGGAGGCTGGCTCCTGTCGCGGGAGCGGAGACGCGCACCTGGAGGTCCACGGGACGTCCGGGCACGGAGAGGACTACAGGGCTGAAGGACAAAACCGGGGTGGGCGTGCTCAGGATGTCGGTGGTGGGTGTGCTCACGGTGAGGTTCCTTTTGGTGGTGGCTGCCGTGTGACTGGGGCTCTGAGAGTGGCGAGAGGGCAGGGGGCAGGGGCGGGCCGTTTCGGCTAGGGTGAAGCGGAACGCTGCTCCATTTAGTATTCGGAGCACTGCTCCGCTTTGTCAATCGGTGTGAGAGGACGAGGACTTCGTGATGGCCAACGGGAGCCCTGCTTCGCCGTCCCGAGGTAAGCGGGCTGACGCTCAGCGCAATCGGGAGACGGTGCTCGCTGCTGCCGCCGAGGTGTTCGTCAGCTCTGGTGTCGACGCGCCGATCCGACAGATCGCGGCCCAGGCGGGGGTTGGGATGGCCACGATCTATCGCCACTTCCCGACACGGGCGGATCTCGTCACCGCCGTCTACCGCCATCAGATCGAGGCGTGCGCCGAGGCCGGGCCAAACTTGTTGGGCAGCGCCGGCTCACCGCTCGATGCATTGCGTCAGTGGATCGACCTCTTTGTGGACTTTCTGGTCACCAAACACGGACTCGCCGATGCCCTGCAGTCCGACAGCGACCGCTTCGCCGCGTTGCACTCCTACTTCCTGGATCGGCTGCTGCCTGTCTGCGCTCAGCTCCTCGACGCCGCGGTGGAGGCTGGCGACGTCAGGCCTGGCACTCAGCCTTACGAGCTCATGCGCGGTATCGGCAACCTCTGCATCGGACACGACAACGACCCGCGCTACGACCCCCGGCGCCTGATCGCCCTCCTCCTCCAGGGACTCCAGCAACCCCACACGCCCTGACGCCGGCGGTTGTTGTCGCGGCCTGGCTCCTCCCCCACCTCCATGTGACCCGAGCGGCCGCCTCACAGCTGCCGGAGGCACCGGCCAGCGACAGCGCACGGGCGGCTTCAGGGGATGAGCGGAGGCCCTGCCCGTGCTCCAGCACGGGAAATCGAGGTGTGTGGGAGTGAGTGGGATGGCCCAGTGGTGGGTGCTCAGGGGGTGGGGGTGGTTGGCCAGTTGCGTAGGAGGGTGTCGAGGGCTTCCAGGATGCGGGTCCAGGTTTCCTGGGTGTCGGGGGCGCTGTGGCTGAAGCCACCGCCCATTTCCAGGCTGATGTAGCCGTGGAAGGTGCTGCCCAGGAGGCGGACGGCGTGGGTCTGGTCGGGTTCTGTCAGGTCGTAGCCGCGAAGGATCGCCCGGGTCATCTGGGCGTGTCTGGCGCCGGCGCTGGCTGCGGCGGCTTCTGGGGTAAGGCGTAGTTGGGCTGCGGCGTAGCGGCCGGGGTGTTCGTGGGCGTAGTCGCGGTAGACGTCGGCCAGGGCGGTGAGGGCGTCTTTTCCGGCTCGGCCGGCGAGGGCGGTGGTGCCTCGGTCGGCGAGTTCTTCCAGGGCGAGGAGGGCGATCCTGGTCTTGAGGTCGTGGGAGTTCTTCACGTGCGAGTACAGACTCGCGACCTTGACGTCGAAGTGTCTGGCGAGCGCGGAGACGGTGACCTGGTCGAAGCCGACCTCGTCGGCGAGGTCTGCGCCGGCTTGTGTGAGGCGTTGTGCGGTCAGTCCTGCGCGCGCCATGGATCTTGGCCTCTCGATACCGGGTGCCGGCTGGTTCGGTGAGGTCATTTTGTGTTTGCCTAACGGGCTTGGGCAAACAGCTGTTGTGCTTTGGTAGTCGGCGCTCAGGTGGCCGTGGGCCAGGTGCGTAGCAGGGTGGCGATCTTTGAGGTGGTGCAGGCGGGGTCGCGGAGGAGGTCTCGTAGGGCGATCGCGTCGCTGCGGGTCGGCTTGAGCGGGATGCCTGAGGCCTCGAGGTACATGACGCCGGTTGCAGCGGCGACGGCCATGTTGGAGCGCTCCAGCCAGCGACAGCGGCCGAGGACGTGGATGAGGGCGGCGGCGCGGGCGTAGGGGCCGTCGTAGACCGGCTGGTCCAGAAGCTCGGCTTTGTGGGCGGCTACCGCGGCGACCGGGATGCCGTAGTCGTCGGGGGCGGGGTCGCGGGCGCCGGCGATCTCGGCGACCTGCAGGATCCAGGGGACGTCGATGTACAGGTCCATTACGCGGCGTGGGCCCCCGGGGCGGTGTGGTCGGCGTCCTCGGTCTCGTCGAAGATCGTCTGGTGTTCGTCGAGGAAGCGGCGGGCGGCGTCGAGGCCGCGGGCGCGCAGGCCGTCGGTGTCCTCGCGGACGAGTTCGGCGATGTAGTCGCCGACGCTCAGGCCGCGGTCCTTGGCTCGGGCTTTGGCGAGTTCGACGACCTCGTCGTCGACGCGGGCACCCAGTTGCGTCTTTGCCATAGGAGCATGGTAACAGTTGTTACCATGCTTGACGGTAGGAGTGCGGCATCGCTGCTTCCGCGGCCAGGGCAGGCGTGGCGGGTCGCCGATCGAGTCAGCAGCGTTGTCCATGTTCTGGGTCTGGCTATTACGGCGTAATAGCTTGCGAGGATGGACAGTTCGGGAGCTTTTGATGGTTCTATGACTGTCTTCCAAGCTCGGACTACGGCGCTGCCGACGCTATGGGGGCTGGGCCGCGTTGGGAGCGAGGGTTTTTGGCGTGGGGCTCTTGGGTTCGATCGTGCGGGGGTCCACTGCCTCGCCGGAAGCCCCCTCGCGGTAGAGGCCGTTGGGGAGGGTGTCCCGGTCGTGTGAGAGGAGGAAGAAGACCCGCCGCTTGTAGAAGCCGCAGTCGGGGCGGCAGTGCAGGCACGGATCCACGCCTTCCGCGAGCGCCCGTATCGCCTCCTCCCGTGGGACGCCCTTGGACCGCTTGCCTGCCATGTGACAGCCGCCGACATGTACGTACACCGGCGGGGCGTGATGGCCGATGCTCTGCTCGATCAGCCAGTCCGGCACCAACGGCCGGGCCTCGATACCGTGCCGCCGCTCAGCCTCACGGCGTTCCTCATCGAAGGTCCTCCGCCGGGTACGGGCGAGATCCCGATCCAGGAAAACGGAGCAAGACCAGCTTCGACGGACTTGAATCGTGGGCACGTTCGATTACGGGCGGTAGCCTGACCCGCGCAGCCCGGGAGGCACCGTGGACCGCATGAACCTCGACGAGCTGATCGAGCAGGCCAGTGTCGACGTGGGCGCGCGTTCGACTCCCCCGCCCGGCAGCAGGTACGCGCCCGGATCGCCGCCCGGCCCGCGTATCCCTGCGCCGTCTGCCAGAAGGGCGGCTTGACGGCCCGTGTCCGTACCACCAGCCACGGGGCCCGCTGGCTGGATCTGTGCCTGAGCCACGGCCTGGCCGTGCTCGAGCCCTCGCCGCGGATGCCGACCACGATGGAGGGAATCCGCATCGACCTGCACGAGGCGCTCACCCAGGCCGCGGCCGAGACGGGCAGGACATCCGGTCAGGGGTACGGGATACCTCGTCTTCATGACCAGATCCACACTCTGCGTTGAGCTATCGCATGCACCACCTGGCATCACCGACAGAGTCACGGCGTTGCGGCTAGGCTCGCCTGTGTGGGGCTCCGCCTTGTCACCGGTCTGCCCCATGGATTCGGCAGGAAGACGAGGCCATGAGCGAAAAGTCGTCGAGCGCCGCCGGAGCGTCTCGCTGGGCGCCGGCCCCGGAGCAGCTGCCCGACGACTTGGCTGAACTCGCCGGCCCCACCGAGGGCACCGTCTTCCTCCCGCTCCATCTGGCGTGGTCGGGGCTGCGCACATTTGATCTTGGTGATGAGAAACTGCTGCTCGCCATGTACCGGATCGTCCTTCTGAATGGCAAATATGAGGATTACATCCGCTACCTCGACGCCGCGCAGCTGATCGCGCACTGGCCAGTGCTGCGCAAAATGCTGGGCCGCGGTGTACGCACCGTGTGGGAGGCCCGCTTCGCGCCCCTGCGGCCGGCGGCCGCCGCGTGACACTGTCCAACCTGCCTGACCATCACCGTCGTCTGCTGGCAGACGCACTGACCGCTGGGCGGCCTTTCGGGCTTGCGCTGATGGGAGGCTACGCCGTCCAGGCTCACGGCCTCGTTCACCGGCCGAGTCAGGACCTCGACTTTGCCACGGAGCATCCGGCAGCGATGAGTCAGATCATCGAGCAGGTGACGCGCAGCCTGAGCGAGCGAGGCTGGCACGTGAGCGTCGTCGAGATCGCTCCGCTCAAGGCCCGCTTCCTCGCCACCGATCCGGCCACCGGATCGGCGTGTGAAGTGGACCTTCTCAAAGAGGTGCTCTGGAGCCCACCAGTCCTGCTGGACATCGGCCCGGTTCTCGACCTGGACGATCTGATCGGCACCAAAGTGCGCGCGCTGGGAGACCGCGGTCTGGCTCGTGACGCAATCGACGTCCATGCCGCCCGTCACCGCTACAGCACAGGAGAGCTGGAAAGCCTGGCTGGACGACGCCCGGAGGAGTTCGACCTGCAAGAGCTACATGACCGGCTGGAAAGCCTGGAATGGATCAGCGACTTGGAGTTCGAGGCCTACGGACTGGACACTGCTGCCATCACTGAGCTGCGCAACTGGGCACAGAACTGGCTGGATGACCTTGCACAACGGCTCGCTGAACCATACGCAGAGCCGGACGAGTAATCCCCGCCATCGGACAGTGTCCCGCCCAGGACACCCTCCACAACGCCTTGGGGATGTCCTGGCGGACACCGCCGGGCGGGAGATTGCTCGCTTACTCCGCGTCTGCCGCTCCCGGTACGCCGGTGCGGTTCGGCGAACCGTCCGAGCGCTTCCCCAAGCGCTGGACCGTGATGACGTGAGTTGACGGCGAGCCGCTGGACCACGGCTCGATCAGCCGTTTCTCTGCACCGCAGCAGGATTCACGATCATCTGACCACTAAGGATCACCAACAGAGTCACGGCATTGACCCCAGGCTCAGTCCCGGGTGCCGATGACGGCGCCGGTGGCGTCCCGGTGGTCGGGCCGGAATCCGTCCGGACGGCCACGCCTTCGAAGTGAGTTGGCTCACATGGTGTCACAGGGGTCGATGCGGCGGTGTCTTGTGCTCGAACCGCTTGCTACGAGGGAGACAGCATGGCTGAGAACACCGATGTGGTCGTGATCGGCGGCGGGTACGCCGGCGTCATGGCGGCCAATCGCCTGACGCAGCGCGACGACGTGACCGTCACGCTGATCAACCCGCGCCCGACCTTCGTCCACCGGGTCCGCCTGCACCAGCTGGTGGGCGGGACCGGCGCCGCCGTCGTCGACTACCGGGAGGTCCTGGCGGAAGGCGTCCGGCTGGTGGTCGACAGCGTGACGCGGATCGACGCGGCCGGGCGCCATGTGGAGCTGGCGAGCGGTGGTGCGGCCGGCTACGACTACCTGGTCTACGCGGTGGGCAGTGGCAGCGCCGACCCGCAGGTGCCCGGAGCGCCCGAGTTCGCCTACCCGATCGCCACCCTGGAGGAGGCGGAGCGGCTGCGGCCGGTCCTCGACTCCGTGCCCGCGACGGCCGCGGTGACGGTGGTCGGAGCCGGGCCCGCCGGCATCGAGACGGCCGCCGAACTGGCCGAGCAGGGCCGTACCGTCACCCTGGTCTGCGGCGGTGTGCTCGGCCCGTACCTTCACACCCGGGGCCGGCGTTCGGTGGCCGGGCGGCTCGCGGCACTGGGAGTGAGCGTGCTCGATGGCTCCGAGGCCAAGGTGACGGCGGTGACCCGCGATGCCGTGCGGCTCGCCGACGGCCGGGAGCTGCCGAGCGCGGTGACCGTCTGGACCGCCGGCTTCGGCGTGCCGGATCTGGCCGCGCGCAGCGGGCTGAGCACCGATGCCCTGGGCCGTCTGCTCACCGACGAGACGCTGACCAGCGTGGATGACGACCGCATCGTCGCGGCCGGCGACTCGGCGGCACCGTCGGGCCTGCCGCTGCGGATGAGTTGCCAGGCCGCGATGCCGCTGGGTGCGCGGGCCGCCGACACGGTGCTCAGCCGGTTGACCAAGAAGCAGCCTGAGACCCTCAACCAGTCGTTCGGAGCGCAGTGCATCAGCCTGGGCCGGGGCACCGGCATCTTCCAGTTCGGCAACAGGTCCGACGTCGCGGTGTGGTTCCACATCGACGGTCGCCTCGGCGCGAAGATGAAGGAGACCGTGTGCAAGGGCATCGTGAAGCACCTGGCCGATGAGGCGCACAAGCCCGGTGGGTACCGACTGCATCGCGTGAAGGGGGGCGCCGGCCGCCAGAAGGCGCTGGAGGCCCTGCGCGCAGGGGCGCCGGTCGACGTCGAACGGGTTTGCTAGGTGCGGGCCGGACGAGGCGGAGATGATCAGGACATGCGTGATGCTCACGCCGTTGACCAGGCGACCGAGACGTTCGTCGCCCACCGCAATCTGCTCTTCACCGTCGCGTACGAGATGCTCGGCTCGGCGGCCGATGCCGAGGACGTCCTGCAGGAGACCTGGCTGCGGTGGGTCGAGGTCGACCTGGAGCAGGTGCGCGACCAGCGCGCGTACCTGATCCGGATCACGACCCGGCAGGCGCTCAACCGGCTGCGCACGATGTCGCGGCGCAAGGAGTCGTACGTGGGACCGTGGCTGCCGGAGCCGCTGCTGACCGCGCCAGACGTGGCCCAGAACGTCGAACTCGCCGAGAGTGTGTCGATGGCGGTGATGCTCGTCCTGGAGACGTTGTCGCCGACCGAGCGGGCCGTGTTCGTGCTGCGCGAAGTCTTCGACGTTGGCTACGACGAGATCGCGGCGGCGGTCGACAAGACCCCGGCGGCCGTCCGCCAGATCGCCCACCGGGCCCGCCGGCATGTGGATGCCCGGCGCCCCCGCGAGGTGGTTTCCCAGAGCCAGACGGGGGCGGCTTTGGAGTCGTTCTTGCGGGCGCTGGAGAGCGGGGACCTACAGGGTCTGCTCGATGTGCTCGCGCCTGACGTCGTCTACATGGGCGAGGGCGGCGGCGTGAAGCACGCCGCACCGCGGCCGATCGTCGGCGCCGACAAGGTGGCCCGCCTCTTGGTCGGCGGCCTCGGTAAGAGCACGATCCCGATCGCCTTCGGCCCCACCGTGGTCAACGGCAGCCCGGCGCTGGTGATCCACATGGACGGTGAGCTGGACGGCATCATGGCAGCGCGCGTCGAGGCCGGCCGCATCACCGGCCTCTACGTCGTCCGCAACCCCGAGAAACTGTCCCGCGTCGAATCCGAGACCCCGCTCGCCCTGCGATGAACTCCCAGTGGCGGATCAGCCACTTGAGGATCAGGCGTATCGAGCGGGAGTCCCTGGCCGCGCCGGCATGCCGATGGGCCTGGCGCACGGCTCGGCCGTGACGTCTTCCCGCAATACGAACCGCAACCATCCACCGCGCAAGATCGACTACCGACACACCATCGAGGGGTTCAGTCATGATCCTGATCACCGGGGCCACTGGCGTCGTCGGCCGGGAAACCGTCCGCCTCCTGGTCGAGGGGGGAGCGAAAGTCGCCGCTGTCACCCGCGACCCGCACGCCGAATTCCCTACGGGTACACAGCTCGTCCACCCCGCGAAGGTTCCCGCCATCGACGGTGTGGAGGCCATCCTGCTCAGTCCGCGTGCCGCCGGATCCAGTGCTGTCGACCTGTTGGCCCGCGCTCGCGAGACGGGCGCGGCCAGGGTGGTCGTGCTGTCCGCCGTGACCGTGCAGTACCCGGCCGGGCACGAGCGCTTCCGGCAGCAGTTCCACGCGGTCGAGGAAATCGCCAAGGGGAGCGGCCTGGACTGGACGATCCTGCGCTGCGCCGATTTCGCCGCCAACACGCTGGCCTGGGCCGGGCAGGTCCGGGCGACCGGGACGGTGCGGGGGGCGTACCCGCACGCGAGGACCTCGACCGTCGACGAGCGTGACATCGCTGCGGTGGCCGCCCTCGCCCTGACCCACCCGCAGCACCGCGGTCAGACGTACCTGCTCACCGGAGAGCAGTCGCTGAGCCAGCCGGAGAAGGTCGCCGCGCTCGGCGCGGCGCTCGACCGGACACTGTCGTTCGTCGAGGCCGCGCCGGACGAGATCCGCCGCAGCCTGCTCGCCGCCGGTCTGCCTGACGAGGTACCCGACCGGCTGCTCGGCTCGTTGGCCGACTACGCCCGCGAGGCTGGGCCCACCACCGACACCGTGCGGCGGCTGCTGGGCCGCCCGGCACGCACGTACGCCGCCTGGGCGCAGGACCACCGTGCCGGCTTCACCGCAGGAGGACCCCGATGAAACTCACGATCGTGGCCGCCACCGGCGGTATCGGGGGCACCTGGTCGAGCAGGCGGTAGCCGACGGGCATGACGTCAGCGCCGTGGTCCGCCGCCCACGTGAGCTGCCGGATGGCGTGCGGACGGTCGCCGTCGACCTCACCCGACCCGACATGCGGACGCTCGCCGCGGTGGTACGCGGCGCCGACGCCGTACTGTCCGCGCTCGGTCCGTGAAACCCGCGCGCGGACGCGGGCATCACCTTGCGTGGCACCCGCGCGATCGTCGCGGCAATGCATGCCGAGCACGCGTCCGGCGGATCATCATCGTCAGCGCCGCACCCGTCGGACCGGTGCCGGTTCCCGGCCAGTCGACGCCACCTTGGCACGATCGCGGCGACGGCTTCTTCCTCTGCGCGACAGCGGACTGGAATGGACGGTGTCGCGCCCGCCCAAGCTCACCGACAGGCCCCTGACCGGCAGGTACGGGACCGAGTGGAGCCGCAACATCCGGGGCGGGTTCTCCGTGCCACGCGGCGACGTCGCGCCCACCACATGCTCGCCATGGTGAACCAGCCGGACACCATCGAGCAGGTCGTCGGAATCGCGAACTACTGTTGGCTTTCGTCAGCTTGCGGATCGGATGCGGTCGTGGGCCGTTGAGGCCAGCTGGTGGTACGTCGCCAGCTTGTAGTACTCCTCGCTGGCGGACAGGGCGCCCGCGTAGACGAGGACGCGGTCGCCGTCGTACGTGTACGGGGCGTTGGCGGCGAACTCGCCGAGCTTCGGCTCGATGCGGGCGGGCAGGGCCCTCGGGTCCGTGGTGCGGGTGGAGAAGCTGAGGCGTTCGACCTTGGTGGAGTCCCAGCCGAAGGTGGGGTACAGCGCCGACGAGGTCTCGATGAAGGCCAGGAGCTGCTCGTTGGGCTCCGGGAGGCCGAACTCGCGGATCAGGGACAGGGCCGACTCGCGCTCGACGTGTTCGGGGGACAGGCCGTTGAAGTAGAGGTTCCAGGTGCGGCGCGTGTAGTCGATCGCTATCGCGGACACCTTGTTGTCCAGGCCGTGGGCGGTGAACGTGCGCAGGTGCTCGAGCAGGCCGCTGGGTATGGAGGGCAGCTGCTCCGCGAGGCGGGCCGGGTCCTGGAGGTCGCTCAGCGGGAAGAAGACGTAGGCCTTGCTGAAGCCGCCGGTGATGCGGTGGTCCACGCCGTAGGACTGGGTCGGGAACCTGTCCTGGATGTCCGCGAAGAGGGTGCGGATGGGGTGGTCCGTGTCGTCGACCAGGCCGTGGATCAGGGCGCGGGTGTAGGGGTCACCGGCGGCGGTGGGCACCGTGAAGTCGAAGGAGAGGTCTCCGATGTGTCCGCCGCTGGTCACCATGTTGAAGACGACGCTGCCGTCGGCGAGTACGTCCTGGAACGCGGTGAGGGCCGGCCACATGGCGTCGCGTGAGCAGGCCACGCCCAGGAGGGCCGCCGCTTCCTCCACGGCCGCGTACAGGCGGTTTATGTCGGCGTCTCCGGACGTCATCAGGCCCCCAGGTGTGTCGGTGGAACGGTGGTCCTCCGCAGTTTCCGTCCCTCGCCTTGGCCGGGGCTGGATGGTGAGTTGACTCCGACTTGGGCGTCAGTTCTGGCGTTCGGGGGTGTGGACGATCAGGCCGTCCATCGCCTCGGTGACCTTCAGGCGGCAGCTGAGGCGGCTGGTGGGGCGGCGGGGGCAGACGGTGTACTCGAGCATGTGGTTCTCGTCGGGGCGCGGGGGTTCCGCTTTGTCGAGGGTGGTCTCGTCGACGTAGACGTGGCAGGTCGCGCACTGCATGTTGCCGCCGCACTGGGCGACGATGCCTTCGACGTCGTTGAGTTCGGCGGCGCGCATGACGCTGGTGCCGACGGGGACGTCGAGGGTGCGTTCGGTGCCGCCGGCGGAGATGTACGTGATCTTGGGCATGGTGGACCCCTCGGGAGCGCTTGGCCGCGTGCGGGGTGCGGTGAGGCACCGGTTCCGGTGGAGCGGCCGTTGAAGAGGCGTGGAGGATCGCTTGAGAGTCGGTGGGGACGCGACACCTCTCCGGCTCTTCTGCTCGCCGCCGCGCGTGGGCCGTCGGGACGGCCGGCGCGGGGCGGGGAAGGGCAGTGAACGTACCAGAGGACTTTGGGCGGGCCAAGTCCAGTTCTGCTTGAGGATCGCTAGGACTTGGGTCGGCGGGGGTCCGGTAGGCGGTGGGTCATGAAGGGGCGGGCCGTGATGAACTCGCGGAATTTCAGGGCGGCTTCGGAGAGGTAGGCGTCGCGGCGCCAGACCAGGGTGAGGACGCGGTGGCAGGCGGGGGCGTCCAGGTGGACCCAGGCGACCGGGACGCGGGTGTCGGTGCCGGCCTGGCGGGACATCGCCGGGATGAGGCCGATGCCGAGGCCCGCGCTGATGAGGACCTGGCTGGCGCCGGGTTCGTCGCCCTCGCAGGAGATCACCGGGGTGCGGCCCTCGGAGGCGAACAGGCGGTCCAGGAGGGCGCGTTGCCAGTGGCTCTTGCGGGTGGTGACGAAGGGCTCGTCGGCGATCTCGGGGATCGTCACGCTGTCGCGTCCGTCCAGCCAGTGACCTCGGGGAACGGCCAGCAGGACTTCTTCCCGGGTGAGTTCGAGGGAGTCGAGGTGGGGGTCGGTCAGGTGTTGCGAGGCGACGCAGAAGTCGACCTCACCGACGCGTAGCTGGCGTTCCATCTCCTCGGCGTTGGACTGGAAGAGGCGTACGTCGGCGCGGGGGTGGGCCAGGCGGAAGCTGCCGAGAACCGTGGTGATGGTCAGCAGGGTCTCGCAGGCGATGCCGACCCGGCCGAGGCCCAGGTCGCCGGCCTCGCGGACGGCTCTGACGCCGTCGTCGAGCTCGCTGAGGGTGCGGTCGACGTGGCGCAGGAACATCGTGCCGCCGGCGTTGAGTTTGATGCCGCGGCCGTGGCGCTCGAAGAGCGGGGAGCCCAACTCGGCCTCGAGTCGCGCGATAGTGCGGCTGAGCGAGGGTTGTGCAATGCCCAGTTCCTCCGCGGCGCGGCTCATGTGCTCGAAACGGGCGACGGTCTGGAAGTAGCGCAACTGCAGCAGATCCACGGTCCACCTTCACCTATACCTGTTGAGGCATCGTCACATGGCAAAACCGGTCTTGGAAATGCATGAGTGTTTTTCTCTACCGTCTTTCCGGGGCCACCGCACAGGTGGCGGGCTACCACGCCCGGTGCCTGTACACGCGACGCGAGGGCCCCGCACTTATGTCCTTCTCCCGCCGCCCTCCCTCAGGAAGGTCGCACCATGAGCGCTGCGGAGCTGGCCCGACTCCAGTTCGCGGCCACCACCGGTGTCCACTGGCTGTTCGTGATCCTCACCATGGGGCTCGTCCCCCTGGTGGCCTTCATGCACACCCGGGCCGCGTACACCCGTGATCCCGCCAAGAAGGCTGTCCGTGAGCGCATGACGCGCTTCTGGGGGCAGCTCTACGTCATCAACTACGCCGTCGGTATCGTCACCGGCCTCGTCATGGAGTTCCAGTTCGGCTTGAGCTGGAGCGGACTGAGCAAGTTCGCCGGGAACGTCTTCGGCGCGCCCCTGGCTCTGGAGACCCTCATCGCGTTCTTCGCCGAGTCCACCTTCCTCGGAATGTGGATCTTCGGATGGGGGCGGCTGCGGCGCGGCGTGCATGTCACGCTGATCTGGCTGGTCGCCCTGACCGCGTACGCCTCCGCGTACTGGATCCTGATCGCCAACGGCTTCATGCAGCACCCGGTCGGTTATGAAGTGCGCGGCGGTGTCGCCTACCTGACCGACTTCGGGGCGCTGCTGACCAACGAGATGGCGCTGGTCGCCCTCGGTCACATCGTGCTGGCCGCGCTGACGACGGGCGGTCTGTTCGTCGCCGGGGTCAGCGCCTTCCACTTCCTTCGGGGGACGAAGGAGACGGAGCTGTTCCGCTCCTCGCTGCGGCTGGGGACATGGGTGGCCATGCTCTCCTCGTTCTTCGTCGTCGTCGTGGGTGAGCTGCAGCGTCCCGTCATCGAGCGGACGCAGCCGATGAAGAATGCCGTGCTGGAGAACTCCGGGGTCGCCGAGGTCCAGCAGCGGATGGTGGAGCAGTTCGGTCCCGGCGACTATGTGCCGCCGGAGGGCTGGATCCATCTGTCGATGAACGTGATGACGATCCTCGGCAACACGATCTCGACGATCACCTTCATCGCCGTCTTCCTGCTGTGGAAGGACCGGCTGGTGCGGTGGCGTCCGATGGCCTGGCTGATGGTGGCGGTGATCCCGTTCGCCTTCCTCGCCTCGGTGGCCGGCTGGGTGGTGCGTGAGGTGGGGCGTCAGCCCTGGATCGTCTACGGCCATCTGACGGTCGAGGACGCGCTGTCCCATGTCAGCAGGGCCTCGTTGATCGTGTCCTGCACGGTGTTCATCGCCATCTTCGTGGGGCTCGCGGTGACGAACTGGACGCTGATCGCCCGGTACGCCGTACGCGGTCCGGACGCCACCCAGCTCGGAGTCACCGAGCCGCTTCCCGAGGATCTGCCCGAGCAGCCCACGGGCGGCGCCGACGACAAACGGCCGGTCCCGGCTTTCTAGAGGGAGAGTTGAGCGAGATGTCTCTGGAGATCGCCTGGTTGGGCCTGCTGGGCCTGCTGCTCGCCGGGTACTTCGTGCTCGGTGGTTATGACTACGGCGCACAGATGCTGCACCCCTTCCTCCGCGACGCGCGCACGGAGGCGCGCACGGAGGCGTGGCAGGCCGAGAGGGCCTCGGGTGGCAATGCCGCGCTGGACGCCATCGCGCCGTTCTTCCTCGGCAACGAGGTGTGGCTGGTGGCCTTCGCCGGCGTGATGTTCGGTGCCTTCCCGCATCTGGAGGGCACCCTGCTGTCCGGGCTGTATCCGCTGATCGTGGCGATTCTGGCCGGGCTGGTGCTCGGCAACGCGGCGGTGCAGCTGCGCCGGCGGGCCCGTGGGGCTCGTGGCCGGCGGGTGTGGGACGCGCTCGTCGTGTTCGGCGGTGCGGTGCCCGCGCTGTGCTGGGGGCTGGTGGTGGGGCTGCTGCTGCACGGGGTGCCGCGGCGGGCCGACGGAAGCTTCCACGTCGGGTTCGGTGAGGTGTTCTCGCCGTTCGTGCTGGTGTGCGGCATCGCCACGATCCTGCTCTTCGCCGCGCACGGCGCGGGCTTCGTCGCCATCCGGTCGGAGCCCGAAATGGCCGTGAGGGCACGGGAGTTGGGTGCCCGGCTGCTGGTGGCCGCCGGGGCTGCGGCAGGCGTCGCGCTGCTGCTCACGTTCTTCGGCTCGGGTGCCTCGATGACCAATCGCGGGGTGTCGGGGGTCATCGCCGGGGCCCTCCTGCTGGCGCTCGGGGTCGCCTGGTGGTCCTTCACCGGCGGGCATCAGGTGCGGGCGTTCGCGGCGACCTGCTGTGCGACCGCGCTGCCGGTGCTGCTGGTGGGGGCGGGGCACTACCCGTATCTGCTGATCAGTTCGGCAGGGCACGGTCTCGACATCCATCACGCCGTCACCGACGACGCCACCTTGAAGATCCTCAGCGCGTTCGGGGTGCTGGTGGTGCCGACGATCCTCGCGTACCAGGCGTGGAGCTGGTGGGCGTTCCGCGGCCGTACGGGCCTTCGCCACCCCAGCTACTTCTGAGCCACGGCCGTAGCGGAAAGGTCCGGGATGAAACCGGTCGAACGTCGTCTGATGCGGGAACTGCCGGTGCTGCGACGCCACTTGGCGCGCTCCGGGGCCCTCGCGCTGCTCGCCGCGGGGCTCGTCGTCGCTCAGGTGACCCTGCTGGCGACGGTGCTCGCGGACGGGTTCGGCGGGCATCCGGTCGCCTTCGGGACTCTGACCGCGCTGGGTGCCGTGATCGTGGGGCGGGCGTTGCTGGCGTGGGCGCGGGGGGTGCTCGCGCAGCGTGCCGCGTCCGACGTCAAGCACGCGCTGCGCGAGCGGCTCACCGACCGGCTCGGCCGGTCCGCGCCGCTCAGGCTCGCGGCGGGCCGGCACGGGGAGACGGCCACCTTGCTGACCCGTGGCCTCGACACCCTCGACCCGTATGTCACCGGTTCCCTGCCCACGATGGCAGCCGCCGGTGTGGTGCCGGTCGCGGTCGTCGGGTGGCTGTTCGCGACCGACTGGACCTCGGCGCTGATCGTCGTCGTGACCCTGCCGCTGATCCCGGTGTTCGGGGCGCTGGTCGGTATGCACACCGCCCGGC
Source organism: Streptomyces sp. NBC_00019 (assembly GCF_045041015.1). Classification (NCBI taxonomy): domain Bacteria; kingdom Bacillati; phylum Actinomycetota; class Actinomycetes; order Kitasatosporales; family Streptomycetaceae; genus Streptomyces; species Streptomyces sp. NBC_00019. The sequence goes on from NZ_CP108303.1 coordinate 48,093, forward strand.
GCACCGCGCGGCAGTGGCGGTTGCTGGCGCGGCTGGGCGGTCATTTCCTGGATGCCGTGGCGGGGTTGCCGACGCTGCGGGCGTTCGGGCGGGCGCAGTACCAGGCGCGGCGGGTCGGGGACATGGCCGACGCTCACCGGCGGGCCACGATGCGGACCCTGCGGGTGGCGTTCTTGTCGTCGTTCGTGCTGGAGACGGTCGCGACGCTGTCGGTGGCGCTGGTGGCGGTGCCGGTGGGGCTGCGGCTGCTGGACGGGCATCTGGATCTGCGTACGGCTCTGATCGTGCTGTTCCTGACGCCCGAGGCGTATCTGCCGCTGCGGGCGATGGGTGCCGCGTTCCACGAGAGCGCCGAGGGGGTCACGGTGGCCGAGCAGGTCTTCGCGATCCTCGACGAGGACGAGAGCGAGGGCGCGGGCCGGGGCGGGCGGTCGGGTGAGCGGACCGCGGTGCCCGAGGTGCGTGCCGTGTCGATGCGCCTCGACGGTGTCAGCGTCGTCCATCCGGGGCGCCCCGCACCCGCCCTGGACCGGGTCTCGCTGCATGTCCGGCCCGGTGAGCACATCGCCCTGGTCGGGCCCAGCGGGGCGGGAAAGTCCACGCTGCTGGCGCTGTTGCTCGGATTCACCCGGCCCTCGGGAGGCCGGATCACGGTCGGCGGCATCGACCTGGACCGCCTGGACGCCGACGGGTGGCGGGAGCGGCTGGCGTGGGTGCCGCAGCGGCCGCATCTGTTCGCGGCGTCCGTCGCCGACAACATCCGGCTCGGGCGGCCCGGGGCGAGCGAGGCCGAGGTACGACAGGCGGCCCGCGACGCACACGCCGATGAGTTCATCGAGGCGCTGCCGCGGGGCTACGACACTCCGCTCGGCGAGCACGGCGCGGGGCTGTCCGCCGGTCAGCGTCAGCGCATCGCGATCGCCCGGGCCTTCCTCAAGGACGCCCCGGTGCTGCTGCTCGACGAACCGACCGCGCATCTCGACCCCGACAGCGAGGCCGCCGTCACCCACGCCACGGTGCGGCTCATGCGCGGGCGCACCGCGATCGTGGTGGCCCACCGCACGAGCCTGCTGCCGTACGCCGACCGGATCGTCACCCTGACGGCCGGGCGGGTGGAATCGGACGTGGGCACGGTGGTGACCGGGCGGGCCGAGGCGGACCTCGGCGCGGTGGTGGACGCTTCTCCCGGCGGTCTCGTCCCGTCCCGACTGGTGCCTGTGGAAGGGCCGGTGGCTTCATGACCTCGCACGTGGCGGCCGTCGGCCGTACCGACTCCCGCCTGGCGGCCGTCCGTTCCCCCGTCCGGCCGTCAGGCGGGTCCTCTCATCCGACGCTGCGCCTGGCGCGCCAACTCCTGCCGTACTGGCGCCGGTTGCTGCCCGCCGGGCTCGCCGCGGCCGGCAGTGAGCTGGCCGCGGCCGCGCTCATGGCCACCGCGTCGTGGCTGATCACGCGGGCCGCCGAGCATCCGCCGCTCGCCTCGGTGAGTCTGGCGATCGTCGCCGTGCGCGCCCTGGCGCTGGGGCGCGGGGCGCTGCGTTACGGCGACCGGCTCCTGGGGCATGACGGGGTGCTGCGGGCCGTGGCGGGGTTCCGCACCCGGGTGTACGAGGCGCTGGTGCCGTTGGCGCCCGCGGGGACGCCCGCCTTCCGCAGCGGTGATCTGCTGACCCGGCTGGTCGACGATGTCGACGCCGCCCAGGATCTGCTGCTGCGGGTGCTGCTGCCGACCGCGGCGGCGGCCGCGGTGGGGGTCGCCGCCACCGTGACGGCGTGGATGCTGCTGCCGCAGGCGGGGCTGATGCTGGGGTTGCTGCTCGCGGTGTGCGTTCTGCTCGTGCCGACGACGGTGCTGGCCGTGTCCCACCGCACCGGCCGGGCGCAGGCGGCGGCTCGGGCCGAACTCGCCGCGCAGGTCGTGGACTTGACCGAGGGGGCGGCGGATCTCGCCGCGTACGGTGCCCGGGGCCGGGCCGCCGGGCGGGCGCAGCGGACCGCCGCGCGGATCGCCCGGCTGGAGCGGCGGCGCGCGCTGACCACTTCGCTGGCCTCGGCCGTGCTGCTGCTGTTCCAGGGAGCGGCGCTGGTGGCGGTGGTGCACGGTGCGCTGCGCGCGCATGCCGACGGCCGGCTGCCCGCCGTACAGCTGACGGTGCTCGCGGTGCTCGCGCTGGTCGCCTTCGAGGCGCTGGAGCCGCTGCCGGCGGCCGCGTTCCGGCTGGCCGAAGTGCGGGTGCGGGCGCGGCGGTTGGCGGAGCTCTTCGACACGCCGGCCCCGGTCGTGGAGCCGGCCGCCCCGGCTCCGCTCGCCGTCGACGGGCCGGTCGGGGTGCGGATCGAGGATCTGACGGTACGTCATGACGTGGCCGGTGCACCGGCCCTGGACGGGCTGAGCCTGGATCTGCAGGCCGGGCGGCGCACGGTGCTGCTCGGTGCGAGCGGCTCGGGCAAGTCGACGCTCATCGCGGCGCTCATGCGGTTCGTGGAGTACGAGGCCGGCAGCATCCGGGTCGGTGGCCGCGAGCTGCGGGACTGCGCCGGCGACGAGGTGCGGCGCGTGATCACCGGGATGACGCAGGACGCCCATGTCTTCCACGCCAGTATCCGCGCCAATCTGCTGCTGGCGCGGCCGGACGCCGAGGACACCGAGCTGCGGGAGGCGGCGCGCCGGGCGCGGATCCTGGACTGGATCGAGTCGCTGCCCGACGGCTTCGACACCGTGCTCGGCCCGGACGGCACCCAGGTCTCCGGCGGTCAGCGGACCCGGCTGCTGCTGGCCCGTGCGCTGCTCGCCGATCCGCCCGTGCTCGTCCTGGACGAGCCCACCGAGGGTCTCGACCCGGGCACCGCCGCGGCCGTGCTCGCCGACATCCTCGATGCCACGCGTGGCCGTACGACTCTTCTGGTCACCCATGAGCGGGAGGGTTTCGCCGGTGCCGACCAGGTCGTGACGCTCGACCAGGGGCGGGTGCTCGTGCGGGCGGCCGGTGAACTCCGGGGCTACGTGCGCGAGGGCCTGTCCGGCTGATCGAGTGGCCGGAAGGCGGAGGACGGTGTGCCGGGCCCCGTGTCCGCGGCGTGATCCGCCGGACGGGCCCTGACCGGCGTGTGCGGGCGGCTGTCGTGCATGCGCCGAGGCTCCCTCCTGAGGTGCGGTGTCAGGAGGGAGCCTCGGCGCGTTCTCAGTTCTTGCTGTTCCACCTGTCGAGCTCGGTGTACGCGGGCAGCCATGCGCTGCGGTAGGCGGCGCGGACGGGTTCGGGCAGTACGGCGAGCATGGCGTCGACGGTTTCCTGGTCGGCGCCGTCGAGGACCCAGGGGGTCAGGAGGGGGCCGTCGGGGCCGGTCTTGGCGCCGTGGATCCTGCCGTAGTGCTGCCACTGCTCAAGGGTGAGGACCTCCTGGATCAGCGGCAGTGCCTGGTCCTCCTCGTGCTTGAGGTGTCCGGCCAGGTTGGTGGCCAGGGAGTCGACGGCGGCCGCGAGGCGTTCGGATCCGCCCTCCGGGTCGGCCAGCGCGGCGTCGATGGTCTCGACGAGCGGGTCGATGGAGGCGTGTTCGGCGTCCATGGCGTCCAGCAGGGCCAGGTCGTCCGGGCGGTCGGCCACAGTCTGGCGCAGAACCGGCCACAGCGCCTCGTCCTCGGCGGTGTGGTGGATGTGCAGGGCCTTCTTGAAGATGTCCCAGCCGGCGGCGCCGGTGAGGGTGCGCCGCGGGTCGTCGTCGACACGTGCCGTGATCGTGGCCATGATCTCCAGCTCGCGCCGCAGCGCGTTGTGCATCGCGTACATCAACGACATGTCGAGCCTGTCACCCATGGTCTCTCCCGATCTGTCCGGTGTCGGTGGGCCGGATTCCTCGCATCCGGCCTCGTCCGCCGTGTGCCTCGGCTCCGTGCCGCGCGACCGCGCCGATCCGCGGTCTCACCCCCATGACAGTCCGCGGCGCCGAAATGTGACCGGCGGACGACGAACGTACCCGGAAAGTCCGCCCGCGCCCCGTCGGCTGGACTCGGCCGCAAGCGGGCGCCGAGCAGCGGGAGTTGGGCACGGCGGGCCGTGGTGCCGGGCGCCAACTCGGCGCCAAGTTGATCGGCAGTCATGAACAAGCCATGTCGTTGATGCTGAGGCGCCAGAACAAGATGCAGAGGGGCGGGTCATACCGCAGCAGTGCGAGTCGGTCCCGGTGCGTCCTGTCGTGAACACCAGTCATCAAATCGTGGTTTCGACCGGAGGGAATGAGTCCAAGATGCGCCGTCTCAAAACGAGCAGGACGCTGGCCGCCGGGATGGCGGCCGCAGCAGCGCTCGTCGGCCTGGGAGTCGGACCGTCGGGGCAGGCGGCCGAGGCCGCCACCCAGAAGGACCGTCCGACCCGCCACCTCACCAGCGACGCACCGGTCACCGTGGTGGCCAAGGGGCTGAACTCACCGCGAAGCCTTGCCTGGGGTCCGGACGGTGAGCTCCTGGTCGCCGAGATGGGGTCCACCCCCACCGACTGCCAGGGCACCGGCTTCGCCACCAGGTGCTACGGCCAGACCGCGTCGGTCGCGGATGTCTCCTCGGGCACCCCGGTGCGGATCGCCGAGAACCTGCCGAACGCGTTCAACCAGGAAGAGACGATCGGCCCCAACGGGCTGACCGTCGACCGCAAGGGCCACATCTACACGCTGCAGGCCGGCTCGCCCGAGCAGGTTCCGGCCGGTCTGCCCGCGGACCTGACCGAGGTGCTGACCAAGCGGTACGGCTCGATCATGGACATCACCGACGGGCAGCGCAAGGTGATCGCCAACCCGGGTACGGTCAACTGGCAGTGGACCAAGGACCACCCGGACCTGTCCAACACCTACCCCGCCTCCAACCCGTACGCGCTGACGACGAAGCCGGGTGGCGGGTTCTATCTGGTGGACGCGGGCGCGAACACGCTGAGCTCGGTCGACCGCAAGGGCAAGGTCAAGGTCCTCGCCTTCGTGCCCAAGACGCCGGGCGGCTCGGACGCCGTACCGACCTGCGTCGACGTGGGCCCCGACGGTGGCGTGTACATCGGCCAGATCACCGGGCACGGCAACTCGGAGACCGCGGCCAACGTGTACCGGTACTCGCCCAAGACCGGCAAGCTCAAGGTCTGGCAGAAGGGTTTCAGCGCCATCAGCGGCTGTGGCTTCGGTGCCAACGGTGACTTCTACGTGACCCAGTTCGACACCACCGGGTTCCTGCCGACCGGTGACCCGATCGGCAACGTCATCCAGATCAACCACAAGGACAACTCCCGTACCGTCCTGGCGGACAAGAAGCTGTTCGCGCCCACCGGCTTCCTGGCCGGCCCCGACGGCTCCATCTACGTCGCGGACAAGACCATGATGTGGCCGGCCTGCACGGACGCCCCGGCCTGCACCAGCTCCACGGACATCCAGGCCACCGGCGACGGACAGATCATCAAGATCGGCTGACCGTCCGGTCGTCCCGCTCGCGGGCCGGGCCGGACCGTTCAGAGGTCCGGCCCGGCCCGTGACGGACAGACCACAAGATCCACTGTGCTCGTGATCGAACTCGTGATCGAAGGAGACAACGTGCGTGCTGGCATCTGGTTCATCGGTGCCCGCGGATCCGTCGCCACCACCAGCGTGATCGGGGCGCTCGCGCTGCGCGCCGGGCTCGCCGACCCGGTGGGCTGCGTGACCGCTCATCCCGCGCTGGACGTGTCGGCGCTGCCCGGCTTCGACGACCTGGTCTTCGGCGGTCACGACGTGACCACGGTCCCCGTGGCCAAGAAGGCCGAGCAGCTGGCCGCCGCCGGTGTCGTGCCGGCCCGGCTGGTGCAGGCGCTGGAGCAGGACCTCGACGCCGTGGAGGCGAACCTGCGGCCCGCCCCGGCCGCCGCCACCCAGGCCGAGGACGCGGCGCTGATCGCCGCCGACATCAGGGCGTTCGCCGCGCGGCACGGCCTGGACCGGGTCGTGGTGGTCAACGTGTCCTCCACCGAGGCCACTCCCCCGCCGCACCCCGCGCACTCCGGCCTCGCCGCCCTGGCCGCCGCGCTGAGCGGCCCGGACAAGGTGCTGCCGCCGAGCTCGCTGTACGCCTACGCGGCGTTCGGCGCGGGCTGCGCGTACGTCGACTTCACCCCCTCCACCGGGGCCCGGCTGCCGGCGCTCGCCGAACTCGCCGCCGAGCGCGGCCTGCCCTACGCGGGCCACGACGGCAAGACAGGGGAGACCCTGCTGAAGTCGGTGCTGGCGCCGATGTTCGCGATGCGCAACCTCTCGGTCCGCTCGTGGTCGGGCATCAACCTGCTCGGCGGCGGCGACGGCGCCAGCCTGACGGACCCGCGGGCCAACGCCGCGAAGACGGCCAGCAAGCAGCGGGTGCTGCACGAGACCCTCGGCTACGCGCCCGACGGCGACACCCGCATCGACTACGTGGCCGACATCGGCGACTTCAAGACGGCGTGGGACCTGATCACCTTCGACGGGTTCCTCGGCACCGGCATGTGCCTGCAGTTCACCTGGCAGGGCTGCGACTCGGCGCTCGCGGCGCCGCTCGTCCTGGACCTGGCCCGGATCACCGCCGCCGCGCACGAGGCCGGGCACACCGGACCGCTGGAGTCCCTCTCCTACTTCTTCAAGGACCCGCTGGGCGACGTCGACCACGCGCTGCACTCCCAGTGGGAGGCGCTGCGCGCCTACCTCGCCGGGCTCGGCACCGGACCGGACGGCGCGCGATGACCACACCCGGGGACATCGCGGAGCTGGTCCGCGCGCCCGCGGCGCTGTCGGTGCCGGGGGACGCCGTGGCCGGTGCCGCCGCCGCGGGCGCCCTCGGGCCGCGCACCGCCGGGCTGTCCGCCGCCGCGGTCTGCCTGTACTGGGCGGGGATGGCGGCCAACGACTGGGCGGACCGGGACCTGGACGCCGAGGAGCGTCCCGACCGGCCCATCCCCTCCGGCCGGGTCGGCGCCAGGACCGCGCTGGGTGTCGCGGCCGGGCTCAGCGCGGCCGGGCTCGCCCTGGCCGGGCTGGCCGGGGGCCGCAGGGCGCTCGCGGTGGCGGTGCCGCTGACCGGCGCGGTGTGGGCGTACGACGTGAAGCTGAAGGGCACCGCCGCCGGGCCGGCCGCCATGGCCGCCTGCCGCGGACTGGACGTGCTCCTCGGTGCGAGCACCCGCCGGGGCGGCTGGCGGGGCGCGCTCGTGCCGGCGCTCACCGTCGCGGCGCACACCTACACGGTCACCGCGCTCTCGCGCCGGGAGGTGAGCGGCGCCGGCCGGCTGCTGCCGGGGGCGACGCTGGCCGCGACGGCCGGGGTCGCGCTCGCCGTCTCGGGCCGAGCACCGCGACCGGGGCTGGTCGGGTCGCTGGCCGCCTGGTACGCGGCCGGTTACGGGGACGCCCAGGTGCGGGCGTTGGCCACGCCGGACGCGGGCAGCGTACGGGCGGCGGTCGCGGCCGGGATCACCAATCTGCCGACGCTGCAGGGCGCGCTCCTCGCGCGGGCGGCGCGGCCCGGTGCCGCGGCGGTCGTGGCCGCCTGCGCACCGATCGGCCGGGTCCTGGCGGGCCGGGTGTCGCCGACATGAGCGCGCCCGCCGCCCCGGGCGTGCGCTTCGGCTACGGGACCAACGGGTTCGCCAACCACCGGCTGGAGGACGCGCTCGCCGTCATCGCCGACCTCGGCTACGAGGGCGTCGCGCTCACCCTCGACCACGACCATCTCAACCCGTTCGCACCGGAACTGCCCCGCCGCGTCGAGGCCCTGGCGGCGCGGCTGGACCGGCTCGGGCTCGCCGTCGTCGTGGAGACCGGCGCCCGCTATCTGCTCGACCCGTGGCACAAGCACGCCCCGACGCTCCTCGACGACGAACCCGCGGCCCGGCTCGACTTCCTGCGGCGGGCCGTGCGCATCGGGGCGGACCTGGGGGCGGAGGCGGTCTCGTTCTGGGCCGGCGTCCGGCCCGCCCCGGTGCCGCGGGCGCAGGCCTGGGACCGGCTGGTGCGGGGCTGCGCCGAGGTGGTGGACGCGGCCCAGGCGGCGGGCGTACGGCTGGGGTTCGAACCGGAGCCCGGCATGCTGGTGGAGACCCTCGACGACTGGTTCGCGCTGCGCGGCAGGCTCGGCGCGCCGGACTGCTTCGGTCTGACGCTCGACATCGGGCACTGCCGCTGTGTGGAGCCGCTGCCGGTGGCGGACTGTGTGGCCAAGGCCGGCCCGTACCTGGTCAACGTGCAGATCGACGACATGCGGCGGGGTGTGCACGAGCATCTGGAGTTCGGCACCGGCGAGGTCGACTTCCCGGCCGCGCTGGGCGCCCTCGCCGACACCGGATACCGCGGGCTGACGGCCGTGGAGCTGCCCCGCCACTCCCATGCCGCCCCCTCGGTCGCGCGCACATCGCTGGCGTTCTTGTCGCATGCCCGCGCCGCGGCCGAGTTCCTGAGCGCGACCCGTGAAGCGGAGGAGGTCTCCCTGTGACCGGCCGACATCTCGCAGACGTACTGACCGACGTGTTGAAGGACCAGGTCACCGACCCGGCGTGGCTGGGTGACGCCCGGTGGCAGGTGGCGCAGAACCCGGACGCGGTCGTCATGCTGTTCCCCGCCGTGGGCCGGCGGTGCGGCCGGGGTCCGCTCGCCGAGGCCGGCCCGCACCTCGCGGGCTGGAGCGTCGACGACGCGGCCCGGGTCCTGCTGCTGACCGCGCTGCCGCTGCGCGGGGCGGCGCTGGCCCGGCTGGTCGCCGCGCTGTACTGGCAGGGCGGCGCGGCCGAGAAGCGCGCGGTGCTGCGCGCCCTGTCGGGCCTGGACACCCGGTCCGGCGCTGCGGACCTGCCGCACAGCCTGGACATCGGGTCCGCCGCGGTGGAGCTGTTGCACGACGCGATCCGCACCAACGACCCGCGTCTGGTGGCCGCCGCGGTCGGTCCCGCCGCCCGGCGTCTCGACGACGGGATGTGGCGGCAGGCCGTGCTCAAGTGCGTGTTCATGGAGATACCGCTGACCGCGGTGGCCGACCTGGACCGGCGTGCCGACAGCGAACTGGCCCGGATGCTGGCCGACCTGGACGACGAACGGCGTGCCGCCGGACGGGCCCTGCCCGACGACGCGACCGTCCTGCTGGCGCTGATCGGCGACCCGGAGTGGGCACGGTCCGAGGAGCACAAGGAGAAGACAGTCTGATGCGCATCTTCGACCCGCACATCCACATGACCTCACGGACCACCGACGACTACGAGCGGATGGCGGCGGCCGGTGTGCGCGCGCTCGTCGAGCCGGCCTTCTGGCTCGGCCAGCCGCGCACGAACGCCGGGTCCTTCACCGACTACTTCGACTCGCTGACCGGCTGGGAGCCGTTTCGCGCGAGCCAGTTCGGCATCCGCCACTACTGCGCCCTCGCGCTGAACCCCAAGGAGGCCAACGACCCGCGCTGCCGCGAGGTGCTCGGTGCGCTGCCGCGCTACCTGGCCAGGGACGGGGTGGTGGCGGTGGGCGAGATCGGCTACGACTCGATGACCCCGGCGGAGGACGAGGTGTTCGCGGCCCAGCTCGCCCTGGCCGTCGTCCACGACCTGCCGGTCCTCGTGCACACCCCGCACCGCGACAAGCAGCGCGGCACCCGGCGCACCCTGGACGTGGTGCGGGAGTCCGGCATCGACCCCGGGCGGGTCGTCGTCGACCACCTCAACGAGGTGACGGTGGGTCAGATCGCGGACAGCGGCTGCTGGATGGGGTTCTCCATCTACCCGGACACCAAGATGTCACCGGAGCGCATGGCGGCGGTGCTGCGGGAGTGGGGGCCGGACCGGATCCTGGTGAACTCCGCCGCCGACTGGGGGCGCAGCGACCCGCTGCTCACCCGCGCCACCGGGCAGGCGATGCTGGACGCCGGGTTCACCGAGGACGACGTGGACCGGGTGCTGTGGCGCAACCCGGTCGAGTTCTACGGTCAGTCCGGGCGGCTGGACCTCTCCGCGGCCGAGCCGGAGGCGTCCGGTGCGCACGAGCCGGCGTCCGCGTTCGCCGGGAACTCCATCGCCCGCGGAGGCAGCTGATGCGGCTGGCGCACCGCGACGGGCAGACGGTCCATCTCGGGTACTGCACCAACGTCCACGCCGGCGAGGAACTGCCGGAGATCATCGGGCAGTTGGACGCGTACGCGGTGCCGGCCCGGCGGATCCTGGGCGTCGAGCGGCTCGGGGTCGGGCTGTGGCTGGCCGCGCCGGTCGCCGCGCGGCTCGCCGCCGAGCCGTCGGCGGTGGAGGGGCTGCGCCGCGCACTCGACGCGCGCGGCCTGGAGGTGGTCACCTGCAACGGCTTTCCCTACGGCGCCTTCCACGCGCCGGTGGTCAAGCACGCGGTGTACCGGCCGGACTGGCTGAGCGACGCACGGATGACGTACACGCTCGACCTGGCCCGGGTGCTGGCCGGGCTGCTCCCCGACGACGCCGCCCGCGGCTCGGTGTCCACGCTGCCGCTGGCCTGGCGCACCCCCTGGACCGCGGCGCACCAGGCGGCGGCCCGGGGGCGGCTGGCCGAACTGGCGGAGCGGCTGGAGACCGTGCACGCGCGCACCGGGCGGCTGATCCGCGTCGGGTTCGAACCGGAGCCCGGCTGTGTGCTGGAGTCGACCGAGCAGGTGGCCGACGAACTGGCCGGCGTCGACACCCGCTACCTCGGGGTGTGCCTGGACCTGGCCCATCTGGCGTGCGGGTGGGAGGAGCCGCGGGACGCGCTGGCCCGGCTGGCGGGTGCGGGGCTGCCGGTGGTGAAGGTGCAGGTGTCCGCCGCGCTCGCCGCGGACCATCCGGAGCAGGCCGCTACGGCCGCCGCGCTGCGCGGGTACGCCGAACCCCGGTTCCTGCACCAGACGCGGTCCGCCGCCGGGCACACCGCCGACGACCTGGCCGAAGCGCTCGACGCGGAGCTGCCCGGGCCGTGGCGGGTGCACTACCACGTGCCGCTGCATGCCGCCCCGCAGCCGCCGCTGCACGCCACGCTCGACGTGCTGCGCGACGCGCTGGGCGTGCTCGTCGGCGGCGAGCGGGCGCTGTGCGACCACCTTGAGGTGGAGACGTACACCTGGAACGTGCTGCCACCCGCCCAACGCCCCGTCACCGAAGGCCAGTTGGCCGAGGGCATCGCCGCCGAGGTGGCCTTCGCCCGGGACGAACTGCTCGCCCTGGGACTGCACCGGGAACCTGTCAGGGAGCTGATCCGATGAACACCCGGCCCACTCCCCTCGTCGTGCTCGACGTCGTCGGGCTCACCCCGCGGCTGCTCAAGCACATGCCGCGGCTGGCCGCGATCGCCCGTACGGGCTGGCAGGCCGAACTCGCCCCGGTGCTGCCCGCGGTCACCTGCTCGGTGCAGGCCACGCTGCTCACCGGCGCGCCGCCGAGCGAGCACGGCATCGTCGGCAACGGCTGGTACTTCCGTGACCTCGGCGAAGTCCTGCTGTGGCGCCAGCACAACAAGCTCGTGGGCGGGGACAAGCTGTGGGACGCGGCGCGCCGCCGGCATCCCGGGTACACGGTCGCCAACATCTGCTGGTGGTACGCGATGGGCGCGGACACCGACTGGACGGTGACCCCGCGGCCCGTCTACCACGCCGACGGCCGCAAGGACCCCGACTGCTACACCGACCCCCCGGAGCTGCACGACGAACTCACCTCCGCGGTGGGCGAGTTCCCGCTGTTCAGCTACTGGGGGCCGGGGGCGGGCATCGCCTCCTCCGAGTGGATCTGCCGCGCCGCCCGGCACATCATGGCGCGCCACGACCCGGATCTGACGCTGGTGTACGTCCCGCACCTCGACTACGACCTGCAGCGGTTCGGCCCGGACGGGCGGAAGGCGGCGTCCGCCGCGGCGAGGCTGGACGCGGTGCTCAGCCCACTGCTGGAGGCGGCGCGCCGACGCGGGGCGACCGTGGTGGCGCTGTCGGAGTACGGCATCACGCGGGCCGGCCGTCCGGTCGACGTCAACCGTGCGTTGCGCCGGGAGAATCTGCTGCGGGTGCACACCCAGGCCGGCATGGAGTATCTGGATCCGTGGACGTCGCGCGCGTTCGCCGTCGCCGACCACCAGATCGCGCACGTGTACGTCGACGATCCCGAGGATCTGCCGATGGTGCGCAAGGTGTGCGCCGAGCTGCCGGGCGTGGCCGAGGTGCTGGGCGCGGCGGAGAAGGCGGCCCACGGCCTGGACCATCCGCGGGCCGGTGATCTGGTGCTGGTCGCCGAGCCGGACGCCTGGTTCACGTACTACTACTGGCTGGACGACGAGCGCGCGCCGGACTTCGCCCGGCTGGTGGAGATCCATCGCAAGCCGGGGTACGACCCCGCCGAGCTGTTCTTCGACCCCGCGGCGCCGCTCGCCGCGAAGGCCCGGACGGCGGTGGCGCTGGCCCGCAAGAAGCTGGGCATGCGGTACCTGATGAGCGCGATCGGACTGGACGCGGGGGCGGCGGCGGTGCGGGGGACGCACGGCCGGCTGCCGGACAGTCCGCAGGACGGGCCGGTGCTGCTGTGCTCCGATCCTCGGGGTGCGCGCGAGCGGTACGAGGCGACCGAGGTCAAGGAACTGTTGCTGGATCTGGCGGGGGTGGCCGACGGGCGGGGCTGAGGCCCTGTCAGAGGCCTCAGCCGACCAGGCCCGACGCGTAGGCGAGGCCTACGAGATGGACGCGGCCGCGGGCCCGTAGCTTGGCGCGGGCACGGTCGATGTGGCACTTCGCGGTCAGTGGTGCGATCACCATGCGGTCGGCGATCTGGGCGGTGGACAGACCGCGTGCGACCAGGGCGACGGCCTCCCGCTCACGGTCGGTGAGTTCGGCGAGGAGTCCGGGCCGTGGGGCCCGCGGCAGCGTGCGGGTGACGAGCCGGCGGATCACCTGGCGGGTGACCGACGGGGCGAGCAGGGCGTCGCCGCGCGCGACGACCCTGAGGGCGTGTGCGAGGTCGGCGGGCGTGGTGTCGTCGGCGAGGAATCCGGCGGCGCCGGCCCGCAGCGCGTCGAAGACGTGCCCGTCGCGGCTGTCGCCGGTCAGGATGACGACCCGCACCCCGGCCAGGGCGGGGTCGGCGGTGATGCGCCGGGTCAGCTCGATGCCGTCGAGGCCGGGCTGGGTGACGTCGGTGAGCACGATGTCGGGGAGCCGTTCCCGGGCCGACCACAACGCCTGCCCGCCGTCACCGGCCTCGGCGACCACCTCGATGTCCGCCTCGGCGTCAAGGACCGTGCGCAGTCCTTCACGCAGCGCGGGCCGGCCGTCGGCCAGCAGCAGCCGGATCACGAGGGCAGGCCGTGCGTCGAGGCCGGGTCCGGGAGCGGTGGGGCGGGCGGTGTCATGTCGGCTCCTCCGTCTTCTTGAGGGCTTGTCCGGCGGGCAGCCAGTGGAGTGTGTGGATGTGGTTGTCGACGATGTCGAGGGCCAGGGCGCCCAGGAGGGTGCCGTGGGGGTCGTGGAAGAGTGCGCCGGGGCCGTCGGCCGTGTCCCTGGGCCGCATGGTGACGCCGAGGCCCAGCAGCGCCGGGACGATCGCCGCCAGCAGCCTGGCCACCCGGTCGGCGCCGGTGATACGGCGGGGCCAGGGGCGGATGCCGGTGGGGGTGCGGGCCGTGACGGTGGCGGCGAGCCGACGGCAGGTGGTTTCCGGATGGCCCACGGCCGCCGCGATCCGGGCCATGTCGCAGCCGAGCATCTCGCGCAGCACCAGCACCGCTCGTTCCAGGGGGGACAGTCGCTCCAGGAGGAGTACGGCCGCGGTGGACAGGGAGTCGGGGGTTCCTGGCCGGGAGCCGGGGGTTGTCGGCGGGAGTGTGCACCACGGGGCGGTGTGCCGGGCCTGTCGTGGTCGGGGTGTGCGTGGGGTCTGCCAGGCGGTGCGGGCGACCTCGGCGGGCAGAAACGCCGGGGGCGGGCCGGTCGCACCGAGGGTGTCGTCGGCGCTGGTCAGGGGGCGGTTGTCGATGGGGAACCGCAGGGACCGTACTTCCTCGAACTCTTCGTTCCGTGTCACGCAAGCCCCTCCTCGGACTCGGCTCTCACCTATGTGACAAGCCGGAGCGGGGTGAGGTGACAGGCAGGGCGGCGGCATGGCCCGAGTGCGGTGCCGGAGGTCCCACGGGTGCCGTCACGCCTCTTCCGCTCCAGCCGGGCTCCAGAGCACGCGGAGCGCGGCGGTGCATCCTCTGCCAGGTCTCTGATGTCCATCACACGTATCTCCACGGGGAGAGGACATGATCCACCGCAGAACCATCCTCATGACGGGGGCCGCGCTGACCGGCGCCCTCGGCAGTGCGGGCCTGCTGGTGCCCGCGATGGCCGAACCGACGCAGGCCAGTGAGCTGGACCCGACCACCGTCCCGCAGTTCGAGCAGGCGATGCCGGTGCCGCAGGTGCTGGAGCCGGTGTGCGAACTGGGCCTGACCAGCTACTACGACATCGCCATGCGGGAGGCGGACGCCGAGATCCTGCCGGGGCGCAAGACCCGGGTGTACACCTTCAACGGCAGCTTCCCCGGTCCCGTCCTCAAGGCGGCCTCGGGGCGCCGTGTCGTGGTCCGGCAGACCAACCGGCTGGGCGTGTCCACGTCGATCCATCTGCACGGCGCCCATGTGCCGCAGAGCAGTGACGGCTCCCCCATGGACCTCATCGCGCCGAACGGCGGGTCCAAGGTCTACACGTATCCCAACAGCCAGCCGCACGCGAACCTGTGGTTCCACGACCACGCGCACCACCTGGAGTCGGAGACCGTCTATCGCGGGCTGACCGGCTTCTATCTGCTCACCGACGACGTGGAGCGGAATCTGAACCTGCCGTCCGGCGCGTACGACGTGCCGATCGCGCTGCGGGACGCGCGGTTCGACGACAGCGGCCAACTCGTGTACAGCATGGGCGACTTCATGAAGCGCCATGTGCTGATGGCGAACGGCAAGGCGTGGCCGTACTTCGAGGTCGCCGCCCGTAAGTACCGCTTCCGGCTGTTCAACACGGCCAACCTGCGGTTCTACACGCTGCAGTTGTCGGACGGCTCGGCGTTCCAGCAGATCGGTTCGGACGGCGGGCTGCTGGAGAAGCCGCTCGATGTGACGTCGGTGTCCCTGTCCCCCGGTGAGCGGGCCGACATCGTCATCGACTTCTCCCGGTACGCCGCCGGCACCAGGCTGATCCTGGCCAACACCGGTGGGCTGCTGCCCGGCGAGCCCGTCGACCAGCTCGGCCGGGTGCTGCAGTTCCGGGTCACCGGACCCGTCCAGGACAGCAGCACCGTGCCCTCGACGCTGCGTACGCTGCCCGCGCTGGGAAGCGCCACGGTCAGCCGTGACTTCGTGCTGAGCATGGACGAGACGGGCGCGACCATGGACGCGTTCATCAACGGCAAGTCGTTCGACATGGACCGGGTCGACACCGAGATCGAGTACGGGGCCACGGAGATCTGGACCGTGCGCAACGCCAACCTCTACACCCCGCACAACTTCCATATGCACCTGGTGCAGTTCCGGGTGCTGGAGCGCAACGGCAAGCCCGTCACCTCCGGGCCGGAGAGCGGGCTGAAGGACACGGTGCCGCTGCAGCCCGGGGAGACGGTCAAGCTGCAGGCGACCTTCACGGGCTACGAGGGCACCTACGTGTACCACTGCCACATGTTCGACCACGCGTCGATGGGCATGATGGCGAACTTCCGGGTGCGCAAGCCGTCCTCGCGTCGCGGCTGACACACACGCCGGGGACGACAAAGGACGAGGGCCGGGTGGTGACCCGGCCCTCGTCCTTGTCCGTGTTGCTTGGTGGGTGGTGTCAGGACAGTGCCTTCTCCGGTTCGCCGGCCGCCGACTCCTCGGCCTTCGGCTTGGCGGCCCAGGCGGGCAGCGGGAGCGGGCCGCCGCGCAGCAGCAGTCCGCCGATGACGGCGCCGGCCGTGAAGATGGCGGCGCACCACCAGAACACCTGCTGGTAGCC
Source organism: Streptomyces sp. NBC_00019 (assembly GCF_045041015.1). Taxonomy (NCBI): domain Bacteria; kingdom Bacillati; phylum Actinomycetota; class Actinomycetes; order Kitasatosporales; family Streptomycetaceae; genus Streptomyces; species Streptomyces sp. NBC_00019. The sequence continues at coordinate 64,045 of NZ_CP108303.1, forward strand.
CTCGATCGCGGCGAGCTGGAACAGCTCCGCGCTCGGCTTGCCCTGGGCGTGGCCGGCGATGTAGTCGCTGGCGGCGCTGGCGGCGATCGTGTTGAGCAGCGCGGTGCCGATGGCGCCGCCGAGCTGGGAACCGGCGCTGATGGTCGCCGAGGCGACGCCCGCGTCCTGCGGGGCCACACCGGAGGTGCCGGTGTTCAGAGCGGCGGCGTAGATCATGCCCATGCCGAGGCCGAGGAGCATGAGCGGGCCGAGGATCGCTGCGGCGTAGCCGGAGTCCGGGCCGATGCGGGTCAGCCAGACCATGGCGCCGGCGTTGACGAGCATGCCGATGGTGATCAGCGGCCGCGGGCCGGACTTCGGCATCACCTTGATGTTGCCGACGTTGCTGGCCACACCGGTGACGATCATCATCGGCAGCAGGGCGAGACCGGACTTGATCGCGGAGTAGCCGAGCTCGGTCTGCAGGTAGTAGATGAGGAAGAGCAGCACACCGAACATGCCGATGCCGACCAGGAGCGAGGTGATGTAGGCACCGCCACGGTTGCGGTCGGTGACGACACGCGGGGGCAGCAGCGGCTGCTGGGCGCGGGTCTGCCAGGCGGCGAACACGATCAGCAGCACGGCGCCGGCCGCGATGAAGCCCCAGGTCGAGGGGGTGTCCCAGGAGTGCGTGGCCGCGTTGGAGAAGCCGTAGACCAGGCCGAAGAGGCCGCCGGAGACCAGGATGACGCCGGGGATGTCCAGGCTGGCCTTGGCACGGGGCTGACGCGGCACCAGCTTGCCGCCGACGATCAGCGAGAACGCGGCGAAGACCAGGTTGACGTACATGCACCAGCGCCAGTTCAGGCCGGAGGTCAGCGCGCCGCCGATCAGCAGACCGAGACCGCCACCGCTGGCCGCGACCGCGCTGAAGGCACCGAAGGCCTTGCCGCGCTCCTTGGGGTCGGTGAACGTGGTGGCCAGCATCGACAGGGTGGTGGGCGCCAGCAGTGCGGCGAAGACACCCTGTGCCGCACGGGCGGCCACCAGCATGGTGAAGCTGTTGGCCGCGCCGCCGATCGCGGAGGCCGCCGCGAAACCGACCAGACCGATGATGAAGGTCTCCCTGCGGCCGATGAGGTCAGCGAGCTTGCCGCCGATCAGCAGCAGGGTGCCGTAGCACAGGGCGTACGAGGTGACGATCCACTGCTTGTCCGCGTTCGAGAAGCCGAGGTCCTCCTGCGCCGACGGCAGGGCCAGATTCATCACCGTCATGTCGAGGGTGAGCATGAGGTAGGCGACACAGATGACGGCGAGAACCATCCACCGCCGTGAGTCCTTTGCCGTAGGCACGGCACTGGTTGTGGACATGGTCTGTTCTCCTCGTTGTTTTTGGGTCGGACTCAAGGCCTCGCCCGTATGACAGGTCCCGGCGGAGGAATGTGACGAGCTGCCGTCACGGATTTCCACCGGGCCCTGACGGGTCAGGCCCTGTCGGCGGTCCCGTGGTCCATGACCTGGGAAAACACCTGTGCCAGCACGGCTGCCGGGTTGTCGGCCGCGCCCATGGAGCGCCACGCCACGTGGTTGTCGGGGCGCACCAGGACGGCGCCGTCGTCGGCGATCTCCCCTACGTCCGCCCAGCTGTCGCCGGTGTACTCGGCGCCAGCTCCGACGCGGGCCACGGTGAGGGGGATCGAGAACTTCTCGGCGACCTGCTCGGCCGCCTCGGCCCAGCCGGCGCCGGTGGGGCCGGTGAGAAGAGCGAAGCCGCCGGTGGCGCCGACCAGGTCATGGGTGGACAGTCGCTGTCCGTCGCGCTCCAGCCAGGCGTGCGGCAGCCGGTGCCCCGGGCGGGTGGTGGGGTGGTACTCGGTGCCCATGGGCGAGCTCGTCGGCGGCCGGGTGCCGTCGGGGACGAGGGCGCCTTCCTCGTAGGCGTAACCGATCTCCAGGTCGTGGGCCTGGCACTCGGCGCGGTGGGTGGCGAAGAGCTCCGCCGCCCTGGCCCGCCTGACCTCGCCGACCTCGGACTGCTCGAAGTAGCCGGCGAACGCGGAGGCGCGGCGCTCGGGCGGGACGTGCGGGCCGAGGCCGAGCGCGGCCTCCGACATGACGCGGTGGTGGAACCAGGCGGCCAGGCCCCAGTCGACGTTGCGCTTGCCGACCGGTCGCCGCTCGCTCTCGTAGCTGTCGAGCAGGCCGTCGTCGGCGCGGCCGGAGAGGACCGCGGCGAGTTTCCAGGCGAGGTTGTGGACGTCCTGGATGCCGCCGTTGAGGCCGAGGCCGGTGGTGGGCGGCTGACGGTGGGCGGCGTCGCCGACGATGAGGACGCGGCCGGCCCGGTAGCGGTCGGCGAGCACGCCCTCCACCGTCCACTGCGACACCTTGTGCACGGTCAGTTCGAGGTCGGGCAGGCCCAGCACCTCACGGATACGGGCGGCGACCGCCTCGTTGTCGGTGCGTTCGGCATCTCCCAGGAGGAAGGAGGTCAGGCCCCATTCCTCGCACTGCCTGCCCCAGTTCGGCCCCATCTCCAGCAGGGTGAAGCTGCGGTCGGCGCGCTCGGGGTTCAGGAACCAGGTCATCAGGGTGCCCTCGTGCCACCACTGCGACAGGTCCGCGGAGAAGTAGGCGGTGGAGACCTCGGCCATCTTCACCGTGCCCTCCATCCGCACACCGAGCCGGGGGCCGAGGGTGCGGCCGCCGTCGGCGGCGATGACGTACTGGGCGACGACCCGGGTGATCTCACCGGTGGCGAGGTCACGGATCTCGGCGACGGCCCGGTCGTCCTGCTCCGCGAAGGAGACCAGTTCGTGGGAGAAGAGCACCCGGCCGGGGTTACGTTCCTCGGCCCGCCGGCGCAGGATCGGCTCCAGCCTCAACTGGGGCAGTTTGAACGGCAGTACGGGGCCGTCGGCGGCGTACACCTCGGTCAGCGCGCCGCCGCCGAAGGCGTCCATCTCGTGGATGATCCGGCGGTCCAGGGGGCCGTCGCCGGTGAGGGTGGTCTGCCAGCGCACGCGGCCGAAGCGGTCGGTGGTCGAGGCGCGTTCGACGACGTCGTCGTAGAGGCCGTGCTGGCGGAAGATCTCCATCGTGCGCTGGTTGATGTAGTGCGCCTTCGGCAGGATCGACGTGTCCGCGTGCCGTTCCACGAGCAGGTGCCGCACACCGTGGTCCGACAGGAAGATGGAGGCGGACAGGCCGCAGCCGCCGCCACCCACGATCAGGACCGGAACCTCGGTAACCTCCATATTCGGCCTTCCATCAGACAAGGGCCCACACGTGGGGCGGGCCGTCGAGGATTACGGGTGAACAGGCATGACGACGCACTTCGGCCGGTGCTGCGGCCTCCAGCATCGGGTGGGGTGGTTGGGGCGGACTATGGAGCCGGTTGGCACCCGCTTGGCGACGCCCGGGGATCGCTGACCTCGAAGGACCCCGGAATATCTCGAACGTCCTCGCCTTACGTCGAACCTCTTGCCGTATGCGCTCACCCGTCCGGGGGAATCGGGCCGGGAAACGGCCGGCGCGTGTCACATTCCGCGGGGCCCGGCTGTCGTCATGGCGAGACGGACGGACACACCGTCCGCAATTTCCGGGCCATGAGAAAGGGAAAGCGATGAATGACTTCCAGGCCATCGCGGACCGCGTCGAAATCGAGGCGCTGCGCGGTGAGTTCACCGATGCGGTGATGATGCGCGACTACGAACGGGTGGCGACGCTCTTCACGGAGGACGGGGCGCTGCGGATGCCCAACATCCCCATCGAGCTGGAGGGCCCGGAGGAGATCCGGGCGTGGGGCAGGCGGGTGCCGAAGGTGGTGGACTTCCTGGTGCAGAACACGCACCCGGGTCTGATCCTGCTCGACGGCGACACCGCTTCGGGCCGCGCCTACATGTCGGAGGTCGGGCGTGGTTTAGACGGCCGGGGCGGGATCAACTACGCCATCTATCACGACCGTTATCAGCGCACCGGGGACGGCTGGAAGTTCACCGAGCGGCGCTACGAGGTCCGCTACGAGGACTCGTCGCCGCTGGCCGGCTCTCCGCCCCGCCGGGCCGCTGAGGTGTGAGCGGCGTGCGCCGCCCGCGGCTACAGCTCCGCCAGCAGGGACGACCGGAAGAAGTCGGGCCTGGGCAGGTGGTCGCGGTGGGCCGGCGGGCGGCGGCCGGGCCGGCGGTCCGGGACCTCCGGGGGGCGCCGGGTCGCGGTGCCGGACGGGCGGGGGGAGGGGTGCCAGTCCAGGGACGACGACTGGGTGAGGATCTGCTGTTCCAGGCGGCGCAGGGCCGGGCGTGGGTCGATGCCCAGTTCGTCCGCCAGGCGCCGCTGGTTGGTGCGGAGCACGGCCAGGGCGTCGGCCTGGCGGCCCGCCCGGTAGAGGGCCAGGCCGAGGAGTTCGCAGCCGTACTCCCGTAGCGGGTGGTCCTGGACGAACGCCTCCAGTTCGGCCACCGCGATCTCGTGGGCGCCGACGGCGAGCAGGGCCGCGCACCGGCCCTCGACCACCGACAGGCGCAGTTCCTCGAGGCGGGCCACGTCCGGTCGTGTGCAGGCGGTGTCGGCCACCTCGGCGTACGCCTGTCCCCGCCACAGCGCCAGCGCCGTCTCGAACTCGTGGACCGCGCCGTGCGGATCGCCCCGGTCCAGTGCCTGCCAGCCGGCGACGGACCGTTCGCCGAACCAGTGCACGTCGACCTCCACCACCCGGGTGTCGAGGAGGTAGCCGCGTCCGTAGGTGCGCAGGACGGTCGGCGGTGTCCGGGGGGCGCGGTCGGGTTCCAGGACCCGGCGCAGGTTGGCGACGTAGGCCTGGGTGGAGGAGACCGCGGACGGCGGCGGCTGGCCGGCCCACAGTTCCTCGACGATCGTGTCGACCGCCACCGGTCGGCCCACCTTGCCGACCAGCAGCGCCAGCAGGGCGCGCTGCTTGGGTGCGCCCAGGTCGACGAGCCGGCCGTCGACGACGGCCTCGATCGGGCCCAGGGCGTGGAACTCGGCCAGGGCGCGCGGGTGCGCGGGCGTCGTCCGGGGCGGTTCCTGGGCGGGCCACCGGGCGTCCTCCGCTCGTCCGGGTGCCGCCGGTGTCGTGGTTGTTCCGCAGCCGCTCACGACGTCGATTTCCGCCAGTTCCTGGTCGGCCACGACGGTGAATTCGGGGTCGGGTTCGAGCTCTCTTGCCACGTGCACGCGCAGTGCCTCGTTGGTGCGGCGCAGTTCCTGGATCTCGCGTTCCAGCGCCGCTATGCGCCACGCGTCCGGATTGCGGGAGCTCGCGTATGGTCCGTCGGTTCGTACGGTGGTTTCGGTCGTGTCGTCAGCCATTCGTGAACTCGCCCCCACTTTCCATTGGGCAGGCAATGCTTCGGCCATTGTGCGTGCCCCACGGTGTCGAGGGTCTGTTCGACCAGTCAGCGCCAATCGATCCTCCAGTGGGGTTCGAGGTGGGTGGTCGACGCTGGGGCGCGGGACGCAGCATCGAGAGCGGCCGGCCGGCTTCGCTTCCTGGCGTGTCCCTGAACCGATCACTCTTTGACGGATCGTCAGGATCGACGCGTGGAGGTTTGAATGTCCGGAGCCGCTGATGTCGAGCGCGTGTACGCGGCCATGGAGGAGGCGGCTGGACTGCTGGGCGTGACCTGCGCACGCGAGAAGATCCATCCGCTGCTGACCGAGTTCCAGGACACGCTCACCGAGGGCGTCGTCGTCTTCTCCATGGCGAGCGGGCGTCGTTCCACGGAGCTGGACTTCAGCATCTCGGTGCCGACCAGCCAGGGCGACCCCTACGCCACGGTGGTGGAGAAGGGGCTGTTCCCGGCGACCGGTCACCCCGTGGACGATCTGCTGGCCGACACCCAGAAGCACCTTCCGGTGTCGATGTTCGCCATCGACGGCGAGGTCACCGGTGGCTTCAAGAAGACGTACGCGTTCTTCCCCACCGACGACATGCCCGGGGTCGCGCAGCTGAGCGCCATTCCCTCCATGCCGCCGGCCGTGGCCGAGAACGCGGAGCTGTTCGCCCGCTATGGGCTGGACAAGGTCCAGATGACGTCGATGGACTACAAGAAGCGTCAGGTCAACCTCTACTTCAGCGAGTTGAGCGAGCAGACGCTGGCGCCGGAGTCGGTGCTGGCCCTGGTCCGTGAGCTGGGTCTGCATGTGCCGACCGAGCTGGGGCTGGAGTTCTGCAAGCGCTCGTTCTCGGTCTATCCCACCCTCAACTGGGAGACCGGCAGGATCGACCGGCTGTGCTTCGCCGTGATCTCCACCGACCCGACACTGGTGCCCTCCGCGGACGAGCGCGACATCGAGCAGTTCCGCAACTACGGCACCAAGGCGCCGTACGCGTACGTGGGCGAGAAGCGCACCCTCGTCTACGGGCTCACGCTGTCGCCCACGGAGGAGTACTACAAGCTCGGCGCGTACTACCACATCACCGACATCCAGCGGCGGCTGCTGAAGGCGTTCGACGCGCTGGAGGACTGAGGCTCTCCGGCCGGGGCCCTCTGCGGGCAGGGGGAAGGGGCGGTCCGTACGGACCGCCCCTTCCCCCTGCCCGCACCCCTGCGCAGCCGACTCAGTTCAAGATGACGATGTCCAGGCCGGTCAGGTCGGCGCGGATGTCGATGTTGGTGATCACGCCCTCGGCGATGTCGAAGCGGAACACGGCGTGCGGCACACCGTCGCGGACGTAGGCGAGGCCCGCGGAGCCGTCGATGAGGGCGGGCACCGGTGCCCAGGAGAGCTTGGAGAAGGCGCGGGTGACGGCGTCGGCACCGCGCATCTCCTCGGTCAGCCCCGCACCCGTGGCCAGGCCGATGCCGGTGGCCATGCCCATCCGCACGGCCGCCTGGTCGGCGCGGACCACGATGTCCGGGGCGAGGATGGACAGCAGTGCCTCGAAGTCGCCCTCGCGGGACGCGGTGAGGAAGGCGTGCACGAAGTCGGCCTTGCCGACCTGGGAGCCCTCGGTGTCCGCGGTCTCCTCCGGGGCCGGCGGGGTCGGCGGGGTCTTCGCGGCCGCCTCCACGTCCTCCGGCCTGACGCCCTGCCGCTGGAAGCGGCGGCGGGCCCGGCTGGCCAGCTGGCGGGCCGCGGCCGGGGTGCGGTCGACGATCGGGGCGATCTCCTCGAAGGGCACCGTGAACATGTCGTGCAGGACGAACGCCAGCCGCTCGGCGGGCGTGAGCGTGTCCAGGATGAGGAACATCGCGGCACCGACCGACTCAGCGAGCAGCGCCTCCTGCTCGGGGTCGGCCGACTCCGTCTCCCTGTGGTCCGCGTGATCGGTCTCGGGGGCGTCCACGAGGTCCTCGCGGCGCGACTTGCGGGACTGGAGCATGTTCAGCGACACCCGGGCCACGATGGTGGTGAGCCAGCCGCTCATGTTCTCCACCTCGCTGGCGTCCGAGCGGGTCACCCGCAGCCAGGCCTCCTGGACGGCGTCGTCGGCCTCCGCCATGGATCCGAGCACCCGGTAGGCCACCGACCGCAGCCGGGGGCGGTCGGTCTCGAATCGGGCGGCCAGCCATTCTTTTTCGTTCATCAGGTCGCTTCCTCCCAGCAGAGCCTTGCCTGTGTGACAGGCCGCGGCCGGCAAATGTGACGGGCCGCCGACAGAATCCGGCACATCCGCGCCGGACGATTTCCTGTCGTACGGTCTGGATTCGCTCGAGGCGGTGCCGGCCCGGTGCCCGGCGCAGGCCGGAACACATGCTTCCGAGGGGTCGGGAACGGGGCCTTTCGACTACCGCACGGATCGGTGGAAGCGCTGGTCAGGCGGGGTATGGCGGGGGGCTTCCGGACCCTTGCCGGAAGCGCGCGAGAGTACGCCTGGAGTCTGGCTCGGGTATGCCTAACAGGCACTTGGCTCGGCTCCTCAGCGCGTGTCACTATTTTCGCACCCCTCGCCTGCCCGAAAACAGCACGAGGCAATGGGCCGAGGGTCGTTCGCCGGTTCACGCAGGCGGAATCGAGCCCCTGCGCACCTGGCAGCCGACGGTGTTTCCCGGACTTCGCCATGCTCGCGTACTTCGCCGTGTTCGCCTTCCTGGCGCACGACCACTCAACCACCCGAGGCACACCGCCGCCATCCGCGACCACCCGGTCTTGAGGCACCTTGTAGCGCTTGCCGAGCAAGCGTGCGCCGCCCGCCGCGAACGGGCGAAGGCGAGCCGCCGTCGGCTCCGCGTCCCACGTCCCACTGCCCTGCTGTCGAGCCCCCGACCGCCCCTGCCGTCGAGACTCCAAGAGAAGTGGATTCCAGATATGCCCAGGCTTTGCAAGCCGGCCATGAGCGCGCCGGAACACATCATCACGGTGGAAGAGACTCTGGAATTTGCGGAGAAGGCGCACGCCGGCAAGCCGCAACTGCCCCTGGCTCTCCGCCTGATCCGCAACACCGGCGTGCAGAAGCGGCACATCGTGCAGCCCATCGAGCAGACGCTGCGCCACCCGGGCTTCGAGGAGCGCAACCGCGTCTACGAGGTCGAGTCGAAGAAGCGCACCCCCGAGGTCATCGAGCGCGCGCTGGCCAACGCCGATCTGCGGGCCCGGGACATCGACGCGATGATCTACGTGTCGTGCACCGGCTTCATGATGCCGTCGCTGACGGCCTGGCTCATCAACAAGCTGGGCTTCCGCCCGGACACCCGTCAGATACCCATCGCCCAGCTGGGCTGCGCGGCGGGCGGCGCGGCCATCAACCGGGCCCACGACTTCTGCGTGGCCCACCCGGGCAGCAACGTCCTCATCGTCTCCTGCGAGCTGTGCTCGCTGTGCTACCAGCCGGAGGCCGACGACATCGGTTCGCTGCTGTCCGACGGCCTGTTCGGTGACGCGGTCGCCGCCGCCGTCGTCCGCGGCATCGGCGGCAACGGCATCGAACTGGAGCGCAACGCCTCCTACCTCATCCCCAACACCGAGGACTGGATCTCCTACGCGGTCAAGGACACCGGCTTCCACTTCCAGCTCGACCGCCGGGTCCCCGGCACGATGGAGCCGCTCGCCCCGGTCCTGCGCGAGCTCGCCAAGGACCACAGCTGGGACGCGGGCAAGCTCGACTTCTACATCGTGCACGCCGGCGGCCCTCGCATCCTCGACGACCTCGCCAAGTTCCTGGAGGTCGACCGTGACGTCTTCCGGCACAGCTGGTCGACCCTGAGCGAGTACGGGAACATCGCCAGCGCCGTCGTACTCGAAGCCGCCCGGCGCCTCTTCGAGGAGGACACCCCGGCTCCTGGCGCCACCGGTCTGATCGCCGGCTTCGGTCCCGGCATCACCGCCGAGATGGCCCTGGGCACCTGGGGTGCCGACGCCTCCCGGCCCGCGTCCTGAGCGCCGGTACGGACAGCGGAGGGAACGCGGATGACCGACCTCATCCTCCCGGCGGGCGCCGGGCGAAAGCTGGTCACCCGGGCGCAGCAGGTGACCTTCAAGGCCACGAAGGAGATGGGCTCCTCCGTGTCGATCTTCGAGGTGATCGTGCCGCCCGGCTTCGACGTCGGGGCCCATGTGCACGGTGACGCCCAGGAGTTCTTCTACGTCCTGGAGGGCGAGCTGGACCTGCTGTGCTTCGAACCGACCGAGCGCACGCCGGACAGCTGGCACAACTGGGTGTCCCGCACCGGCGACCGCGTGATCCGGGCGAGCGAGGGCGGCTGCATGTTCGTGCCGCCCGGCACTCCGCACGCGTTCCGCAACGCCACGGACAGGCCGGTGAAGATGCTCTTCCAGTGCCTGCCCTCGCCCATACACGAGGACTACTTCGAAGAGATCGCGGAGATCTGGTCGCGCGGCACCACGGTGGACGCCGCGGCCGTGGAGGCGATGCGCAAGCGGTACGACGTCGAGCAGCTGACGCCGCTGCGCTACGAGCCGCCCGCCCTCCACATCCCCGGCCAGAAGACACACGCGAAGCAGAGTGGGAGCTGACCCGAGATGGAACCGATATCGCTGGTCCACGCGAGCCTCGGCGAGGAGGAACTGGCGGCCGTGGCCGAGGTGTTCGCCTCCGGCTGGCCCGCGGGACAAGGCCCCAAGGGCAAGGCCCTGGAGGCCCAGCTCGCCAGGAAGTACGGCGTCGGTGACGCCGTGGCGCTCGCCAACTGCGGGGCCGCGCTGCACCTGGCGATGCTCGCGCTCGGCGTGGGGCCGGGCGACGAGGTGATCGTCGCCGACTACGGGTTCCCGGCGCCCGCGCAGGCCGCGCTGTACGTGGGCGCGACCCCGGTCTTCGCCGACGTACGGCCCGACACCTACACGGTCGACCCGCAGGCGGTGGCCGACCTGGTGACCCCGCGCACCGCGGGCATCGTGGCGATCGACACGGTGGGCATGCCCGCCGACTACGCGGAACTGCAGGAGATCGCCGACCGGCACGGGCTGTTCCTCATCGAGGACGCGGCCTGCGCGGTCGGCGCCACCTACCAGGGCCGGCAGGCCGGTGCGCTGGCCGAGATCGGGTGCCTGTCCTTCCACGGACGCAAGGGCGCCTCCAGCGGGGAGGGCGGCGCGCTGCTCGCCCACGACCCGGAGATCGGCAAGGACGCGCGGCTGCGCTCCTCGTTCGGCATCGGCAGCATCTTCGACATGGGCAAGGTCGTGGGCCTGCCCGTGCCGACGTTCACCGAGGTCGGCTACAACTTCAAACTGTCCGACATCGCCGCGGCGATCCTCCAGGTGCAGCTCGGACGGATCGACGAACTGCTCGCCCGCCGCAGCGCGGTCGCCGCGCAGTACGCCGAACTCCTCGCCGACGAGGACCTGGTGGGGGTGCCGACCGTCCCCGACGACCGCACCCACGCCTGGCAGACGTACATGGTGACGCTGGACGCGGGTGTGGACCGCGCCGCGGTCGCCGCGGAGCTGCGCGGCCAGGGCATCGGCTGCCAGCAGGGCACCTGGGCCGGCCATGTACAGCCGGTGTTCAAGGCACAGCAGACGTGCCCGGTCTCGGCGGATCTCTTCGCCCGCCAGCTCTCCATCCCCATGCACGCGGAACTCAAGCCGCACCAGGTCGAGCGGGTCGTCGCCGCGCTGCGCAGCGCGGTGCACACCCATTCGTCCGCCACCTCGCCCGCCACTTTCGCCCTCGGAGGGGCAGCATGACCAACAACCAGCCGTCACCTGTCGGCATCATGCGGCTGATCAACGGCTACTGGGCCACCGGTGTCCTCGCCGCAGCCGCCACCCACTCGGTCTTCACCCACCTCGCCGACGGCGCGGACACCCCCGGTGAGCTGGCCCGGCGCGCCGCCATCGCCGAGCGCGGCGCCCAGACCCTCCTCGACGGACTGGTCAGCATCGGCCTGGTCGAGCTGCACGAGGGCCGCTACCGCAACACCCCCGAGGCGGCCACCTACCTGGTCGAGGACACGCCGGTGTCGCTGGCCCCGTTCGCGAGGCTGAAGCTGTCGCACACGGGCTCGCTGACCGACCTGGCCGAGGTCGTCCGGGTCGGCGGGCCCATCAAGAAGGACGTGGTCGTCGAGGTCGCCAACAACCCGCACTGGGAGGGCATCGTCACGGCGATCGCCGCGCAGTCGGTGCCCGCCGCCGGTGTCGCCGCCGAGGTGCTCGGGCTGGCGGACGCCGGGGAGATCTCGATCCTCGACGTGGGCGGCGGCTCGGGCATCTACTCGGGGATCTGGCTGGAGGCCAACCCGGCCGCCCGGGCGACCCAGCTCGACTGGGAGCCGATCAACGAGATCGCCCGCCGGCTGCTCGACGAGCGCGGCGTCGGGGACCGGTTCACCACGCTCGACGGGGACTTCCACACCACCGACTTCGGTACGGCCGAGTACGACGTCGCGGTCTACTCGCACATCGCCCACCAGGAGAGCCCGGAGAGCAACATCGAGGTCTTCACCCGGCTCCGGCAGGCCCTCAAGCCCGGCGGCACCCTCGTCGTCAACGACTACGTGGTCGACGACGACCGCAGCGGCCCGGCCTTCCCGCTGATCTTCGCCTCGGAGATGTTGCTCAAGACCCGGCAGGGCAGCACCTGGACCCGCGGCGAATACCGCGACTGGCTGATCAAGGCCGGCTTCGAGGACGTCTCGTTCCATGTCGCGGAGCCCGCCACCCTCGTCGTCGCCCGGTAACCCGCTTCGACGGGCAGAGAGTCAGCGAAGGAGCCGCACATGACAGCCGTGCACGTCTCGATCATCTACTACAGCGCCACCGGCAATCTGCACACCATGGCGCAGGCCGCGGCCGAGGGCGCGGAGAAGGCGGGCGCGACCGTGCGCCTGCGCAAGGTCCGCGAGCTGGCCCCGCCGGAGGCGGTCAACTCCAATCCGGCGTGGGCCAAGCACATCGAGGACACGGCCGACGTCCAGGAGGCCACCCTCGACGACCTGGAGTGGGCGGACGCGGTGCTGTTCGGCACCCCGACCCGCTTCGGCAACGTCTCCAGCCAGCTGAAGGCGTTCATCGACACCGCGGGCCCGCTGTGGCAGCGGGGCGGTCTCGCGGACAAGGTCGTCTCGGCCTTCACCGCCACCGGCACCGCGCACGGCGGCCAGGAGTCCACCATCCTGGCGCTGAGCAACACCTTCTACCACTGGGGCGGCATCATCGTGCCGCCGGGCTACACCGACCCGATCCAGTTCAAGACGGGCAATCCGTACGGCACTTCGTATGTCTCGGGCGCCGGCAACAGCAACGGCGGCCCCGGCGAGGACGTCCTGCAAGCGGCCCGCTACCAGGCCCGCCGGGTCGCGGAGACGGCGGCGGCGCTGAAGGCGGGCCGCTCGGCGTAACGACCCCGGTGCCCCGGTGGTCCCGTATCCCGGTATCCCGCACAGAGCCGGCGACCAGCCCGAACATCCATCGCCCAGCGCAAAGGAGACAGCCCGATGAAGGGCTCAACCGCCTACTCGTCGATACAGAAGCGCGGCCTGCACATCGGTCTCCTGCCGGAGATGGCCGCGGCCGTGAACCCGTCGACGCCGATCACCCTGGACCACGACCTGGACGCCCTGCCGGAGGCGGGCCGTCGGCTGACGGTGGCCCAGTACGCCGACCACGTCGACGACCTGGCGGCCCGTCTGTGGGCGGCCGGGGTCCGGACCGACGACCACGTCGTGATCTACAAGACGGCGGGCGCCGACCACTGGATGCTGGCGGCGGCGATCTCCCGTATCGGCGGGATCGTCGTCAACCTCTCCCCCGCCCTGGACCCCACCACCGTGGGTGTCCTGCTGGAGCGGGTCGGCCGGCCGACGCTGCTCACCGACGGGAACAAGCTCGACACCCTCGCCGACGTGCCCCTGGCGGATCTCACCCAGCGCGTCATCACCTCGGCCTTCGACCGCCCGGACGCGATCTCGCTCGGTGAACTCGCGGGCGCCCCGCGGGTGAAGCCGGTGGTGCGGCCGATCGACGAGGCCGCCGTCATCACGCACACCTCCGGCACCACCGGCATCCCCAAGCTCGTGGTGCACACCCCCCGCACCCAGGGCATCCGCCTGGTACCGCAGTGGCGGCTGCTGGCCCTGCTGCGCAAGAGGGAGAGCGTCGCCATCCACGTGCCGTTCGTGCACTCCCGGATGGTCGCGGCGATGTCGCTGGCGCTGCTCAAGGAGTACCCGGTCCTGCTGCTGCGGGAGACGGACCCCGCGGTCGTCGCCGAGCACTTCATCGAGCACCGCCCGGCCCTCATCGAGGCGCTGCCCAACTCGCTGATGGAGTGGGAGGGGCTGACCGAGGACCCGCGGGCGCCCTTCGGGTCGGTGAAGGTCTTCAGCAGCACCTTCGACGCGATCCACCCGGGAACGATGAGCAAGCTCCTCAAGGCCTCCGACCGGCGCGGCGCCCTGTTCTTCCAGATCTACGGGCAGAGCGAGGTCGGCCCCGCGGTCGGCCGCGCCTACTTCCGGCACTCCGCGCACAAGGCGAACGGGCGGTGCGTGGGCTGGCAGATGCCGCTGGGCGCGGCGAAGGTGCGGGTCGTCAGCCGCGACGGGCATCGCCCGACCGAGCAGAGCCCCGGCCGTATCGAGGTGGCGTGGCCGGGCATCGCCAAGACGTACCACGGCGAGCAGGGGCGCTACGACTCCAATCGCAAGGGCGAGTGGTGGGGGACCGGCGACGTCGGCTACTTCACCAGGCTCGGGTGTCTGCACATGCTCGACCGTGAGGTCGACATGATCCCGGGGGTGACGAGTTCCCTGGAGATCGAGGACGTCGTCCTCGCCGAGCTGCACGAGCTGAGCGAGCTGGTCGTCGTCCAGGGGCCCAACTCCGAGGCGGTTCCGGTGATCTGCACCCACGGCGACAAGCCGCTGGACCAGAACCGGTGGCGTGCCGCCGCCGCGAGGTTCCCGCAGCTGGCCGATCCGGTGCAGATCCCGGAGGCCGAGCTGCCGCGCACCGCGACGCTGAAGGTGCAGCGGCTCGCGCTCGCCGACCGGCTCAAGGACCAGCTGACGAACCGCTGAGAGATCAAGGTGGCCGGGACTCCCCGGCCACCTCAGTACCCACCCACTGACGTCTTGGAGTGTCATGTCCCGTCGTCTGTTCACCTCGGAGTCCGTGACCGAGGGACATCCCGACAAGATCGCCGACCGGATCAGCGACACGGTCCTGGATGCCCTGCTCTCCCAGGACCCCACGTCCCGGGTCGCGGTGGAGACCCTGATCACCACCGGTCAGGTGCATATCGCGGGTGAGGTCACCACCACCGCGTATGCGCCCATCGCCCAGCTGGTGCGTGAGGCGATCCTGGACATCGGTTACGACTCCTCGGCCAAGGGCTTCGACGGTGCCTCGTGCGGGGTGTCCCTCTCCATCGGCGCGCAGTCCCCCGACATCGCGCAGGGCGTCGATGCCGCCTGGGAAGCACGGGTGGAGGGCGAGGACGATGTCCTGGACCGGCAGGGGGCCGGGGACCAGGGGCTGATGTTCGGGTACGCCAGTGACGAGACACCGAGTCTGATGCCGCTGCCCATCGAGCTCGCCCACCGGCTGTCCCACCGGCTGACCCAGGTCCGCAAGGACGGCACGGTCGCCTATCTGCGCCCCGACGGCAAGACACAGGTCACCATCGAGTACGACGGTGACCGGCCGGTCCGGCTGGACACCGTGGTGGTCTCCTCCCAGCACGCGAGCGGCATCGACCTCGATGCCCTGCTCACCCCCGACATCCGCACCCACGTGGTCGAGCCGGTCCTGGCCCAGCTCGCCGCGGACGGGATCAAGCTGGAGACCGAGGGCTACCGGCTGCTGGTCAACCCCACCGGCCGGTTCGAGATCGGCGGGCCGATGGGCGATGCCGGACTGACCGGCCGGAAGATCATCATCGACACCTACGGCGGCATGGCCCGCCACGGCGGCGGCGCGTTCTCCGGCAAGGACCCCTCCAAAGTCGACCGCTCGGCGGCCTACGCCATGCGGTGGGTCGCCAAGAACGTCGTCGCCGCCGGCCTGGCCAAGCGCTGCGAGGTCCAGGTCGCCTACGCGATCGGCAAGGCCGAACCCGTCGGCCTGTTCGTGGAGACCTTCGGCACCCACACCGTCGACCCGGAACGGATCGAGCGGGCCATCACCACCGTCTTCGACCTGCGCCCCGCCGCGATCATCCGCGACCTCGACCTGCTGCGCCCCATCTACACCCAGACCGCCGCCTACGGCCACTTCGGCCGCGAACTCCCCGACTTCACCTGGGAACACACCAACCGCGCCACAGCCCTACGCCACGCAACCAACACCGACTGAGGCGCCGGAGCCCCACCGCCGCCGAACGCCGCTACTGCAAAACCGCTACTGAAACGCCGTTACCAAAACACCGGGAGGAAAGATGTCGGAAGCCATGGAGATCAAGGAGCGCTCGGCCCTGGACTCGCTGGGTGGCGCACTCGGTGACGCCGGTGCGAACGCGCTCGCCGGGGCGCGTGACGAACTCGCCGAGAACCTTCTCCGCGCGGCCTTCGTACTGTGGGAGGACCCGCAGGTGCGGCCCAGGCTGCTCGGGCTCCTGACCGCCGCGGTCAACAGCGAAGAGGGCGCCGACCAGATGCGCGCCTTCCTCACCAACCAGCTGTTCGCGCAGGTCGGCAAGTCGATCGGCATCGCCGACATGGACATCTACCAGGCGGCGGAGACGATCGGCGCCACGGCGATCAACGTCAACGCGGCGGCGGCCCAGGTCTGGGGTGTCGTCCTGATGCGCTACATCGTGAAGATGGAGCCGATCGCCTCCACCCCGGTGGACGAGCTGATCGATCTCCTCAAACCGACGATCCAGCGCTACCTGGGCTGACGGAGGGGGCGGGCAGCCGCATGCAGGACGTCAGGATCATCGGTACCGGTGCCTACGTACCGGACCGCATCGTCTCCAACGACGAAGTCGGCGCACCGGCCGGAGTCGACAACGACTGGATCATCACCAAAACCGCCTTCCGCGAACGCCGCTGGGCCGCCGACGACCAGGCAACCTCCGACCTGGCCACCGCCGCAGCCCGCGCCGCACTGGACTCGGCAGGCATCACCCCCGCACAACTGACAGTCATCGTCGTCGCCACCTCCACCCCCGACCGGCCCCAACCCCCCACCGCCGCCTATGTGCAGCGGAACCTGGGCGCCACCGGCGCAGCGGCCTTCGACGTCAACGCCGTGTGCTCCGGCGAGGTGTTCGCACTGTCGGCAGCCGAGAACCTGCTCACCCGCAAGGGCGGCCACGCCCTCGTCATCGGCGCCGACATCTACTCCCGCATCCTCAACCCCGCCGACCGCAGGACCGTCGTCCTGTTCGGCGACGGCGCCGGCGCCATCGTCCTGGGACAGGGTGACAGCGGCCCGCGGATCCGGCACCTGGACCTGCACACCTTCGGTGAGCTCTCGGATCTGATCCGGGTCCCCGGCGGCGGCAGCCGCGCCCCCCTGACCGCCGAAGCCCTCGAAGAAGGCCAGCAGTACTTCACCATGGACGGCCGCGGCGTCCGCCGCTTCGTCGCCGACCACATCCCCCAGTTGGTCAAGCAGTTCCTCCACGAAGCCGGCGTCGTCCCCGACGACATCCGCCACTTCATCCCCCACCAGGCCAACGGCGTCATGCTCGACGACCTCTTCACCCAACTCGCCCTGCACAACGCCACCCTGCACAAAACACTCGAGACCTACGCCAACACCGGCGCCGCCTCCATCCCCATCACCCTCGACACCGCCCACCGCACAGGCACCCTCCACCCCGGCGACCTCATCCTCCTCGCCGGCTTCGGCGGCGGAATGGCCGCAGGACTCGCCCTCATCGAATGGTGAACGCAGAAAATGGGCCGCCCACCTGTGAGGTGAGCGGCCCATGAGGCGGGGACTGGTTCAGGATGTGGGGATCCAGTCCCGGCGGATGTGCGGGGTCTCGATGCTCAGCGACTTCATGTGTTCGATCGGGTTGGTGTACTCGCGGCTGGCGGCGATCTTCCCGTCGTGCAGGGTGAAGCCGTGGATGAAATGGTTGCGGTAGTGGCCCTCGGGATAGCCGGGGAAGCGGATCGTGCCCTCGCCGTCGCACTCGACCCAGATGACGGACGGGTCCTGGGTCTCGTAGATCTGGACGTCGTACCACTGCCAGTCGGGCAGCACCTTCAGGGACAGTTCGCCGTGCCGCTTCAGCTTCTCGCGGCCGGTGACGACGATGGGGCGGCCGATGTCGGTGTAGAACAGCGACGCGGTGCCGTCGTCGGTGTAGAGGGTGTACCGGATGAGCCGGGCCTCGGGGCCGGTGCGCATGTACTGCTCGACGGCCTGCCGGTTGCGGGCGCGCAGGTCGTGGCGGTCGGTGAACACCGGGGCGCCGGTGGCTGTCTGGGACGCGGTTGACGAGATGATGATGGCTCCCGGTGCTCAGGGCTGGAGTCGGCTGAACTGCCAGCCGCCGTCCGTGCGCTCATAGTGGAGGCGTTCGTGCAGCCGGTCGACGCCGTTGCCCCAGAACTCGACGCTCGCCGGGTCGAGGCGGTAGCCGACGAACGTGGCGGGCCGGGGCAGCGGGCGCTGCGGCTCGCCGAGTTCGATGGCCTCGGCGCGCAGCCGGGCGAAATGATCGAGGTCGTCGAGCGGCGTGCTCTGCCGGGAGACGGCCGTCATGGCGTGGGTGAAGACGGCTCGCGCGAACCAGAGAGACTCGGACTCGGCCTCGGAGAGCTGGGTGACCGGGCCGGCGAGGGTGATCTGCTGGGTGGTCTCGCGCCAGTACAGGACGCCGGACGCCCAGGGGTTCTCGGCGATTTCGCGGCCCTTGCGGCTGTCGGAGTGGGTGATGAACACGATGCCGGTGTCCGTCACCTTGGTGAGGGCGACGATGCGGGAGGAGGTGCGGCCGCGGGCGTCGGCGGTGGCGAGGGCCATGGCGCGGGGCTCGCGGACGCCGTGGGTGACGGCGGACTCCAGCCAGGCCGACAGCAGGCCCATCGGTTCGGCCGGGGGTGCGATGAACTCGGGGAAGGGCACGTGGAGGCTGCCGGTGAGGGTCTCGGAGCGGCTGGTGCCGCCGCGGGTGGTGACCGCCATACCGTTGGTGGCGTGAAGCTGGGACAGGTCAGACATGGAGCACCCCTTCGATGGTGACCACTCCGGGGCCCGAGACCTCGACGGAGGTGACGTGGTCGCCCTCGCCGTGGGCGAGCGCGCCCATGGGTGAGGGGCGGCCGATCTCGACGCCCTGGGTGATCCGAATGCGTTGCCCGTACTCGATGAGGCCGTGCCGGGCGAGATGGATGGCGATGGGGCCCGCGGCGGAGCCGGTGGCCGCGTCCTCGACGACGCCGTAGGCGGGCGAGAACATACGGTTGCGCCAGGAACTGCCTTCTCCCGCATAGCAGTTGGTCGCCATGTCGGGGAAGCGGGCGAGGGCGCGGTGGTCGGGGTCGACCTTCGAGAGGGCCTCGACGCTCTCGAAGCCGACGAGGACGTGGCGGGGGCCGTTGCGGTAGATGTCCACCGGGAGCGTGGAGTCGTGGACGCCGAGGGCTTCGAGGAGCTCGTCGGTGCGGTCGAAGGGCTCCCAGACGGGCACCGGCTGCCGCATGCTCGTGGCGACGACCTTGCCGTCGGCGCGCTCCAGGGCGAAGGGTACGACGCCCATGGCGGTCTCGATCCGCAGCCGGTCGGCGTCGGTGCGAGCGCCGAGGGCGATGGCGGTGCCCAGCAACGGGTGGCCGGCGAAGGGCAGTTCGTTGACCGGGGTGAAGATCCGCACATGGGCGTCGGTGTCGTCCTGGCGGGGGCGGAGCACAAAGGTGGTCTCCGACAGGTTCATCTCCCGGGCGATGCGCTGCATCTGCTCGGCGGTCAGGTCGTCGGCCCCGAAGAACACCGCAACCGGATTGCCGGTGAGGGGCTCACGCGCGAACGCGTCGACGACGACGTACGTATGCATCTGGTCTCCCGGTGGTTCTGGTGTCGGCGATGCCGGGCCGGCGCTCGGGGGAGGGCGCCGGCCCGGCCGTTGGGGCGCGACCGCTTCGGGGCGGTCAGGCCCGGCCGGCGGCCTTCGCCGGGGTGAGCAGCGCGGCCAGTCGTGTGCCCACGATGCGTGGTCCCTCTCGGGTGAGCACGGATTCCGGGTGGAATTGCATGGAGGCGAAGCCGGGACCGCTCAGGGCGTGCACCTCGCCGGTGGCCGGATCACGGCTGACCCGGACCGGGCCGACGCCGTCCGCGTGGAACTCGTCGTGGTCGGTGAGGAGGGCGAACGTGTTGTAGAAGCCGACCTGTTCGGCGCCGCCGAACAGGTCGATCGACTTCTGTACACCCTGGTTGGGTACGTCCCTGCGGCGCAGCGGCAGGCCGAGGCGCAGACCGAGGACCTGGTGGCTGAGGCAGACGGCGAGGAAGGGGCGCCGTTCGCGCAGCAGGGTGTCGACGGCCGTGTGCAGGTGCCGCATCTTGGGGTGGGCGAGTTCCTGCGGGTCGCCCGGGCCCGGCCCCATGACGACGAGGTCGTGGCCGTCGAAGGAGTAGGGCTCGTCGAAGCGGCTGACGGTCACCCGCAGTCCCAGGGACCGCAGTTGCTGGTCCAGCATGGAGGTGAAGGTGTCCTCGGCGTCGATGACGAGGACGCTGCGTCCGGCGAGTTCGGGGCGAGCCGCCTCGCGGGCTTCGGCGTCGGTGAGCCAGAAGTCGGCGATGGAGGTGTTGCGCTGTCCGAGGGCCTCGCGGACGACGGGGTGGTCGGCGAAGCGTTCGGTCTCCGGTGCGCCGCCGAACGCGGAGACCAGGGCGGCGGCCTTGGCGCGGGTCTCGGCGGCCTCGGACGCCGGGTCGGAGTGACGCACGATGGTGGCGCCCACGCCGATGCCGACGCGTCCCTCGGCGCTGATGTCGGCGGTGCGGATGAGGATCGCGGAGTCCATGACCCGCTCGCCGTCCGCGTCCCACCCGATGAGGGCGGCTGCCCCGCTGTAGTAGGCGCGGCCGCCGGGCTCGTACTGCGTGATGGTGCGGCAGGCGCTCTCCAGGGGGCTGCCGGTGACGGTGGGCGCGAACATCGTCTCGCGCAGGATGTCGCGTACGTCGCGGTCGGTGCGGCCCTCGATGAAGTACTCGGTGTGCGCGACCTTGGCCATTTCCTTGAGGTAGGGGCCGACGACCTGGCCGCCGCCGGGGCAGATCCGGGCCATCATCTTGAGTTCCTCGTCGAGGACCATGTACAGCTCGTCGGTCTCCTTGCGGTCGCCGAGGAACCGCAGGACGCCGGAGAGGGTGGGTCCGGACGAGGGGTAGCGGTAGGTGCCGCTGATGGGGTTCATGACGGCGGTGCCGCCCTGGAGGCTGACGTGCCGTTCGGGGGAGGCTCCGACGAGGATGCGGGTGCCGGTGTGGATGAGGAACGTCCAGTGGGCGCCCGACTCGCGGGTGAGGAGCCGGCGGAACAGGGCGGGGGCGCTGCCCGGGCCGTAGTCGGTGATGTCGGCGACGAAGGTGCGCTTGATGACGAAGTTCGCGCCCTCTCCGGTGCCGATCATCTCCTTGACGATGCGGCGTACGACGTCCTCGTAGGCGGCGTCGTCGACGTCGAAGTCGCCGCCGGACAGGGTGGTCGGCACGTCGGGGATGCGGGCCAGGGTCTCGTCGAGGGGCAGCCGCTGCTGGCCGGTGACGGTCATGGCGACCAGCGGGGTGCCGTCGTCGGAGCAGGCGAAGCCCCGTTCGGTGAGCTGCCGGTAGGGCAGCACGACGAGGACCTCGTGGTGGGCGCCGGTGCCGGCCGCCGGGTGCTCGGGGAGGTCGATGTCGGCGAGGGTGGCGGGCAGGGAGACCTCGCCCGTCAGGACCTCGACGACGTCGGGGCCGGTGGCGCCGGGGCGGTGGAGCAGCGCGTACGGCTGCTGTGCGGGCCCGTTCAGCGCTTGGTCGAGCAGATCGCCGTACGTCATGCGAACACCTCTTTCGCGGTGAGGACGCGGGCGCAGCGCTCGGCGGCGTAGGTGAGGGCCGAGCGGTGGTACTCCTGGGAGAAGTCCGCTGTGGCGTCCGCGACGAAGAACGGCTGGATGTCGTTGGTGTAGGCCTCGACGGCGGTGGCGAGGACGCCGACGTGGGCGTACACCCCGCACAGGATCAGCTGGTCCCGGCCGGCGGCCCGCATCCGCTGGAGCAGGTCGGTCTTGAAGAAGGCGCTGTAGCGCCACTTGGTGAGGAGCCAGTCGTGCTCGGCGGGGGCGAGGGCTTCGACGACCTGGCGGTCCTCGGGCGTGGTGCGCATGCCGGGGCCCCAGAAGTCCTTGAGCAGACCGCGCTGTTCGGCGGTCATGCCGCCGGGCTGGGCGGTGTAGGCGACGGGGACGCCGAGCGCGGCGCAGCGCTCACGCAGGTGCGCCGCGCCGCGTATCAGGTCGTCGCGGAGGCTGTCGGGGAACGGTTTGAGGAAGTACCGCTGCATGTCGTGGACGAGGAGGACGGCCCGGGCGGGATCGGCCTTCCAGGCGACGGCGGCCGGCGGCAGGTCGCCCTGGGTGGGCAGCGGGTGCGCGGAGATGGGAGGTATGCCGGTCATGGCTTCGGCTCCTGTTCCTGCTGGGGTCGTGGGTGCTCAGGCGGTCCAGGACTCGATGACGGACATGGCCTGCCACGGGGTGAGGCGGGGGTCGCAGAAGGAGGTGTAGCGCTCGCCGACGGTGTGGAGGTCGGCCTTGGTGGAGGCGCACTCGGTGACGTCGTCGGGCGTGGTCTCCAGGTGCAGTCCGCCGGCGACACCGCCGGCGTCGCGTACGGCGGTCACGAAGCGGGAGACCTCCAGCGCGACGGTCTCCACCAGGCGGGTCTTGTGGCCGCTGGGCGCGTTGACGGTGTTGCCGTGCACCGGGTCGGTCAGCCAGATCGCCGGGTGGCCGGCCTCGCGCACGGCCTCGACCAGGCGCGGCAGCCGGTCGGCGACGTTGCCGGCGCCCATCCGCGCGATCAGGGTGAGCTTGCCCGGGTCGCGCCACGGGTCGAGCCGCTCGCACAGCGCCAGCAGTTCCTCGGGCTCCATCGAGGGCCCGACCTTGCAGGCGACCGGGTTGCTGACCTGGGCGAGCATGGCGACGTGGGAGCCGTCGACCTGGCGGGTGCGCTCGCCGATCCACGGCCAGTGGGTCGAGCCGAGGAACAGCCGGCCCTGCTCGTCCACGCGGAGCATGGGCACCTCGTAGTCGAGGAGCAGCGCCTCGTGGCTGGTCCACACGCGAGGGCCGACGACGTCGCGGCCCGCGCCGCGCTCACGCCAGCCGAGGTGGTCGACGACATCGCTGGCGGCCATGTAGCCGGTGAGGATGCGCAGCGGGTCGGCGCGGCGGCTCTCGGCGTCCGCCTCGGGGGCGTTGACCATGTGCCCTCGGAACGAAGGGAGTTCGACTCCGTCGATGATCTCGGTGGGCTTGGAGCGGGGCTTGGCGAACTGCCCCGCGATGCGACCGGCGCGCAGCACGGGCTTGCCGGTGATCAGGCCGAGCGCCCCGGCGAGCAGGTCGAGGACGGCGACCTTGCGGGCGACGTGCTCGGGGGTGCAGTCCTGCGGGTCCTCGGCGCAGTCCCCGGACTGCACGACCAGGGCCTCGCCGCTCGCGACCCGGCCGAGCAGGGTGCGCATGGTGGCCACGTCGTCGGGCTGTACGAGGGTGGGACGGGAGGCGAGTGCCTCGCCGACCCGGCTCAGTTGGAAGAGGTCACTCCATTCGGGCTGCTGCAGCGCCTCGCGGACACGGATGTCCCGGGTGACGTCCTTCACGACTTCGTTCATGCCGTTCTCCGATCCAGCGGTGGGGTCGTTGGTGTCAGGGGGCGTCGTCAGGTGGGGATTCCGGTGCGCTTGATCTCGGGGACCGGAATGCCCAGGGCGCGCAGCTGCTGGAACGGGTTCATGAACTCGCGCTGCCGCTTGATCTTCCCGTTCTCGAACTCGAAGGAGTGCAGGAAGTGGTTCTCGTAGAAGCCCTCGGGGTAGTCCCCGAAGCGGATCTTTCCGCGGCCGTCGCACTCGACCCAGAAGTGGTTGGGGTCGTCCGTCTCGAAGATCCGGACGTTGAACCACTCCCAGTCCGGGAAGCACTTCAGGGACCACACGGCGTGCTCGCCGAGCCGGTCCCGGCCGTGGGTGGCGACGGGCGAGCCGGTGTCGGTGGTCCACAGTCCGCCGACGCCGTCCTCGGTGAACAGCTCGTGCCGGCGCAGCCGGTCCTGCCCCAGGGTGTTCATGTACTGCTCGACGATGGCGCGGTTGCTGCGCCGCAGTTCCGACGCGTCGGTGAACTCGGCGGATACCGCCTTGGTGTCTACGGATTCGGACATGGTTAACCCCTGTAGGTGTGCTCGGAAAAGGTCGTTACGGGAAAGGTGCGGCCGCGGATGGGCCGGAAGAAGCCGCAGCCATGCGGGGAAGGTGCGGCTGCGGGGAACGTTCAGCTGATGCGCAGGTTGTCGAGGTACTACCGGACGTTGCGGCAGGTCTCGAAGCCCTGCTCGGCAAGGTCGGCCCGCAGCGCCTCACCGGTCTCGGCGAGCGCCTCGGGATGGACGCCGACCTGGATCCGCGTCGCTGCCTCGCTCATGCTTCCTTCAACTCCAGTGCGTCCAGGGCGGCTTGGGTGACTTCTTCGGGCGTACGGCCGTCCGTGGCGACCACCGCCGTGGCGACCCCCTCATACAGGTGCCGCCGTGCCTCCATCAGCTCGCGCCACTGCTTGCGCGGGTTGACCGCGAGCAGCGGACGGGCAGCGTTCAGGCCGGTGCGCTGGACCGCCTCCTCGACGTCCATCGAGAGGTAGACGACCCGCTCCCCGGCCAGGAGCGCCCGTGTGTCCTCGTCGAGGACCGAGCCGCCGCCCAGCGCGAGGACACCGTCGTGCTCGGCCAGCGCCGTGCGCACGGCCGCCTTCTCGATCGCCCGGAAGACCGGCTCGCCCTCGTCGACGAAGATCTCCGCGATGGCCCGGCCCTGCGCGGCGACGATGTCGTCGTCGGTGTCCCGGTAGCCGACCCCGAGCCGCCCGGCCAGCAGCTGCCCGACGGTGGACTTGCCCACGCCCATCGGACCGACCAGCACCATCTGCGGACCGGTCATCGGATGACCAGGTTCTCGAGGTACGACTGGACGTTGCGGCGGGTCTCGGGCACCGAGTCACCGCCGAACTTCTCCGCGACCGCGTCCGCGAGGACCAGGGCCACCATGGCTTCGGCGACGATGCCCGCCGCCGGCACCGCGGACACGTCCGAGCGCTGATGATGGGCCTGGGTGGCCTCACCGGTGGTGACGTCCACGGTCTGCAGGGCACGCGGGACGGTCGCGATCGGCTTCATCGCGGCACGTACACGCAGCAGCTCGCCCGTGCTCAGACCGCCCTCGGTACCGCCGGAGCGGCCGGAGGTGCGCCGGATGCCGTCGTCGGTCTTCACGATCTCGTCGTGCGCCTGGGAGCCGGGCACCCGCGCCAGCTCGAAACCGTCACCGAGCTCGACGCCCTTGATGGCCTGGATCCCCATGAGCGCACCGGCCAGACGGGCATCCAGCTTGCGGTCCCAGTGCACATGCGAACCGAGGCCCACCGGAACGCCGTAGGCCAGGATCTCGACCACACCACCGAGGGTGTCACCGTCCTTGTGAGCCTGGTCCACCTCGGCGACCATCGCCTTCGACGCATCCGCGTCGAGGCAGCGCAGCGGGTCGGCGTCCAGCTTCCCGACGTCGGCCGGCGTGGGGTACACACCCTGCGGGGCCTTCACGGAACACAGCTCCACGACGTGCGAGACGATCTCGATACCGGCCGTCTCCTTGACATACGACCGGGCCACCGCGCCCAGCGCCACCCGCGCCGCGGTCTCGCGGGCCGAGGCACGCTCCAGGATCGGGCGGGCCTCGTCGAAGCCGTACTTCTGCATGCCCGCCAGGTCGGCGTGGCCGGGGCGCGGCCGGGTCAGCGGGGCGTTGCGGGCGAGTCCGGCCAGGATCTCCGGATCGATGGGGTCGGGAGCCATGACCTGCTCCCACTTGGGCCACTCGGTGTTACCCACCATGATCGCGACCGGCGAGCCGAGAGTGAGACCGTGCCGGACGCCACCGAGGAAGGTGACCTCGTCACGCTCGAACTTCATCCGCGCACCGCGCCCATGACCGAGGCGCCGCCGGGCCAGGTGATCCGCCACCATCCCCGTGGTGATCGGCACGCCGGCGGGAAGACCCTCCAGCGTCGCGACGAGTGCGGGACCGTGGGACTCCCCCGCGGTCAGCCAGCGCAACCTGCTCATAGGCATGCGTTCTCCACAGATCGAAATACGGTGGCGAAAGGGGAGCTGAGCCGGGAGGGCAGCGACGCGGGCTTGCCTCTACGAACCGGCGGATACGACATCAACTCACTGCCGTGGAAGCGTTTTCGGGCAGGGAGGACGTGCAAAAATTGTGACACGCATCTAATGCGAAAGCCAAGCGCCCCCAAGGTGACCTGAGTCACCCAAGGGGCGTTTATAGAGCGGGAGTTGAGCAATTCCCAAGGGTTACGACGTCCGCTGTGTCGCGCTGATCGCCATCGCGGTCAGTTCGTCCTTCGCGTAGTCGGTGGCGCTGCTCGACCGCAGTGCGGCGAGGGCGCGCTCGGTGCGCCGGGTGATGTCGCGCTCCACGTGGTCCACCGCGCCGACGTCGGTGATGACGGCACGCATCGCGGTGAGCTCGTCGTCGGTGACCGGTGTGCCGATCTTCGTCCTGAGGAACTTCGCGGCGTCCGGGTCGCGTTCGTCGGCGTATCGCAGCGCCGCCGCGAACAGCACGGTGCGCTTGCCCTGGATCAGGTCGCCGCCGGACGGCTTGCCGGTCTCCTCGGGGGTGCCGAACACACCCAGCAGATCGTCGCGCAGCTGGAAGGCGACGCCGATGTCACGCCCGAACGTGCGGTAGGCGGCGACGAGTTCCGCGTCCGCGCCGGCGATGGCGGCGCCGATGTGCAGCGGGCGTTCCACCGTGTACGAGGCCGTCTTGTACTGGTTGACCCGCTGGGGTGTGTCGATGTCCTCCTCGCCCGCCGCCTCGGCCGTCACGTCGAGCAGCTGGCCGCAGAGCACCTCGGTGCGCAGGGCCGACCAGACCGGGACCACCCTCGCCAGCGCCGGTGCCGGCAGCCCGGAGGTGTGGACGAGGTCCTCGGCCCAGCCCTGGGCGAGGTCTCCGGTCAGGATCGCCGCGCCCGTGCCGAAGAGTTCCGCGTCGCCGTTCCAGCAGCGGTCCCGGTGCAGGCCCGCGAACATCACGTGGGCGGCGGGGGCGCCGCGGCGGGTGAGGGCGGCGTCGACGACGTCGTCGTGGATCAGGGCGGCGGCGTGGAACAGCTCCAGGGCGGCCCCGACGCGGGCCACCGCCTCGGCCGTGGCACCGTCGGCGCTCTCGTCGCCTCCGGCACCGAGCCAGCCGAGCCAGGCGAAGGTCGGGCGGACGCGCTTGCCGCCGCGCAGTACATACGTCTCCAGCTCGGTGACCGCGTCGACACAGGCCGGGCCGATCGCCGCGGCCTCGTCCCGGCGGTCGGCGAAGAACCGGCGGAGCGCGTCCTCGACGGCCTGAACGGGGCTGGTTCGAGTGCTCGTCATTGCGTCAACTTCCCTGATTGTCTTCGGAGTCGGAATCGGAGTCGAAGTCTGATTGCCGAGTATTGGTGGATTCCCTTGAAATGCAGTCGAGTCCCATTGACAGATATGCCGTACGCCCTCCCTGCAGTGGATCCTGACTGCAATGGAGCTCGAACTTCCGCTGCCGGCCGAGAAATTGAGGCTCGGCGGCTCTTACAGTGAGCTGGGATCCCCCCACTCCCCCGAGGCGTGCCCGTCCGTCACCCCCCTGGCGGCGGGCACGCCCCCCATCCAGTGAACGGAACCGGCGGCGGGACGCCCGCGGTCATTCCCGAGGAGCCGCTGTGAGCAGAATC
Organism: Streptomyces sp. NBC_00019; assembly: GCF_045041015.1. Taxonomy (NCBI): domain Bacteria; kingdom Bacillati; phylum Actinomycetota; class Actinomycetes; order Kitasatosporales; family Streptomycetaceae; genus Streptomyces; species Streptomyces sp. NBC_00019. Next base: position 91,419 of record NZ_CP108303.1, read on the forward strand.
GACGAGTTCACGAAGCTGCGGCCCCTGCTGTTCGCGATCGCCTACCGGATCCTGGGGGACGCACGCGCGGCCCAGTACACGGTGCAGGCGGCCCGGCTGCACTGGATGGCCACGCCGGCGCAACCCGTGTCGGTCGAGGGGCATCTGGCGGCCGAGGTCACCCGGATCGCGGTCAGGGCCCTGCAGTCGGCCCGCGTGGCGCGTGGCGAGCTCGTCGGGCCGCTGCTCGCCGACAGCGGGCCGAAGGACCCGGACCGGCCGGCGGAGCTGGCGGACTCGCTGTCGTTGTCGGCGCTGATGGTGCTGGAGCGGCTGTCCCCGCTGGAGCGCGCGGTGTTCGTGCTGCGTGAGGCGTTCGGGTGCGGTGAGGAGCAGATCGCGGCGGCCCTCGGGTGTTCCGAGGAGGCCTGCCGTCAGCTTCTCGGCGCCGTCTCGGCGGTCAGCGACGGCGGGCGCGAACCGCTGCCGTGGCCCGCATGTGTGACCGGTGCCGAGAACGTCGCACGGGTGCTCTCGGCGATCGTGCCGCCGCTCGCGCGGGTGGGCATCACCCTGGACGAGTCCTTGGTGGGCGACCGGCCCGGCTGGGTCTTCCGCGACCGGGACGGCGCCGTGCTGCACGCCATGGTGCTCGACGTCCACGACGGACGGGCGCACCGCCTCCACCTGGTCGTCCACCCCGGCGGGCACGCCGATCCGGTGGCCGAGGCCTGCGCGATCCTCCGCGAGGCCGATCGGGCGCGCTGAGCGGAGAGCGCCGGCATACGAGAAGCGCCGGACCGGACGTCTCGATCGAGGTGTCCGGTCCGGCGCTTTTCGTGTGTCGCGGGTCAGGCCGCCGTGTTCTGTTCCGGTGGCAGGACCAGGGTGGGTTCGAGGACGACCCGGGGAGCGGGTTCAGCGGGTTCGGTGACCGGGCGGGCCAGTTCGGGCCGCACGCCGCGTTGCTGGCGCCAGCCCGCCTGCGCGACGACGACCGCGACGTACGGGATGAGGACCCCGCCGGCCAGGGCGCAGACCGCGACGGCCGGCCAGCGGTTCCAGGTGAGCGCCATCACGACGACGCAGGCGGTGCGCACCAGCATGGCGGTGACGTAGCGGCGCTGACGGCCGCGCAGATCCTGGGTCAGCCCGGGGCGGGCCCGGGTGATGGACGCGGCCCGGGGCTCGTCCCGGTGCCGTGCGGTTCGGCTCATCGGGCCTCCGTGGATGCTCCGGCACGGCTGCCGGAGGACAAGGGCAGGAAAACGACAGCGGCGCGGGTGATCCGTCCTCTGATCACTCGCGCCGCCTTCTCATGCCGACCCGGTGCTCCGCTCGTGCCCCGGGTCAGTGCACCTGTCGGCTCTGGTGCGGGTCCTGCTCGCGCTCTTCGAGGGCGGCGTGGCCGTTGGGCGAGGGTGCGTGGTCGGGGTCGAGGTGTTCCAGGGCGTGCCGCATCTCCTCGTGGGAAGGCCTGGCGATCTGGCCGCCGGACAGCCAGCGGCTGAGCAGATGGCGTCGCTTCTCCTTGCCGAACTGCGGGTTGGGCACGCCGTCGGCGTCGGTGGCCTCGGGGGCCGGCAGGACCTCGGGCATCTCCCTGGACAGCAGGGTGTACTCGGTCTCGCGGTCGAGGCGCTCGTGGATCTCGACGAACTCGCCGTGCGGCAGCCGCTTGATGCGGCCGGTCTCGCGGCCGTGGAGCAGCTTGTCGCGGTCGCGCCGCTGCAGTCCGAGGCAGATCCGCCGGGTGATGACGTACGTCAGTGCCGGGACGGCGAAGAGGCCGATCCGTACCGCCCAGGTGATCTGGTTCAGGGACAGATGGAATTGCTGGGCCAGGACGTCGTTGGCGCCGCCGAAGAACAGCACCAGGTAGAAGCTGACGAAGGCGAGGCCGAACGCGGTGCGGGTGGGCTGTTCGCGCGGCCGGTCCAGGAGGTGGTGTTCCCGTTTGTCGCCGGTGATCCATGCTTCCAGGAACGGCCACGCGGCGAAGACCATGATCATGACGCCGGGCAGGATGACCGCCGGGAGCAGGACGCTCATGTTGACGGTGTAGCCGCCGGGCAGGACGAACTCCCAGGCGGGCATGGCGCGCAGGGCGCCTTCGAGGAAGCCCATGTACCAGTCGGGCTGGGAGCCCTGGGAGATCTGGTCGGCGCGGTAGGGGCCGTAGGTCCAGATCGGGTTGATCTGGACGATGCCCGCCAGCAGGGCGAGCACACCGGAGACGAGGAAGAAGAACCCGCCTGCCTTGGCCGTGTAGTGCGGCATCAGGGGCTGGCCGACGACGTTGTTCTCGGTGCGGCCGGGGCCTCGGAACTGGGTGTGCTTGTGGTAGAAGACCAGGATCAGGTGGGCCGCGGTGAGCGCCAGCACGATGCCCGGGATCAGCAGGATGTGGATGCTGTAGAACCGCGGGATGATGTCGGTTCCCGGGTATTCGCCGCCGAACAGGAACAGCGTCAGATAGGTGCCGACCACCGGGATGGCGAGCGTGACGCCTTCGGCGATGCGCAGGCCGGTGCCGGAGAGCAGGTCGTCGGGGAGCGAGTAGCCGACGAAGCCCTCCAGGGTGACCAGGACCAGGATGATGAAGCCGATCAGCCAGTTGACTTCGCGCGGCTTGCGGAACGAGCCGGTCAGGAAGTGCCGCAGCGTGTGCGCGCACAGTGCGGCGATCATGATCAGCGCCGACCAGTGGTGCAGCTGACGGACGAACAGGCCGCCGCGGATCTCGTAGCTGATGTCGAGGGTGGAGGCGTACGCCTGGGACATCGGGATGCCCTGGAGCGGGACGTACGACCCGTGGTAGACGGTCTCGCTCATGCTCGGGTCGAAGAACAGGGTGAGCCAGGCGCCGGTGAGGATCAGCACGATGAAGCTGTAGAGCGCGATCTCGCCGAACATGAACGACCAGTGGTCGGGAAACACCTTGCGGAGCAGGAACCGGAGGCTGTAGATCCCGAGCCGTCCGTCCGCCCAGTCGGCTATCCGCTCGCCCCTCGGTGGTGTGGTGCGCACACTGTGTGGCGCCCTCTCGGTCGTGCTCATACCCGCGCGCCCTCCCCTCGCCGCTCGGCCGTCACAGGCACACCCGGTACGGCCGGCGACCGGCCGATCATGGAGGTGGCCTGCCGCGGCGCAAGCGGGCCCGTGCCCTGGAGCAGGTGAAACGCTATCGATGCGCGGCAAGACCGAACAACCGCGCTCAAGTGATACTCAAGTGGCAACTCAAGGGATCCTTGAGAGAGTTGTCGGATCTGCGGCCGCACGTGCTCTGTGTGGTCGGCTGGTTGCTCCACCTCAGTCATGAGGCCGAGCGTAGGAGCGCGTGTTGTCGGCCGCGACGGCGTTGAACGCGCCAAGTGGCTTGAAGGCAGGGCCTGTTCACGATTGTCCTCACGGTCGCCGTCGCTCTGCGGCCGGGGTCACGGCGAGCCAGTGGGCCGAGGAGCCGGTGGGCCGGGGCCGTACGGAGCCGGTGGTGACGCCGATGACGGGCGCCGTCGGCGCGGCGGGGCGGCGTCGGCGGGCGTCGGGGCCGTGGGTGGCGGTGGGCGGCGGCGGCAGGGCGGTCTCGGCCCGGGGGCGCAGCGTGGCCCACAGGGCGCGGGCGGCGGGTGGGGCGAGGGTCTCGTGCGCGGTGAGCAGTTCGGTGGCGGCCTGCCGGTCGGTGGTCGCGGCGACGGCGAGCCGGGACACGTACCGTCTGCCGAGCCGTGCGCGCAGGCCGTCCTGCGGATCCGGCGGGCCGGTGACCGGCCGCCAGGCGGGGGCGAGGCGGTGGGCCAGCGCCCGGCGCAGCCGGTGGCCGACACCGACGGCCGTGCCGTGGGCGGTGAGCACCTGTTCGAGGACGAGGGCGCACTCCACGGCGAGGGTCATGCCGTGGCCGTGGGCCGGGTCGAGGGTGGCGAGGGCGTCACCGACGACGAGTAACTGGTCGGGGAAGCGGCGCAGTTTCTCGTAGTGCCGTAGGCGGCTTCCGGTGCGGCAGGTGTAGACGGGGCCGAGCGGGGTGGCGTTCGCGATGAGGTCGCGCAGCAGCGGGTCGCGCAGGGCACCGGCGGCGTCGAGGAGTTGGGTGTGGTCGGTGGGCGGGCCGCTGCCGTCACCGGTGCCTGTGCCGGTGCTGATCGTGACCGACCAGCGGCCGCCTTCGACGGGGCTGAGCACGGCCCGGCGGGGATCGTCGGGCGCGGGCATGAGCAACACGCCCTCGAAGTCGGCGACATGGCCGACGGGTGGGGCGTAGAGGGTGGTGGCGTGGGTCGTCGCGGTGCCGGACACGGTCTCCCGCGGCGGTTCGTAGCCGAGTTCGGCGAGCCACTCGGGGACGCGGGAGCCACGTCCGGAGGCGTCCACCACGAACTCGGCGGACATCAGCCGCCGGGGTGCGAAGCCGTCCGGTGACCGCCGGTCCCGGGCGCGCACCCATACGCCGGCGACGGTGTCCTGGGGGCCGGGCTGGAGGGCGACGACCTCGTGGTCGGGCAGGAAGGCCACCTTGGGGTCGGCGCGCACCCGGTCCCGTACCACCGCGTCGATCAGGTCGCGGCCGGCGCTGAACCGGGACAGACCCGCGTCGAAGCGGGGCAGCCAGCCGGCCGGGCCGAGCGTCAGCAGGTCCGCGGGGACGCGGACGTGGACCGCGCCGGCCCGCACGAGGTCGTGGCGGATACCGGGGAACAGCCGCTCCAGGCCTTCGTGGGCGGTGGTCGTCAGGGTGTGGGTATGGCGTGCCTGGGGCACACCCCGGCGACGGCCGGGGCCGCGGGGCAGCCAGTCGCGTTCGATCACGGTGACCCGGTCCATGAGGCCCGCCAATGCACGCGCCGCGGTGAGCCCGGCGAGGCCGGAGCCGATCACCACGGCGTGGCCGTGGCCGCCGCCCCTGTCGACAACACGCGCGTCCAGATCCAACTCGGCCGCCTCCCCTGTGCGTTGTCCTTGCATCATGCGCCGCGCGGCAGCCGACGCGACCGCCTTCGACGGCGCCTTGAGCGGCATTCGAGGAGGACTCGAGCAACGGCGCCGATATCGCCGCGGACCCATGGCCGTACGACGATGGCGGCACCGCACCCCGATGGTGCGTACGACGTCGCCCGCGCCGTACGCACCATCGTTCCCGCCGTCAGGGCGACGGGGTCCGAGCGTGGTCCGGGGGCGTCAGGACCCGGTCCACGAGAGGGCCGGCGAGGCCGGTGTAGCCGGCCGGGTCGAGGAGGGCGGTCGCCTCCTCTCGGGTGAGGAGGCCGGCGAGCTGGGGGAGGTCGGCCAGGACGTCGGCCAGGGGGAGGCCGGTGCGGGAGGCCAGCATCGAGGCCTGGGTGAGCAGTTCCTTCGCGGCCGTCTTGCCCAGGCGCGGCGCGAGGACGGCGGAGACGCGTTCGGAGACGAGCTGTCCGCCGGTCGCGGCGAGGTTGGCGCGCATCCGCTCCGGGCGCACCGTGAGCCCGCGGGCGAGTTCGACGGCCGTGTGCGCGGCGCCCCCGGTCAGCCGCAGGGCCTCGCGCAGCGGCTGCCACTCCGCGTGCCACATCCCGGCCGACCGTTCGTCCTCGGTGGGCAGGGCCTGCAGCAATACGGTGGCCAGGGCGGGGACCTGGAGCGCGGCCGAGCGGATCAGGGTGGCGAGCACCGGGTTGCGCTTGTGCGGCATCGCCGAGGAGACGCCCCGTCCGGTGACCGCGGGCTCGGCGACCTCGCCCACCTCGGTCCGGGTGAGGACCAGCACATCGGCGGCGATCTTGCCGAGGGCGCCGGTGGTGTGGGCGAGCGCGGCACCGAGGTCGGCGACCGGGGTGCGCAGCGCGTGCCAGGGCAGGGGGGGCACGGCCAGACCGGTCTCGTCGGCGAAGGCGGCGCCGAGTTCGTCGAGCACGGTCGCGGGGTCGGCGCCCTCACCGGCGTACTGGAGGTAGCCGGCGAGGGTGCCGGCCGCGCCGCCGAGCGCGATCGGGAGCTCCACCCGTTCCAGGCGTTCGACGGAGTCGAGGACCAGTTGCCGCCAGCCGGCCGCCTTCAGCCCGAAGGTGGTGGGTACGGCGTGCAGGGCGAGGGTGCGGCCCGCCGTCACCGTGTCCCGGTGGGCGGCGGCAAGGTGGCCCAGCGCGACGGCGACCGACCGCAGGTCGCGGACGATCAGCCGCAGCGCCCGCTGGGCCACCAGCATCGCGCCGGTGTCGAAGACGTCCTGGCTGGTGGAGCCGCGGTGCACATACTCGGCGGCCTGCGGGGAGCGTTCGGCGACGACCGCGGTGAGCGCCTTGACCAGGCCCACGACCGGGTTCGCGGTCTCCCGCGCGGCCAGGGCCAGTTCGCGTACGTCGAGCAGGTCGGCGCGGGCCGCGGCGGTGATGGCCGCGGCCGCCTGGGCGGGGATGGTGCCGCAGCGGGCCTGGGCGCGGGCCAGGCCCGCCTCCGCGTCGAGCATCGCCTGCAGCCAGGCGCTGTCGCCGACGGCCGCCTCGGCCTCGGTGCCCGCCCGGACCGGGGAGAGGAGCCCCGCGTCCAGGTGGGCGGAGAGGGTGTGCGTCCGTGAGGTCTCGTAGGGGGTCTCGTAGGGAGTCTCGTAGCGGGACGTCATGCGTTCGCCTTCGTGTGGGCGGGTTCCGGGATCGCGGGGTCCGGGGTGGCAGTGGCCGACTCCCCTGTCCGCGTGGGGAGTTCGGGCTGGGCCAGGACGGCCGCCGCGATGGCGTCCGAGTCCTCCAGGGTGACCGAGCCGACGCCGGGCCGGATGCCCGCGGCGGTCACCCAGTGCACCGACTCGGTGGGCACGCCGTAGGCGAAGCGCCGTGGGTGCGGGGCGCCTTGGGCGTCGAGAAGGTGGTAGGGCCGCTCGGAGACGGCGAGGCCGCCGGTCTCGTAGGCGCCGCCCGGGCCGCCGTCCGCGGCGGGAACACGGAACGGCTGACACTGTCCGGTGTCCAGCAGCCGGCTCATCAGCGGGTCCGCGGTGCGCCGGAGGTCGATCTCGGGCAGCCGCGCCTCGATGAGGACGGTGGCCCGTATCCGCACGTCCGGTAGCGCGCTCGAGGTCGCCGTGAAGCAGGGGCCGAGCGGGTCGTCCCCGTCGGCGGCGACGCGCAGGCCGGGGCCGGTCACATCGAGGATGCCGGCGTCCATGAGCGCGGCCATCTCCTCGATGCGGGAGGCGGGCGGGCCGATGGAGAGGTAGGCGTTGAGCGGGGTGTACCAGCCGTCGAGGTGGTCCCGGTGGGACTCGGCGGTCAGGCCCGCGTGGTCGACGGCGAGCCGCAGCTCGTTGCGCAGGTCCCGCAGGACGTCGAGGGCGGCCTTGACGGGTCCGCTGACATTGCCCTGGCGGGCCAGGCGGACGTCGTCGTCGAGGTGCCCGCGCAGCCAGGCCCGGAAGGCGGCCTGGTCGGTGAAGACGCGGTTGCCGTAGGGGCGGGCGACGCGCTCCCAGTCCCAGCGTTCGACGGCGGGGATCCGGGTGGCGTCGAGGAGGCGGTCCTCCTCGGGGCCGGGTTCGGCGTGCAGATAGGCCTCGACGAAGGTGTCGACGGCGTCCGCGGCTTCGCCGCGTGCGGTGAGCAGCGCCGCATAGTAGACACCGCACACCTCCTTGGACACGAGCGGCCACAGGTCGGCGGCGAAGTCGATGGCTCCGCTGTGCGGGGCGCGTGCGCGCAACTCGGCGATGTAGCCGGTGGTCAGCAGCCGGGGGCGGTGGCGGCCGTGGGCGCCCTTCTCGTTCTCGCCGCGCGCCTGGTAGGGCACACCGCGCCGGGAGCCGGCGTACAGGCGGGGTTCGCGGCCGGAGGGCCGGTAGACCAGGCGGCCGTCGACACGGGTGAAGACACCGCCCCTGCCGTAGGTGAACAGCGCGAGGTAGTCGAAGAAGTTGAGCCCGAGTCCGCGCAGCAGTACGGGCTCACCGGGGCCGATGCCTGACAGATCCACGTCGGCCGGGTTGGACGGGGCCAGGTAGATCAGGCCGTTGCCTTCGGCGTAGGCCGTCAACTCGGCTTCCGTGTCGGAGAGGTGGACCGGCACATGGCCCTGGGCGAGGACGACCGCGGACAGACCGGTGAGCCGGGTGCCGTCCTCCAGGACCACGGTCTGCGGTCCCGTCCGGACGGTCTCGTCCTCAAGGGCGACGGCGCGCGTCGGGTGTGTCAGCACCGTCACGTGGGCGGCGGCGTCGGCGACGACCTGCTGGAACGCCCAGGTGAGATAGGAGCCGTAGAGGGCGCGCGTGGGATAGCTGTCGGGGCCGAGACGGCCGGCCTCGGCGAGGGCGTCGTCGTAGCCGCATTCCGCGCCGGGCTCCAGGGTGCTGGAGGCCAGGGCCTTGGCCCACTCGTACAGGCTCGGCCCCTCGTCCAGCGGGCCGTCGATGCGGACGCTTGCGTCGGTGTAGACCGTGACCTGCGAGGCCACGGTGTTCATCAGCAGGTGCCGGGACTGCGTCGGGCGCCACACGCGTCCCGCGCCCGGCGGGTCCGGGTCGACGACGTGGACGGTGACGGCGTCCCAGCGCGGCGACTTCCGCTCCTGGGCACAGAGCCGTTCCAGTACGGAAAGGCCGCGCGGCCCGGCGCCGACGAGACAGACCTGCAAGAGCCCGGTCGCTCCGCCCCCGATGGACAGGACAGGGTCGCGCGGGTCCGGCCGGCCGGCCGAGACCGGGTCCCCCGGAACCCTCGGACCGGCCACCGATGTGCGCGGCCTTGCGGTGAGTCCGACGCCTACTGCGCGTTCGCCTGCATGCGTACCGTCCACAGCGCCTCCTTTCTCCGCAACGGTCGGGGCAGGCACTCAACCAATGCTCAGATCCGGGTTGAACCCCGCTTGAGAAATCTCAAGACGGGTCCCTGATCAGGTCTGTCCTCGCTCCCTGGCGAGCCGCGAAGAAGGCTGTATCGGGACTCCAGCAGGCCTCGGTCAGTCCTCGGTACGTTCATCGAAAAGCGTCACAGATTCCGCTTCGGACGGAATCGCACCGACTCTCCGGGGATATGGATGGGAATCTGGAGTTCCCCTGAAGAAACGATGGTCCGCGGGCGCCCCACACGCTCGCGGGAGTTGGGAAATCGACGGGGGTACGGGACATGGAAAACGCATGGAATTTCACGAAGGTCGCGGAGGGCGATCCGCCTCGTGAAGGAGATTCGATGAACGCCGGCCCGTGCCCCAGGAGCCACGATCACGAGCGGCGCACCGGTACCGGGTCGCTGCTGTGCGCCGACTGTCTGGGTCAGGTGGAGCGTGATCTGCGCGCGCTGCCCGGGCTGCACCGGGAGAGCCTGCACCACGTGTCGCCGATATCCCGGCGGACCAACCCGACCAAGGTGTCGGGAAGCGCGCGACGGGACTACCTGAACATCTCGGTGCTGGACGCCCGGCACAACATCCTCGAGACCCTCGGTTCCTGGTCGGAAATCGTCGTGGAGCAGCGGGGAGTCCCGGCCCCGGCGCATTCCGTTCCGCAGTTGTCGAGGTTTCTCTCACGGCATCTGGAGTGGCTCGCGGCCCAGCCGCCGGCCGCCGATTTCGCGGACGAGATCGAGGGCCTCGTCGCCGAGTTGCGCGGCACGATCGACCCCGATCCCAGCGGCATGAACGCCCTCGTCCGAAAGTGCGCCATGGACGACTGCGAAGGAACGATGAGGCCCGCGCTGAATGGCGGGGTCACCGGTAACGGCAGCATCGAATGCTCCGCCGGACATTCCTGGGAAATGCACGAATGGCTGAACCTGAGGCGGCTCATGGAGCAGCAGCGAAAGGGTGTCACCGCATGATGAAACCGCCGCGTCACAGGCTCGTCCCCACGAATGTGGCGGCGCTCGCCGTGGGGGTGTCCGAGGCGACCATCCGCAAGTGGGTGAGCCGCGGGAAGATCACCCGCTACGGCGCGCCGAACTGCCGCTCGGAGTTCGACATCGACGAGCTCACGGAGATAGCCCTGCAGCGCCGTCCCCGCACCTGCCCATGAACGCCGCACAGGTTGACGGGCGGCACGGTGCCGCCCGTCGTACGTCCTGTTCTTCCAGCAGAAACGACAAGGGGAGCTGAGTGGGTTGACACTACCGACCTCATTGGAAGGAGTGCCGGGAAGCCGCCGGGCTCGCTCCGTGGGCATCGGCCGCGCCCATGCCAAGGCCATCCTGCTGGGAGAGCACGCGGTCGTGTACGGGGCTCCGGCGCTCGCGCTGCCGATCCCGCAGCTCACGGCCACGGCGAGTGCCGGATGGTCGACGCCCGCCGGCGATGTGCAGGGCGAGCTGTCCTTCACCATGACCGGCTCCGCGTCGCGCGCGGTGGTGACGCGTGCCTCCGACGGCCTGCGCCAGCTGACCCATGCCTTCAAGGAGCGCATGGGCATCACCGGCACCCGGCACCTGGACGTCATCCTCGACGGTGCCATCCCGCCCGGTCGCGGGCTCGGCTCCAGCGCCGCGCACTCGCGGGCGATCGTCCTCGCTCTCGCCGATCTCTTCGACCGCGAACTGGACCGGAGCACGGCGTTCGAGCTGGTGCAGACGGCCGAGAACGTGGCGCACGGCCGGGCCAGCGGAGTGGACGCGATGGCCGTCGGCGCGGAGGCCCCGCTGCGGTTCCAGGCGGGCCGGATCCGGGACCTGAACGTCGGCTGCGAGGGCCTGTTCATCCTCGCGGACAGCGGTACCGCCGGCAGCACCAAGGAGGCGGTGGAGCTGCTGGGTACCGGGTTCCGGCGCGAGGCCGGGGCCCAGGAGCGGTTCCTGCGCCGGGCGACCCGCCTCGTCGACGAGGCCGAATCGGCTCTCGCCGAGGGCGAGCCGGAGCGGCTCGGAACACTGCTGACGGACTATCACGAGCTGATGCGGGCCGCCGGTCTGAGCACCGACCGGATCGACGCGATGGTCGAGGGCGCCCTGAAGGCGGGCAGCCTCGGCGCCAAGATCACCGGGGGTGGCCTGGGCGGCTGCGTCCTCGCCCTGACCCAGCCGGAGCAGGCCCGGGAGGTCGCCCGGCAACTGCACGAGGCCGGCGCCGTCCAGACGTGGGTCGTGCCGCTGAGGAGGCTCGCCGACCATGCCCGCTGAACGAACGGATCAGCAGACCGTGCGAGCCAAACAGCCGACCGCCCTGGCGGACGTACAGGAGACCGCCACCGCGGTCGCCCATCCGAACATCGCGCTCATCAAGTACTGGGGCAAGAGCGACGAGCGGCTGTTCCTGCCGCGCACCGACAGCCTGTCGATGACCCTGTCCGTCTTCCCCACGACCACCCGGGTCCGGCTCGCCCCGGAGGCGGAGCAGGACACGGTCGTCTTCAACGGGCTGCCCGCGACCGGTGAGGCGGAGCGCCGCATCGTGGCGTTCCTGGACCTGGTGCGGGAGCGCGCGGGCCGCCCGGTGCGGGCCGTCGTCGACACCGAGAACACCGTGCCCACCGGGGCGGGTCTGGCGTCCTCGGCCAGCGGGTTCGCCGCGCTGGCCGTCGCCGCGTCCGCCGCGTACGGCCTCGGCCTGGACGCGCGGGGCCTGTCGCGGCTGGCCCGGCGCGGCTCCGGCTCGGCCTCACGGTCGATCTTCGGCGGCTTCGCCGTCTGGCACGCGGGCACGCCCACCGGCACTCAGGAGGAGGCGGACACCAGCTCGTACGCCGAACCGGTGGACGCCGCCGGCCTCGACCCGGCGCTGGTCGTCGCCGTCGTCAACGCGGGCCCCAAGGAGGTGTCCAGTCGTACGGCGATGCGCCGCACCATGGACACCTCCCCGTTGTACGAGCCGTGGGCGGACTCCAGCAGGGCCGACCTGGTCGACATGCGGGCGGCGCTCAGGCGCGGCGACCTGACGGCGGTCGGCGAGATCGCCGAACGCAACGCGCTCGGCATGCACGCCACGATGCTGGCGGCGCGCCCCGCGGTGCGCTACATGTCGCCGGCCTCCCTCACCGTCATCGACAGCGTGCTGCGACTGCGCCGGGACGGCGTGCCGGCGTACGTGACGATGGACGCCGGACCGAACGTCAAGGTGCTGTGCCGGCGCGCGGACACCGACCGGGTGGCGGCGGTCGTACGCGAGGCCGCCGCGGGCGGTTCGGTGCACGTCGCCGTGCCCGGGCCGGGCGCCCGGCTGCTGGACGAGGGCGTGTGATGGCCGGTCAGCGGGCCGTGGTGCGGCGCGCGCCGGGCAAGTTGTTCGTCGCGGGCGAGTACGCGGTGGTCGAGCCGGGCAACCAGGCGATCCTGGTGGCCGTCGACCGGTACATCACCGTCACCGTCACCGAGGCCGACTCCGCCGAGGCCGACGTCGTCATCGACTCCGACCTCGGCTCGCGCGCGGTGCGTCTGTGGTGGCGCGGCGGCCAGCTGACCGGGGGCGACGGGCGGACGCCGCATGTGGTGTCCGCGGTCGAGACCGTGGCCGAGCTGCTCACCGAACACGGCCTGCCCGTACCGCCGTTGAGTGTGTCGATCAGCAGCACCCTGCACGAGAACGGCCGGAAGTACGGCCTGGGTTCCAGCGGCGCGGTGACGGTGGCGACCGTCGACGCGGTGGCGTCGTACTGCGGTCTCAGGCTCACGCCCGAGGAGCGGTTCCGGCTGGCGATGCTCGCCACCGCCCGCCTCGAACCCAAGGGCTCCGGCGGTGATCTCGCCGCCGGCACCTGGGGCGGCTGGATCGCCTACCGCGCGCCCGACCGGACCCGGGTGCTCGACCTGGCCCGCGCCCGGGGCACGGCGGAGGCGCTGCGGGCCCCCTGGCCCGGTTTCTCGGTACGCCGGCTGCCTGCACCGGCCGGACTGTCCTTCCAGGTCGGCTGGACCGGGAGCCCGGCCTCGACCGAGGCCCTCGTCTCCGGCCTGCACCGGCGGAACTGGCGGGGCAGCGCCTCGCACCAGAAGTTCGTGGCGACCACCGCCGACCTCGTGCAGGCCGCGGTCACGGCACTGGAGAGCGGCGACGGCCCCGCACTGCTGCACGAGATCCGGCGGGCCCGGCAGGAGCTGGCCCGGCTGGACGACGAGGTCGGCCTCGGCATCTTCACGCCCGCGCTGACCGCGCTGTGCGACGCGGCCGAGGCGGTCGGCGGCGCGGCCAAGCCCTCCGGGGCGGGCGGCGGCGACTGCGGTATCGCCCTGCTCGACGACCGGGCCGCGCACGACATCTCGCAGGTACGTCAACGGTGGGCCACGGCCGGGGTACTGCCCCTGCCCCTGCGTCCCGCCCCGGAAGGGATCGAAGCATGAGTAGCGCTCAGCGCAAGGACGACCACGTCCGGCTCGCCATGGAGCAGCAGCACGCGCACAGCGGACGCAACCAGTTCGACGAGGTGTCGTTCGTGCACCACGCCCTGGCCGGCATCGACCGCCCGGACGTGTCCCTGGCCACGACCTTCGCGGGCATCACCTGGCAGGCGCCGCTCTACATCAACGCGATGACCGGCGGCAGCGCCAAGACCGGTGCCATCAACCGGGACCTGGCCACCGCCGCCCGGGAGACCGGGGTGGCCATCGCGTCCGGTTCCATGCATGCCTACTTCAAGGACCCGTCCTGCGCGGACACCTTCCGGGTGCTGCGCACCGAGAACCCCGACGGGTTTGTCCTGGCGAACGTCAACGCGACGGCGTCGGTCGACAACGCGCGCCGCGCCATCGACCTCATCGAGGCGAACGCGCTGCAGATCCACCTCAACACGGCGCAGGAAACTCCCATGCCGGAGGGCGACCGGTCCTTCGGATCGTGGGCGGCGCAGATCGAGAAGATCGCGGCGGGTGTCGACGTCCCCGTGATCGTCAAGGAGGTCGGCAACGGCCTGAGCCGCCAGACGATCCTCGCGCTGCCGAACCTGGGCGTGCGGGTGGCCGACGTCAGCGGTCGCGGCGGCACGGACTTCGCCCGGATCGAGAACGGCCGGCGCGAACTCGCCGACTACGCGTTCCTGCACGGCTGGGGCCAGTCCACGGTCGCCTGTCTGCTGGACGCGCAGGACGTGGACCTGCCCGTACTGGCCTCCGGCGGGGTCCGCAACCCGCTGGACGTGACCCGCGCCCTCGCCCTCGGCGCCCGTGCCGTCGGCTCGTCCGGCGGGTTCCTGCGGACCCTGGTCGACGGTGGCGTCCCCGCGCTCGTCGCGCAGATCTCCACCTGGCTCGACCAGCTGGCCGCCCTGCAGACCATGCTCGGCGCGCGCACGCCCGCCGAGCTCGCCCACTGCGACCTGCTGATCCACGGCGAGCTCCGCGACTTCTGCGCCGACCGGGGCATCGACACCCGGCGGTTCGCCCAGCGCTCCAGCTCCATCGACGCCCTCACCGAGATGACAGGAAGCACACGATGACCGAAGCACACGCGATCGCCGGCGTCCCCATGCGCTGGGTCGGCCCCCTGCGCATCTCGGGGAACGTCGCCACGACCGAGACCCAGGTTCCGCTGGCCACCTACGAGTCGCCGCTGTGGCCGTCGGTCGGCCGCGGCGCGAAGGTGTCCCGGCTGGCCGAGAAGGGCATCGTCGCCACTCTCGTCGACGAGCGGATGACCCGCTCGGTGCTCGTCGAGGCCGTCGACGCCCAGACCGCCCTGACGGCCGCACGGACCATCGAGGCCCGCATCGACGAGCTGCGCGAGGTGGTGCGCGGCTGCAGCAGGTTCGCCCAGCTCATCGGGATCCGGCACGAGATCAACGCCAACCTGCTGTTCATCCGGTTCGAGTTCACCACCGGCGACGCCTCCGGGCACAACATGGCGACCCTGGCCTCCGACGCCCTCCTCGCCCACGTCCTCAAGACGATCCCGGGCATCTCCTACGGGTCGATCTCCGGCAACTACTGCACGGACAAGAAGGCCACCGCCATCAACGGCATCCTCGGCCGCGGCAAGAACGTCGTCACCGAACTCCTCGTCCCGCGTGACGTGGTGAGCGACGTCCTGCACACCACGGCCGGGAAGATCGTCGAGCTGAACATCCGCAAGAACCTGCTCGGCACCCTCCTCGCCGGCGGTATCCGCTCGGCCAACGCGCACTACGCGAACATGCTGCTCGCGTTCTACCTGGCCACCGGCCAGGACGCGGCCAACATCATCGAGGGCTCGCAGGGCGTCGTGATGGCCGAGGACCGCGACGGCGACCTCTACTTCGCCTGCACCCTGCCGAACCTGATCGTCGGCACGGTCGGCAACGGCAAGGGTCTGGGCTTCGTGGAGACGAACCTGACCCGGCTCGGCTGCCGGGCCGAGGCCGCGCCCGGCGAGAACGCACGCCGACTCGCCGTCCTCGCGGCGGCCACGGTGCTGTGCGGTGAACTCTCGCTCCTCGCGGCGCAGACGAACCCGGGAGAGCTCATGCGCGCACACGTCCAGCTGGAACGCGACAACAAGACCGCAAAGGTTGGTGTTTAGGGCATGTCCATCTCCATAGGAATCCACGATCTGTCGTTCGCCACAGGCGAGTTCGTGCTGCCGCACACCGCGCTCGCCGACTACAACGGCACCGAGATCGGCAAGTACCACGTCGGCATCGGCCAGCGGTCGATGAGCATCCCCGCCGCCGACGAGGACATCGTGACCCTGGCCGCGACGGCCGCCGCACCGATCATCGCCCGGCACGGCAGCGACCGTATCCGCACGGTCGTCTTCGCGACGGAGTCCTCGATCGACCAGGCGAAGTCGGCCGGTGTGTACGTCCACTCGCTGCTCGGGCTGCCCTCGGCCACCCGCGTCGTCGAGCTGAAGCAGGCCTGCTACGGCGCCACGGCCGCCCTGCAGTTCGCCATCGGCCTGATACGGCGCGACCCCGCGCAGCAGGTCCTCGTGATCGCCAGTGACGTCTCCAAGTACGAGCTGGACAGCCCCGGCGAGGCGACGCAGGGCGCGGCGGCGGTGGCCATGCTGGTCAGCCTCGACCCGGCCCTGGTGCGCATCGAGGACCCCTCGGGCCTGTTCACCGCCGACGTCATGGACTTCTGGCGGCCCAACTACCTCAACACCGCCCTGGTCGACGGCCACGAGTCCATCAACGCCTACCTCCAGGCCGTCGAGGGCACCTGGAAGGACTACAACGAGCAGGGCGGCCGCGGCCTCGAGGAGTTCGCCGCGTTCTGCTACCACCAGCCGTTCACGAAGATGGCCTACAAGGCCCACCGTCACCTGCTGAACTACTGCGGCAAGGACACCGACAAGGACGACATCGCCCAGGCCATCGGCCTGACCACGGCCTACAACACGGTGATCGGCAACAGCTACACGGCCTCCGTGTACCTGGGTCTGTCGGCGCTGCTCGACCAGTCCGACGACCTGACCGGCAAGTCCATCGGCTTCCTCAGCTACGGCTCCGGCAGTGTCGCCGAGTTCTTCGCCGGTACGGTCACCGCCGGCTACCGGGACCAGCTGCGCACCGAGGCGAACCAGGAGGCCATCGCCCGGCGCAAGCCGGTCGACTACGCCGGCTACCGCGATCTGCACGAGCGGTCGTTCCCCACCGACGGCGGCGACTACGCCACCGAGCAGCAGACCACCGGCCCGTTCCGGCTGGCCGGCATCAGCGGCCACAAGCGCATCTACCAGGCGCGCTAGCAGCGCCGTACGGGCCGGATCGTGCGGGCGCCCTGGTGGGCGCCCGCACGATCCGGCCCGCCCCGTCATGGCCGCGCACTCGCCGGCCTTGCGTACAGCTATCCGAAGACCATCTGAGGGGCGGGCAGCCGCATGCAGGACGTCAGGATCATCGGTACCGGTGCCTACGTACCGGACCGCATCGTCTCCAACGACGAAGTCGGCGCACCGGCCGGAGTCGACAACGACTGGATCATCACCAAAACCGCCTTCCGCGAACGCCGCTGGGCCGCCGACGACCAGGCAACCTCCGACCTGGCCACCGCCGCGGCCCGCGCCGCACTGGACTCGGCAGGCATCACCCCCGCACAACTGACAGTCATCGTCGTCGCCACCTCCACCCCCGACCGGCCCCAACCCCCCACCGCCGCCTATGTGCAGCGGAACCTGGGCGCCACCGGCGCAGCGGCTTTCGACGTCAACGCCGTGTGCTCCGGCGAGGTGTTCGCGCTGTCGGCAGCCGAGAACCTGCTCACCCGCAAGGGCGGCCACGCCCTCGTCATCGGCGCCGACATCTACTCCCGCATCCTCAACCCCGCCGACCGCAGGACGGTCGTCCTGTTCGGCGACGGCGCCGGCGCCATCGTCCTGGGACAGGGTGACAGCGGCCCGCGGATCCGGCACCTGGACCTGCACACCTTCGGTGAGCTCTCGGATCTGATCCGGGTCCCCGGCGGCGGCAGCCGCGCCCCCCTGACCGCCGAAGCCCTCGAAGAAGGCCAGCAGTACTTCACCATGGACGGCCGCGGCGTCCGCCGCTTCGTCGCCGACCACGTCCCCCAACTCGTCAAGCAGTTCCTCCACGAAGCCGGCGTCGTCCCCGACGACATCCGCCACTTCATCCCCCACCAGGCCAACGGCGTCATGCTCGACGACCTCTTCACCCAACTCGCCCTGCACAACGCCACCCTGCACAAAACCTTGGAGACCTACGCCAACACCGGCGCCGCCTCCATCCCCATCACCCTCGACCAAGCCCACCGCACCGGCGCCCTCCACCCCGGCGACCTCATCCTCCTCGCCGGCTTCGGCGGCGGAATGGCCGCAGGACTCGCCCTCATCGAATGGTGAGAAGTGTGGTGAATCAACCGATGTCGCGGGCGCGCTGTTCGTAACCGGGCCACAGTTCCCGGGCGAGCAGCCGTTCCTGCTCGGTCAGCGGCAGATCCGCACGCAGTCGCTCGGGGTGGGCGGGTGGTGGCCCACCGACCCCCGGCGGCAGCACCGGGAGCCCGGTAGCCGCGGTATCGAACATCGCGGCATCCATATGCGTGGCTGCGAAGGCCGCCAAGGACCACCAGAGCGGCCACAGGCAGCGGTTCTTCAACCACCGCCCGCCACTGCGCAGTAGACCCCTCATGTCCGCACCACCCTCACATCGCCGCCCGTCGCCGCCGAAGCCGCCCATCCGGTCGTGGACCGGTGGAGCAGGAGCGTCAGTCGATGCCGCGTACGACGTGGGACTCCCAGGAGTCGTCCTCGTCGATGCCGGCGAGCCGGAGCGGCGGGGCGAGGACCTGGAGGTCCTGGGGCTGTCGGCCGTCTTCTTCCGGGATGTCGTACACCTGCTCCTCCTGCTCTGTTCTGCTCGGTCGGCGTGCTGTCGGCCTCACGCCGTGACGCGGGTCGCGGCCAGCACGTCGCGGTGGATGTCCAGGGCCGCCGTGGACTTGTTGAGAGTGATGTAGTGCAGGCCAGGGGCGCCTTCGGCGAGGAGCCGCTCGGCCATCGCGGTGGCGTACTCGACGCCGATACGGTGACCGTCCGCCGGGTTGCCGCGCGCGGCGTCCAGGCGGTGGGCGAGTTCCTCGGGGAAGGCGGCGCCGCTGAGTTCGGCGAAGCGGGCGATCTGGCGCACGTCGGTGGCCGGCATGATCTCCGGGATGACCGGGGTGTCGCAGCCGGCCGCGGTGACCCGGTCGCGCAGCCGCAGATAGTCCTCCACCCGGAAGAACATCTGGGTGACCGCGTAGTCGGCGCCCGCCCTGCACTTGGCGACGAAGTGCCGGATCTCGCTGTCCCAGTCCGGGGACCGCGGATGCCGTTCCGGGAACGCCGCCACACCGACGCTGAACTCCCCCGACTCCTTGACCAGGCGCACCAGTTCATGGGCGTGGGTGAAGCCTTCGGGGTGGGCGATCCAGGGGGCGTTGGGGTCGCCGGGCGGATCACCGCGCAGGGCGAGGACGTCCCGGACGCCGGCATCGGCGTACTGGCCGATGATGTGCCGCAGCTCGGACACCGAGTGCCCGACCGCGGTCAGATGGGCGACGGGGCGCAGGGTCGTCTCGGTCGCGATCCGCTTGGTCACCTCGACCGTGCGGTCCCGGGAGGAGCCGCCGGCCCCGTAGGTGACCGAGACGAAGGTCGGGGCCAGAGGCTCGATCCGCCGGATCGCCTCCCACAGCGTCCGTTCTCCCTTGGGTGTCTTCGGCGGAAAGAACTCGAAGGAAAACGACGGGGTCCCCCGGTCGAGGAGATCGCGCAGGGTCGTCACTGCCGGCCTCCGGCGTTGAAGTAGCTGGCTTCGGGGTGGTGCAGGACGATCGCGTCCGTGGACTGCTCCGGGTGCAGCTGGAACTCCTCGGACAAGTGGACGCCGATGCGCTCCGGCCGGAGCAGGTCGGCGATCTTGGCGCGGTCCTCGAGGTCGGGGCAGGCCGGGTAGCCGAAGGAGTAGCGGCAGCCCTGGTACTCGGTGCGGAACATGCCGTCCAGCGAGCCCGGGTCATCCCCGGCGATACCGAGTTCGCCGCGCACGCGTGCGTGCCAGTACTCGGCGAGCGCTTCGGCCAACTGGACGGACAGGCCGTGCAGTTCGAGGTAGTCGCGGTAGGCGTTCGACTCGAAGAGCCTGGCCGTCTCCTCGCCGATCCGGGAGCCGACGGTGACGACCTGGAGGCCGACGACGTCCGTCTCCCCCGACTCCTCCGGACGGAAGAAGTCCGCGAGGCACAGCCGACGGCCACGGCGCTGGCGCGGGAACGCGAAGCGGGTCAGCTCGGACCCGTTCTCGTCCAGCAGGATCAGATCCTCGCCCTTGGACACACAGCGGAAGTAGCCCTGCACGACGGCGGCCTCAAGGAGGTTCTCCGTCTGAAGCCGGTCGAGCAGTCCGCGCAGCCGCGGCCGTCCCTCGGTCTCGACGAGCTCCTCGTATGTCGGCCCGTCGCCGCCGCGCGCCTGCTTCAGGCCCCACTGCCCCTTGAAGAGGGCGCCCTCGTCGAGCCAGGAGGCGTACTCCTTGAGCTGGATTCCCTTGATGACACGGGTGCCCCAGAACGGCGGCGTGGGGATGGGGTTGTCGATGGCGACATCGGAGCGTCCCCCACCCCCTTCTTCAGGACTCTCCGCGACGACGGCACGTGCGACGGGCGTGACCCGGCGCTGCTTGAGCTCGGGCAGCTTCGCCCCGGGCACTCCCCGCTTGACGCCGATGAGCGCGTCCATGAGGCGCAGGCCTTCGAAGGCGTCGCGGGCGTAGCGGACTTCGCCCTCGTAGATCTCGTGCAGGTCCTGCTCGACATAGGCCCGGGTCAGGGCGGCTCCGCCGAGGATGACCGGGAAGTCGGCCGCCAGGCCACGCTGGTTGAGCTCCTCCAGGTTCTCCTTCATGATCACCGTGGACTTCACCAACAGCCCCGACATGCCGATCACATCGGCGCGGTGCTCCGCGGCGGCTTCCAGGATCGCGGAGACCGGCTGCTTGATGCCCAGGTTGACCACGTTGTAGCCGTTGTTGGACAGGATGATGTCGACGAGGTTCTTGCCGATGTCGTGGACATCGCCGCGCACGGTGGCCAGCACGATCGTGCCCTTGCCGTCGTCGTCCGTCTTCTCCATGTGCGGTTCGAGATAGGCGACGGCGGTCTTCATCACCTCGGCGGACTGAAGGACGAACGGCAGCTGCATCTGGCCCGAGCCGAACAGCTCGCCGACGACCTTCATGCCGTCCAGGAGAATCTCGTTGACGATGTCCAGCGCCGGACGGGACTGGAGAGCCTCGTCGAGGTCGGCCTCCAGGCCGTTCTTCTCACCGTCGATGATGCGGCGCTTGAGGCGCTCCTCCAGCGGCAGCGCGGCCAGCTCCTCGGCCTTGCCCGCCTTCAACGACTTGGCGGTGGCGCCCTCGAACAGCGCCATCAGCTTCTGCAACGGGTCATAGCCCTCGGCCCGCCGGTCGTAGACGAGGTCGAGGGCGGTCTGCACCTCTTCCTCGCTGAACCGGGCGATCGGCAGAATCTTCGAGGCGTGCACGATCGCCGAATCCAGACCCGCCTTCGTGCACTCGTCCAGGAAGACCGAGTTGAGCAGGATCCGGGCCGCCGGGTTCAGGCCGAAGGAGATGTTCGACAGACCCAGGGTGGTCTGCACATCCGGATGGCGGCGCTTGAGCTCGCGGATCGCCTCGATGGTGGCGATGCCGTCCTTGCGCGACTCCTCCTGACCGGTGCAGATGGTGAAGGTCAGGGTGTCGATGAGGATGTCCGACTCGTGGATCCCCCAGTTCCCGGTCAGATCGTCGATGAGCCGCTCGGCGATGGCGACCTTGTGCTCCGGGGTGCGGGCCTGGCCCTCCTCGTCGATGGTCAGCGCGATCAGCGCGGCACCATGCTCCTGCGCCAGCTTGGTGACCTTCGCGAACCGGGACTCGGGGCCGTCGCCGTCCTCGTAGTTGACCGAGTTGATGACCGCACGGCCGCCGATCTTCTCCAGGCCCGCCCGGATGACGGGAACTTCGGTGGAGTCCAGCACGATCGGCAGCGTGGACGCGGTCGCGAACCGCCCGGCCAGCTCCTCCATGTCGGCGACACCGTCACGCCCGACGTAGTCCACGCACAGGTCCAGCATGTGCGCGCCCTCACGGATCTGGTCCCGGGCCATCTCCACACAGTCGTCCCAGCGGCCCTCCAGCATGGCCTCACGGAACTTCTTCGACCCGTTCGCGTTCGTCCGCTCACCGATCGCCATGTACGACGTGTCCTGCCGGAACGGCACCGTCTGATACAGCGAAGCCGCACCCGGCTCGGGACGCGGTTCCCGTTCCCCCGGCGCCATGCCCTGTACCCGTTCGACGATCTGACGCAGGTGCTCGGGGGTGGTGCCGCAGCAGCCGCCGATGAGGGACAGGCCGTATTCGCGGACGAAGTTCTCCTGCGCGTCGGCCAGTTCGGGCGCGGTCAGGGGGTAGTGGGCGCCGTTCTTGCCCAGCACCGGCAGACCGGCGTTGGGCATGCAGGACAGCTGGATGCGGGAGTGGCGGGCCAGATAGCGCAGGTGCTCGCTCATCTCGGCGGGCCCGGTCGCACAGTTCAGGCCGATCATGTCGATGCCGAGCGGCTCCAGCGCGGTCAGCGCGGCACCGATCTCCGAACCGAGCAGCATGGTGCCGGTCGACTCCACTGTCACCGACACGATCAGCGGGACGTCGTATCCGGCCGTCTCCATGGCCCGGCGGGCGGCGATGACCGAGGCCTTGGTCTGGAGCAGGTCCTGCGTGGTCTCCACCAGGAGCGCGTCGGCGCCGCCGGCGAGCAGGCCCTCGGCATTCCGCTGATAGGCGTCGCGCAGAGTGGTGTAGGGGGCGTGGCCGAGGGTGGGCAACTTGGTGCCGGGGCCCATGGAGCCCAGGACCCAGCGCTGACGACCGTCGCGTGCCGTGAACTCGTCGGCTGTCTCCCGGGCCACGCGGGCGCCGGCCTCGGACAGTTCGTGGACTCGCTCGGGGATGTCGTACTCGCCAAGGGCCGCGTGGTTCGCGCCGAAGGTATTCGTCTCGACGCAGTCGACACCCGCGTCGAAGTACTCGGCATGCACCGAGCGCACGATGTCGGGCCGGGTCACATTGAGGATCTCGTTGCAGCCCTCGAGCTGCTGGAAGTCCTCCATCGTGGGGTCCTGCGCCTGGAGCATCGTGCCCATCGCCCCGTCGGCGACCACCACACGGGTGGCGAGCGCCTCGCGGAGCGCGGACGCACGGGTCCGGCTGTCGGCGGAAGGGGTTCCGTTGTCGGCGGCGGTCATGACAGCGCGCCGAGGACGGAGGCGAGCGGCTGGGCCGCGCCGGGGCCGTAGGTGCGTTCGACGATGCCGGACAGCTGCGCCCGGTCGATCTCGTAGGACTGCGAGCCGACCGCGCCGAGGACGACGGAGGCCAGCGCACAGCCCAGTCGGGCCGCGGACTCCAGCGGGGCGCCCTGGCCGACGGCGGCCAGGAAGCCGACGCGGAAGGCGTCCCCGACGCCGGTCGGGTCGGCCGTCCGGGCATCGGGGACTGCGGGGACGACGAGGGGGGTCTGCCCGAGGCGTTCGAGGCGTACGCCCTTCTCGCCCAGGGTGGTGACCCAGGTGCCGACGGTCGCGAGGACGTCGGCGCGGCTCCAGCCGGTGCGCTCCTTCAGCAGCGCGGCCTCGTACTCGTTGGTGAACAGCCAGGCGGCACCGTCCACGAGGTCGCGGACCTGAGGGCCGTCCAGGCGGGCCAGTTGCTGCGAGGGGTCGGCCGCGAAGGGGATGCCGAGGTCGCGGCACTCGGCGGTGTGGCGCAGCATTGCCGCCGGGTCGTCGGGCGAGATCAGGACGAGGCCGGGGCGGTCGGGTCCGGTGACGAGCGGGCGCAGGTCGATGTCGGACGCCTCGGCCATCGCGCCCGCGTAGAAGGCGGCGATCTGGTTGGCGTCCTCGTCGGTGATGCACAGGAAGCGGGCCGTCTGCGCTTCGGCGGAGACGTGCACGCCCCCGGTGTCGACGCCGTGCTCCTTCAGCCACAGCTCGTACTCGGCGAAGTCCGTGCCCACCGCTCCGACCAGCAGGGGTGCGAGGCCTAGGCCGCCGAGCCCGAAGGCGATGTTGGCTGCGACGCCGCCCCGGCGCACCTCAAGGCGGTCGACGAGGAAGGAGAGCGAGACGTGGGCGAGCTGCTCGGGCAGCAGCTGGTCCGCGATCCGTCCGGGGAAGACCATCAGGTGGTCGGTGGCTATGGATCCTGTCACCGCGATGCGCACGGGCACTCCTTGGGTCGCTTCGGTCGCTGATCACCGGTGGTGCGTGTGTCGGCCGACAGCGCCGGGCCCGGCCGTTGGGACGTCGGGCTCAGTCGGTGTTGGTTGCGTGGCGTAGGGCTGTGGCGCGGTTGGTGTGTTCCCAGGTGAAGTCGGGGAGTTCGCGGCCGAAGTGGCCGTAGGCGGCGGTCTGGGTGTAGATGGGGCGCAGCAGGTCGAGGTCGCGGATGATCGCGGCGGGGCGCAGGTCGAAGACGGTGGTGATGGCCCGCTCGATCCGTTCCGGGTCGATGGTGTGGGTGCCGAAGGTCTCCACGAACAGGCCGACCGGTTCGGCCTTGCCGATCGCGTAGGCGACCTGGACCTCGCAGCGCTTGGCCAGGCCGGCGGCGACGACGTTCTTGGCGACCCACCGCATGGCGTAGGCCGCGCTGCGGTCGACTTTGGAGGGGTCCTTGCCGGAGAACGCGCCGCCGCCGTGGCGGGCCATGCCGCCGTAGGTGTCGATGATGATCTTCCGGCCGGTCAGTCCGGCATCGCCCATCGGCCCGCCGATCTCGAACCGGCCGGTGGGGTTGACCAGCAGCCGGTAGCCCTCGGTCTCCAGCTTGATCCCGTCCGCGGCGAGCTGGGACAGGACCGGCTCGACCACGTGGGCGCGGATGTCGGGGGTGAGCAGGGCATCGAGGTCGATGCCGCTCGCGTGCTGGGAGGAGACCACCACGGTGTCCAGCCGGACCGGCCGGTCACCGTCGTACTCGATGGTGACCTGTGTCTTGCCGTCGGGGCGCAGATAGGCGACCGTGCCGTCCTTGCGGACCTGGGTCAGCCGGTGGGACAGCCGGTGGGCGAGCTCGATGGGCAGCGGCATCAGACTCGGTGTCTCGTCACTGGCGTACCCGAACATCAGCCCCTGGTCCCCGGCCCCCTGCCGGTCCAGGACATCGTCCTCGCCCTCCACTCGTGCTTCCCAGGCGGCATCGACGCCCTGCGCGATGTCGGGGGACTGCGCGCCGATGGAGAGGGACACCCCACACGAGGCACCGTCGAAGCCCTTGGCCGAGGAGTCGTAACCGATGTCCAGGATCGCCTCACGCACCAGCTGGGCGATGGGCGCATACGCGGTGGTGGTGACCTCACCCGCGATATGCACCTGACCGGTGGTGATCAGGGTCTCCACCGCGACCCGCGACGCGGGGTCCTGGGAGAGCAGGGCATCCAGGACCGTGTCGCTGATCCGGTCGGCGATCTTGTCGGGATGTCCCTCGGTCACGGACTCCGAGGTGAACAGACGACGGGACATGACACTCCAGTTGATTGCGGCCCAAGCACGAACGGCGTCACAGACCGGGCGAAGTGACCCGTGTCACGGCCACGATGGACGACGTCGAACGAGGAGCGCTTGAAGTGCGACGGAACAAGGGTCGAGGGAGCGCCCCTCAGCGGCGTCCGGTGGTGTACCGGCTAGGCGTCCGGTGTACCGGCGTTCTTCATCCCGGCGTTCTTGAGGGCTCGGGCGAGTTCGCGAGCGCGTTCCTGGTCGTCCGCGGAGACACCGGCGACCACGACCCGCGCTTGAGGGCCGCCGTCGGCCGCGATGCGCCGGGCGATGTCGCAAGCCAGGGAGCCGGCCCCGGAGAAACCGCCCAACAGCAGGTACCGGCCGGTTCCGTGGGCGGCCAGCGCGGAGTGGGCGCCGTCGGCGTCGGTGGTGAGCACCAGCAGCTCGTCGTAGCCCGTATAGGCACGGGACAGCAGGTCGTAGCAGGTTGCCGGCGTACCCGGCGGCGGGACCAGACAGATCGTGCCCGCCGGCTCACGCCGGGCCGCCCGCAGGGTGACCAGCGGGGCGCCCCGGCCGGTTTCGGGCGGCTCGGTCATGCGGGGTACGGTCCTGCCCTCAAGGAGGCTCAGGATCTCCGCGACCGTGGTGGACTCCCCCGTCCTGGACGGGAGTTCGCGCAGCAGTGTGGCGCTCTGCACCAGCAGTTCGGCAGCCTCCTCCTCGTCGAGTACGTCGCGGTCGTGAACGCGGGTGAGGATGAGGCGGCCCGCGCCGTCGTGGTGGGCGAGGAGCCCGATCGGCAGGACGGAGCGGGCGGGTACGGTGCCCGGGAACTCGGCCTTGATCCCGTGGGCGGCGAGTTCGGCCTCCAGGCCCTTCACCGGGTGCGGCGGATCCTCGAAGACGATGACGGTGTCGGCGTGTCCGAGTCCGGGCTCGTCCTGGTCGTGGGCCTGGAGCCAGCCGACGGGAACCCATTCGTAGGCGGCCATGTCCAGGGCGCGGTCCCGCAGTTGGCGCAGCAGGTTCGGTACGGTGCCGGCCGGGTCCACCTCGACGGACATCGGCAGGGCGTTGCGCAGCGGTCCCAGCATGCGGGCCGCGCCGTCGAGCGGTATGCCGCGCCCGGGGGCGGTCACCGCGAAGCAGACGGGGGTGGGGCCGGTCGCGTCGGCGGCGCGGTAGATGAGCATCGCCCAGACGGCCTGGAGAACCGTGCTCTCGGCGATGCCCCAGCGGCCCGCCCACAGCGCCAGACGGATGGTTTCTGCGGAGGTCAGCCGCAGCCTGGCCCGGCCCACACCGGTCAGTGCCGCGGTGTCTCGGGCGGAGCGGCCCGGCTTGGAGGCGGCCGCGTCGGGTGGTGCGGAGCGCGCCCAGAAGGCCCGGGTGGTCTCCAGGTCCTGGGCCGCGATCCAGGCGGCGTAGTCCCGCAGGTCGGGACGGCGTTCGCCGCCGGGCAGGCTGCCGCCCGCGAGATAGGCCCGGTAGAACTCGCGCAGCAGGATGTGCGCGCTCCAGTTGTCGAGCAGCGCCCGGTGATAGGTGAGCACGATCCGGGTGGGGGCGGCGGGGGCACCGGGCCGGCGGCTCCCGTCCGTCTCCAGCAGGGTGAGGCGCAAGGCTCCGGGGCAGCGCAGGTCGAAGCCGCGCAGCCGGTCGCGTTCCAGCAGCGGTGACCAGTCGTCGCCGCGATGGACGCGGCGGGTGATCTCGGGAGCGACCCGGCTGTGGACCATGAGCTGCGGCTCGGGGCCGCCGGTGAACGCGGTGCGCAGCACCGTTTCGCAGTCGAAGACGGACTGCCATGCCGCCGTGAAGCGCTCCAGGTCCAGCGGGCCGTGCCAGACCCATACGACCTGCTCGACATGGCGGCCGGTGCCGGGCTGTCCGTCGCCTCCCAGGTACAGCGCCGCCTGTTGGGGGGTGGCGCGGAAGACGGACGGGATCGGGGCATCGGAGGCGTCGGTCAACTCCCCCAGCACCTCGCGCAGCGACTCGCCGAGGGCGGCCACGGAGGTGTCGGTGATGTTCTCGGCGGGGTCGGGCACCCAGTCGAGGCCGAAGTGCAGCCTGCCGTCGGCGATGTGGGCGCATACCTGCAGCCGGTGCGGGGGCCGGTGAGGGGCGCTGGCGTTGTTGCTGTCGTCGCCGCTCTCGGCAGTGCGGTCGTCGGGCACGGGACGGGCCGCGGGCGGCAGCAGTTCGTCCGGGCCGTGCAGGGTCAGGCAGGCCTGGGCGGGTGCCAGTTCACGCAGTGCGGTGCGCAGCAGCGGGTCGGGGCTCCACTCCCGGCAGGCCCCGAACCCGGCGCCGCCCGCGGCCTGCCCGGCGGCGGCCGCCAAGGGGCCTGCGACTGCGGCCAGTTGACCCAAGGTGGCGAGGCCACGGTCCAGGGTGAGATGGACGGGGTGCACATCGGTGAGGCGGCCGACGTGGCGGCGTAGGCCCGGATGGCCGGTCCGCGGCCCGCTGCGGACGTCGAAGCTGACGTCGTCGGCGTGTTGCCAGCGGGCCAGGGCCAGTGCGAACACCCCGGTCAGCACCTGTCCGACGGTCAGTGTGAGCCGCTGGGCCAGATCCTGGGTGATCCGCTCGGTGGCCCCGTCGGGCAGGGCGAAGCCGGTACGTCGGACTCCGACCGCATCGGTGCTCCGCGCTCCGAACGGTCCGGCGTCCCGTACACCCACCATGGCGGCCTCGGGGACCCCGGCCGACCCGGCGTCCCGTGCCTTGGCCACGGCGGTGTCGCCCGTGTCGCCCGTGTCGCTCAAGCGGGCCACGTGGGCCGAGGTGCGGGAGTCGGCGCCCCGGGCCCTGCGCTCGGCGACGGTCGACCAGTGGCGTATCTCGGCGGGGTCGCGGGCCAGTTCCCGCAGTTCGGTGACCCAGTCGGCCAGCCCGCCGGGCGCGTGCCGCGGCCTTGCCGGGACTCCCGCTGTCGCTGTGCCGAGAGCGGCGACCAGGTCGTCGATGACGATTCGCCAGGACGCGGCATCCACGGCGAGTTCATGGGCGACCAGGACGAGCCGGTCGGCGCGTTCCCCTGCCGGGCGGCGGTCCCGGGCGAGCAGGGCCCGCAACTGGACGCCGGCGGGTGCGTCGAGGGTGCGGCCAATGGAGTCGACGGCGGCGGTGAAGCCGGCCTCGTCGGTGAACTCGCCCTCCACCAGCAGGCCTTGCTCGGCCGGCGCCTCCTCCCGCTCCACGGCCGTGACCGCGCCCTGTCCGCTCAGCCGTCCGCCCCTGCTGTCGAGGCGGAAGCCCAGCTGAGGATGGGCCGTCAGGACGGCGCGCAGCGCCTCGCGCACCGCGTCCGCGTCCAGTGGGGCGGCCGGTTCGATGTACACCGCCTCGTGGCGGGGGCCGCCGCCGGGTGTGAGTGCGGCGCACTGGGCGGGTGTGAGGGGGTGGTCGGCGGCGGACCGTTCGGTGAGCAGGTCGGCGAGGCGGCCCACCACGAAGGCGGCGGTCGTGTCCTCGGCCGGGGTGAACCGGAGCGTGTGGTGGTCGGGGCCGTGCCGCAGCAGCCGGTGCTGCCGGCCGGCCCGGTCCGGGTCGCCGTCGGCGAGTTCCCCCAGGACGCCTGCCAGCGCGGCAGCGTCGAGCGGCCCGCGCAACTCGAGGTCCCACGGGGTGTCGTGCGGGACGGGTCCGGGGTCCACGACCACGGACATCACCGCGTGCGAGGAGCGAGGAACAGTCATACGCGTCCAGGGACGTGCGCTCCGCCGTGACCGGCGCGGTCCCCTCTCTCCTCTCGGTAGCTGGTGGATGAGCTGCTGGGATGGCGCTCACTCAGCTCTTGCGGGAGCCGGGCGCCGTGCCTAGGACGAGCCGCCTGCGGGCCCGCTGGGAGCCGGCCGTAAGGAGTGCGTACGACGTCGGCGGCCCGGGGCCGTGCCGTACTGCCTCGCTTCCATGACGCCTCCTGGTCCGCCGGAATCGACAATGGTCGTGCTCAGCACGCTAAGGGCAGCAGGTGCCCGGCGTCCGATTTCCCAAGCGGGTGTGGAGCGCTGCCCGAGTTCGGCAGGAGGTCATCCGTGAGCGGGCCCCCGTTCCGCGCGCACGCACCGGTCACAGCATGCGGACGGCGCTCTCCGCGTGCGTCTTGGCGTGGGCGAGCAGGACGCGGCTGTCGCGGCCGAGCGCCTCGCGCACATGCCGGCAGGCGTCGGCCAGGGTTGCCTGCCGCCCCAGTACGTCGGCGATGTGTTCCTCGCTCAGTACGACGCTGTGCTGCGCGGTGACGGTGACCCCTCGCTCGTCCGGGACGACGGACCATTCGCCGGTGTGAGCCTCCAGCAGGGGCAGCGGCGTGGTCTGCTTGTACACGATGCGTTCGGCGTGGGGGAAGCAGATCCGCACCGAGGCGGTGGTGTGGGTGCCGTACTCGGTGAGCGTCCGCATGGTCATGTGCTGCACGCCGGGGGCGCTCTCGTTGAGGTCGACCTGCTGGACGTGCGGCGCCAGGTCGGGCCAGTCGCCGGCCCGGTACAGGAAGTCGTAGACGAGTTCGGCGGGTCCGTTGATGTGCACCGTGTCCTCGAAGGACAGGACGAGTTCGTCCAGGCGCGTCCATCGCTCGGCGAACGCCTTCAGGTCGGCGAGCTGGGCGCGGGAGTGGGCATCGGTGGCCCGCTGCGCCCACTCCAGGTCGCCGGGTGAGTCGGCGCCGATACTGTAGTCGTAGCGCAGTTCGAGCTCGCTGTGGTGCGGGCCGTCCGGGCGCGCGCTCAGGATGCCGCCCGCCGTGTGGAAGGGGGGTGCGGCGATCTCCTGCCAGAACTCCATGCGGCGCGCCACGGGGTCCAGATGCCGCTGGGAGGTCCACGCCTTCACCTGGCCGTCGAGGAGGGTCCAGGTCCGCAGCCGCTCCCGTACGCCGTCGAATTCCAGCTGTTCCACATGAACGATCGAGGAGAAATAGAGCGGCCAGCTCTGCGCGTCGGCCATCAGCGCGTAGGCCACGCCTGCAGGCGCGGATGCGTGCACTCTGCGCGCCACCTTGTCCGCATGCTCAGCAATCATTTGAGCTCCCCTCCTCTTATGGTGCCGACGGGAACATGAACGGGGTTTGTGGCGGCCGGCCGAAGACCGCTCGGAGATGAAAAGAATCCGGGTCGATCCAGGCGTGACCGGGTAGTTGTCGGCCTCAACCGACGTGTATTTCTGGAATTCGCGGGGTGGGCGGCTGCCGTATGCCCGCGCAGGTTGTCCGAATGCACGGGATCAGCCGACCGGCACGCTCTCCCGGGCGAGGCGGCCGGTGACCCGGCAGGCACGGCCCAGCAGGCGGGGCAGCCCACGGCCACGCGCGAAGAAGTGGTGCTCCGGGACGGTGCGGAGCCAGGAGGGTCCCTCGGTCCACTGTCGCCAGCCGTCCGCGATCGTGGGCGGCGCCAGCAGGTTGCCCTGCGAGGCGACGATCAGCATCGGGGTGGTGAGCGGCCCGGCCGGAGAGGGTACGGCGGCCGCGTCCTCGAGGGACTGGGCGAGCTCCAGGTCGGCGCGGAGCACGGGCAGCATCGCGTGCAGCCAGATCCCCTCGTCGCTGGTGGGCGGCACGGCACTGTTGGCGCTCAGGGCGTCCAGCAGTTCGGCGTCCGTCGCGGTGCGGGCGTCCGGCAGTGCGGAGGCGACGCGGGGCGGTGGGCAGGCCGCGAGGGCGAGGAGCGCCGGGCCGGGCAGGCCCGCCTCGTGCAGGACGCGGGTGACGCTGAAGGCGACCATCGCGCCCAGGCCGTGTCCGTAGAGGACGTACGGTCCGGGTCCCGGGTCGGTGAACCGGGGCAGCACGTCGGCGAGCAGGGCCTCGTACGCGGTCGTGCGGGTGTCGGATCGGTGCCGTTGTCCGCCCGGCAGGGAGACCGGGACCACCTCCACTCCGGGGCCGACGTTCTCCGCCCAGTGGTCGAAGACGGAGATGCCTCCTCCGGAGTGCGCGAAACAGTGCAGGCGCACCGGCCGTTCGTCCGACATGGCATCCTCCTCTGCCCCGACCTGCGTCGCACGGGGTGGGATTCGAGGATTGCCGGACGGCCTCAAGTGCCACTTGAATCTGATCGGAGGGGCCGGACCGGATGTCCTGACCGCGAACGGTCACCGCGGTCGGTCGCCGCGCCGAGGAGGCCGGGGCCAGGACACCCGGCCTCCTCGGCGATCTGTATCCGCATCCGCCTCCGCGTCCGCCGGGCCGACTCCGCAACCGGCCCGTCCGACGGCGATCAGGCATTGAGTACGACGGGGCCCCCGCTCCGGCCGGCCTCAGGCGGCGAAGAGATCGAACGTCGAGGAGCGCCGCTCCCCGGCGACGACGTCCAGCTGCGGGTCGACGGACAGCATGGCCTGGTGCAGCCGCTGCACCTGCGGGGACGGCTCGACGCCCAGTTCCTCGATCAGCCGGATGCGCAGCTTGCGGTAGACGGCGAGGGCCGACGCCTGTCGTCCCGACCGGTACAGCGCCACCATGGCCTGCGAGTGCAGTCCTTCGTGCTGCGGGTAGCGGGCCGTCAGCTCGGCGAGCTCCGCGATGAGTTCGGAGTGCCGGCCGAGCCGCAGATCGGCATCGATACGGCGCTCGACAGTACCGAGCCGGCTCTCCTCCAGTCGCATGACCTCGATCGCGAGGATCGGTCCGACGCGTACGTCGACCAGGGCGGGGCCACGCCACAGCTCCAGCGCCTTGCGGAACCGGTCGGCCGACATTTCGTCGTCGCCCGCCTCGAAGGCCGACCGCCCTTCGGTGACCATGCGTTCGTACTCGTGCACGTCCACGCTCTCGGGCGGTATCTGCAGCAGATAGCCGCCGTGCCGGGTGGCCAGCACCTCCTTCGCCGTGTCGGGAGCGTCGGGGCCCATCGCGGTGCCCAGGCGCCGGCGCAGCTGGAGGATGTAGGTCTGCAACGTGGTGAGTGCGCTCTGCGGTGGTTCGGTCCCCCAGATTTCCTCCATGAGCATGGGAACGGGCATCACCCGCCCGGGGTAGAGGGCGAGCAGGGAAAGGATCTGCCGCGGCTTACCGGCCGTGGGGACGATCGACCCCCCGTTGACCTCGGCACTCAACGAACCCAGAACCTGAATCTTCACTGCTTTCCTCCGTAGCTCGTCGAGTTCCTCTCGTGGCTGAATTCCGTCGCCATAAGCACAGTAGCCGGAATCGAGCCAGACCCGCCTTTCCTCGACCGGAGCTTGAGGACGCTTCAACTTGCCTATTCTATCTGCAAATTGATCGACCATTGATCGACTCAAGCGTGCGCAAACAAGGGCCGGAAGAAAGACCATTGCGACATACGGGAGGTCATCCCCACCAATTGCTTCACTCTTTTTAATTCCGTTGCGAAGAAAGCAAATCGCGGAATGCTTGACGCCGTTTGTCGAGATGGGGCATCTCGCCCCGCCCCTGCACGCAGCAGGCCGGCCCGAGGGACCCGGTGTCCCTGCAGCGCCGGCCCGGCTGATGCGCCCGCTCAACTCGTGGGAACCAGGCGCTCCTTGACGACGCTGGGGGCCGCCGGTGCGGTCTCGGGGTTCGCCGTGAGGATGGACCGCTGCAGTCGCCGCAGCCCCGCCGACGGCTCCAGGCCGAGGTCCCGGACGAGCGTGGCACGCAGCCGCTGGTAGACCTCCAGGGCCTCGCCGCGCCGCCCCGAGCGGTACAGGGCGAGCATGAACTGGGCGTGCAGGCTCTCGTGGGTGCGGTACCGGTTCACCAGCACGGTCAGCTCGGACAGCAGCTCGCGGTGGCGCCCCAGTCGCAGGTCGGCTTCGATGCGCTGATCGAGCGCGCACAGCTGGCTCTCCTCGAGACGCCTGATCTCCATCTCCAGCTGCGTCCCGGCCTGTACGTCCGCGAAGGCGGTGCCGGACCACAACGCCAGCGCCTCGCGCAACTGCCGGGCCGCGTCGGGGAAGTCGCCCGCGTCCATGGCCCGGTAGCCCGTGCCGGCGAGGCGCTCGAAGGTACGGACGTCGCTCTGCCCGCCGCCGGCGGCCAGCATGTATCCGCTGGGCATCGTCATCAGCACGTCCTTGGCGGTGCGCTGCCTGCCGCCCTCGTCCGCGCCGTCCTGCCCGTCCTTCTCCAGGGCCACGGCGATGAGTTCACGCAGCTGGAGGACGTACGTCTGCAGGGTGGTCCGGGCACTGCGCGGCGGGGCGGCGCCCCACAGCTCCTCGATCAGTGTGGAGACCGGCACCGCCTGGTCGGCGTGGAGTGCCAGCAGAGCCAGAACCTGCCGCGGCTTGGGGGCCGTCGGCGTGATGGAGACCCCGTTCTCCCTTACGGCCAATGCGCCGAGTACCTCGATGTCCACGCGATCTCCCCTGTCTTGTGCCGAGCGCTCAAGTCGTTTCCGTAACCGTCGTCAGATGTCACTCCGGCGCCGTGACCAGACTAAAAACAGCACACGCAGTCTGTCAATATCAAACCGCATGCCCTGTATTTTCCAAGCGAGAATCCAACGGCACGCTAGGTCTGACCTGCGACGATGCGAAGTCACCAGTAAACTTCAAGGGGCCCTGGAGTAGAGATCCAGGGCCCCTTGAGGCAAAGAAGGGGGTCCGGTCGGCGAAGTTGACCAATAAACAGACCGATAGGTCTTCTACTACTCGGTGCTCGCCCGCAGGGAGGACCGGTCCTGCGAGGGGATGGCGGCCTGCGGCCAGGTACCTGCGCTCGCCAGTCCGGCCAGGTTCCGCCGGTCGGCGAGCCGCGGCAGGATCACGTCCCAGAAGCGGGTCACGTTCTGCCGGGACAGCCAGGAGGCGTCATCACCGCCGAGCACCTCGAAGCCCGCGGTCGCGGCGACGATGACCCGGGCGCTGTCCGCCCAGGACACTCCTTCCGCCAGAGCCCCGTTGCGCTCGGCCCCGCGGAGGGTGTCCTCGATCCACTCCTGCCACTGCGCCCGCAGGGAGCACTTCCCCCGGCACGCGCTGTCACCGGCGAGCTCGAACCCCCCGCGCACCACGATGTCGTGGGCGAGCGCCTCCATCAGCTCGTGCGTGGCGTCCACCACCGTCTGGAGCGAGTCGCCCTGCCGCGCCAGCGCCGCCTCGGTGATGCCACGCACGGCCTCGGCGGCCTGCGCCTCGACCGCCTCGGCGAGCATGCTCTTGTTGGCGAAGTGGAAGTGCAGCGCCCCGTTGCTGACACCGGCCCGCCTGCTGATGGTGCTCAGCGACGCAGTGACGAAGCCCTCCTCGGCGAAGACCGCGGCGGCGGCCTGGATCAGCGCATGCCGGGTACGGGCCGCTCGCTCCTGTTTGACCATGTGGTGTCTCCTGAGAACCGGGACGTCGAGGGCCGGCGCCGCGCCGACGTCCCAAGTCCCACGGGAAGTGGTGCTACTGCGGCGGGTTGCCGTGCTTGCGGGACGGCAGGTCGGCGTGCTTGCTGCGGAGCATGGCCAGGGAGCGGACGAGGACCTCGCGGGTCTGCGCCGGGTCGATGACGTCGTCGATCAGGCCACGCTCGGCCGCGTAGTACGGGTGCATCAGCTCGGACTTGTACTCCTTGACCATCTTCTGCCGCATGGCCTCGGGGTCCTCGGCCTCGGCGATCTGACGGCGGAAGATCACGTTGGCGGCACCTTCGGCGCCCATCACCGCAATCTCGTTCGTCGGCCACGCGTAAGTGAGGTCAGCGCCGATGGACTGGCTGTCCATGACGATGTAGGCACCGCCGTACGCCTTGCGCAGGATCAGCGAGATCCGCGGCACGGTCGCGTTGCAATACGCGTACAGCAGCTTGGCGCCGTGGCGGATGATCCCGCCGTGCTCCTGGTCGACACCGGGCAGGAAGCCCGGGACGTCCAGCAGCGTGAGGAGGGGGATGTTGAAGGCATCGCACATCTGGACGAAGCGCGCGGCCTTCTCCGAGGCCTCGATGTCGAGCACGCCTGCCAGGGTCTGGGGCTGGTTGGCGACGATACCGACGACCTGCCCGTCGAGGCGGGCGAGTGCACAAATGATGTTGCGGGCCCAGCGCTCGTGGACCTCCAGGTACTCACCGTCGTCGACGATCTCCTCGATCACCTTGGCCATGTCGTACGGCCGGTTGCCGTCGGCCGGCACCAGGTCCAGGAGCACCTCCGAACGCCGTTCGACGGGGTCGTCGGCCAACACCTTCGGCGGCGCCTCCTGGTTGTTCTGCGGGAGCAGCGACAGGAGGTAGCGCACCTCGGCGATGCACGTCTCCTCGTCGTCGTACGCGAAGTGACAGACGCCGGAGGTCTCGGCGTGGATGTCCGCGCCGCCCAGGCCGTTCTGGGAAATCTCTTCCCCCGTCACGGCCTTGACCACGTCCGGCCCGGTGATGAACATCTGGGAGGTCTCGCGGACCATGAAGACGAAGTCGGTGAGGGCGGGGCTGTAGGCCGCGCCGCCCGCGCACGGGCCGAGCATCACCGAGATCTGCGGGATCACCCCGCTCGCCTTGGTGTTGCGCTGGAAGATGCCGCCGTACCCGGCCAGCGCCGAAACGCCTTCCTGGATACGGGCGCCCGCGCCGTCGTTCAGCGACACCAGCGGAGCCCCAGTAGCGATGGCCATGTCCATGATCTTGTGGATCTTGGTGGCGTGGGCCTCGCCCAGCGCGCCGCCGAAGATCCGGAAATCGTGCGCGTACACAAAAGTGGTACGCCCTTCAACCGTTCCCCAGCCGGTGATGACACCGTCGGTGTACGGCTTCTTCACATCCATGCCGAAGCCGGTCGCCCGGTGCCGGCGCAGTTGCTCGACCTCCTGGAAGGAGCCCGAGTCGAGGAGCAGTTCGATGCGCTCCCGTGCGGTCAGCTTGCCCTTGGCGTGCTGGGCCTCGGTCGCCTTCTCGCTCGGGCCGGCCAGTGCCTGCGCACGGATGTCGTCCAGTTCGGCCACTCGCCCGTACATGCCGGTCGGCTCCAGGTCGATCGACGCCGGGGCGGTTGTCATCGCCATACCAGGTCCCTTCTGGGGCGAAGCCGCTGAAAAGTCCCGCCCCAGGTCCACGTAGATCAGATTAACAAACCGCGCGTGCGGTTTCCAGTTCGGGGTGCAACCTTTCTGAACTTCCGTCAGCGCCAGCTGCCGGGGGCCTTGTAGACCCCCGGTGACCGCCAGCCGCCGGAACAGCCGGAGCCCCCGCGATGCGATGTCTCGGGCTGCTCTTCACCGGCTCCCTGCAGCGCGAGAAGAACGACCGCGAGCGCCGCGAGTTCCTCCGCGTCGGCCTGTCCGCGTTCGACGCGCAGCATCGGTTTGCCGTTGCCCATGGCCCCCACTTCCCTTCTCAGGCTTGTGGACACGGTCGGCTGCACTGCTCAAGAACCGGTCTCGTCCTGCTTGAAGTCCCCTCCGGGTCTGCTCCGAAGCCGCTCCTGGCCTACTGAAAGCAGAGGACTCCGCAACCCGGTCGGGCTGCGGAGTCCTCAGTTCCGGCGGGCGGGGAGGGCTCACCCCAGCCGCACGGGCAGCTCCCGGTAACCGTTGATGATGAAGGAGTCGATGGGTGCCAACTCCCCGGGCTCGACGGCCAGCTCGATCTGCGGGAAGCGCGCGAACAGTGCCGGCAGAGCCACCCCGACCTCCACCACGGCCAGCGGGGCGCCCAGGCAACGGTGCGGTCCATGGCCGAATCCGAAACCATCGCGGCGGTCTGTGCGCAGCACGTCAAAATCAGCCGCCTCCTGCCCGTAGCGGTCAGGATCCAGACCGGCCGCGGCGAACGAGACGAGGATCGGGTCGCCCTTCTTGATCAGGACACCGTCCAGGTCGATGTCCTCGACCGCAAAGCGCATGGGCGAGTAGGCGCCGGGGTTGTGCGTGCGCATCGTCTCGGCCATCACGTCGTCCCAGTCCGCCCGTCCCTCCCGCACATGCTCAAGCTGTTCGGGGTGGGTCAGCAGCGCTCCCACGGCGTTGGTGATCAGGGTGCACGTCGTTTCCTGTCCACCCGCGATCAGGAGGTTGAGGCTACCGAGGAGTTCCTCCTCGGTGAGGCGGTCGCCCTCGTCCCGCGCCGCTATCAACGCGGACGTCAGATCGTCACCGGGCCGGGCCCGCTTGCTCACCACAAGCTCGGCCAGCAGCTCGAAGACCCTCATCTGGGCCACCGCCATCTCCTGCGCCGTAACGGCCGTACTGAACACGGTGTCCATGGCCCCGCACAGGCGGTCGCGGTCGTCCCGGTCGATGCCGAACAGCTCGCAGATCACCCGCATCGGCAGCAGCTTGGCGAACGCGCCCCGCAGGTTGACGACTTCGCCCGGGGGCAGGGCCGCCAGGTCGTCCAGCAGATCCGCGGTGATCTCCGCGACCCGGGGCCGCAGCAGTTCGGAACGCCGTGCGGTGAACGCGCCGGCGACCAGCCGCCGCAGCCGGGCGCGCTTCTCGCCGTACGTGAAGAGCATGTTCTCGTTGGCCACCCAGGGATACAGCGGCCAGTCCTCGGTGATCCGCCCGTCGATGAACGCCGGCCAGTGCAGCCGGGCGTCCTTGGACACGCGCGGATCGACCAGCAGTCGCTTGACCTGCTGTTCGCGGACCACGGCCCAGGCGAGCACACCTCCGGGCAACTCCACCTCTACGGCGGCCCCCCGGGCCCGGAGCATCGCGGCTTCCCCCGCGAGGTCACGCGCCGAGACGTCCAGCCGATAGGGGCAGACAGCAGTTTTCATTGATGCGCTCCATCCGAATCAGTCGTTTCTGATACGTGCCGAGGGGGTGCTGTGTACAGCCCCTCACATCCCCCGCGATGGATCGCTGCGAGGTTGTCGTCAAGCAGTCATGGCGGTGTCCTCGGTCGCGGCCTGGCGTTCCTTCATAACCGACTCGTACACCTTTGCCCCTCGCTCCGGCGAGAAGTCGAGCTGTACGAGGACTGGGGGTACCGCGGTGGCCGTAAGCAGGTATCTGTACAGGTCGCAGACCCGCTCCATCATGTCGGCGCGGTTCTCCATGATGTTCGACAGCATCTGAACCCCGGTGAACGCGCCCACGGACAGCCGTGCGATGGACTCCAGGTCAACGTGCGGGAGCAGTTCCCCGGCCGCCTTCGCCTCGGCGAACAGCGACTTGCTGTAGTCGATCCACAGCTGCATCGGAATCTTCTGGTCCAGCCCTGCCGCCCCCACCGCCGGATCGGTGGTGAGGCTCACGCTGCCGCGGATGATCGGGTCACCCGTCTCCTTCTGCAGCAGCTGGGTCAGCAACAGCGCCTCGTCCACCGCCTGCTGCAGCTTGAGCGGCGGCACCGAGACCGGCGGGAGCGCTCTGACCTGCTCCGCCAGGACGGCCTGGGCGAGCTCCTCCTTCGACGTGAAGTGGAAGTAGAGCGCACCCTTCGTCACTCCGGCCTCTTTGAGGATCTCGGAGATGGTTGCCGCGTCGTATCCGACGTCGTCGAACACCTTGGCGGCGGCAACCAGGATGGCCTGCCGTGTCCGGATGGCTCGATCCTGCCGCGCCACAACGCACCTCCGTACCGCTCTGCGGTATCGCTCCGTCTACCGGCCAGGAAAAGAGACCGACAGGTTCGATTCGAGTGGCACCACCTCTGGATACGGGACGGTCAGCTTCAGCCTCTTGCCCGGTCAGGCGCTCTGGTGCATCCCCCGAGCCGGAGAATAAAACCCTCCATCCGGTTTTTCAAGGGCCCCGAACCGGTAGTTTTGGTCGCCTCTGCCTTGAGCAGCGCCGGAGCGAGGAACCGCTCCGCCGGGCCTCACCTGGAACGAAGCCGTCCGGATCTCGAAGGTCAAGCTCTACTAAAGAGCCTTGAGAAAGAAACCGGTGGGTTTGTATTTTGCTAGTCCGGCGCTCCTCTCCCCCCCATCACAAACCCCACTTGCGGAGAGGGTTATGACCCTGCTGACCATGCAGAGCCAGGCTCCCAGCTCCAACGGAGCCATGGAAACCGCCCCGAACCGGGCAATCATCAGCGAGTTGACTCACCAACTGTTCGACGCACACGAACGTGGCCGACTGCACGGAACCTGGCGGGATCTCATCGGGAACGAGAAGTTCCGATACCAGCCGGGGCTCACCTCCGAAGAACGCATGGCGCTGTCCTACGAACGCCTGCGGCTCGTCAACGAGACGATCGACGACGCCGCGTCCCTGGCACGCGATCCGCAACTGCTGGCAAGCCTTCACGAGTGGACGGGGGTGGTGGACGGCGCGCTCGGCACACTGGCCGGCATCCACTACAACCTGTTCCTGGGAAGTTTGCTGGACCATGACGACAGCGAGCGCCGTCAGCTGACCGAGTTCATCTCGATGCAGCGCACAGGAACGTTCCTGTGCACCGAGCTGGACCACGGCAACGATGCGGCGGCCCTGCAGACGACATGCGAACTGGACCGCACCACCGATGAGTTCGTCCTGCACACCCCCACACCGGGCGCCCGGAAGTTCATGCCCAACACGAGCCTGATCGGTGGCCCCAAGAGCGGCGTCGTGGCGGCGCGTCTCCTGATAGACGGCCAGGACCAAGGTGTCTTTCTCTTCCTGACCCCACTGACCGACGAGAACGGCCCACGACCGGGCATCCGTATACGTCCACTGCCCGAGCGGCTCGGCAGCCCTGTCGACCACTGCCTCACCAGCTTCGACCGGGTACGGCTGCCCCGCGAGGCCCTGCTGGAAGGCGACCACGGCCGCTTCACCCCGGAGACCGGTCTCCACAGCAGCCTCGGCAATCCACGCAAACGATTCCTCCATTCGATCAGGCGGGTCACCTGGGGCAAGCTCTGCATGAGCGGCGCCGGGGTCGGGGTGTCCCGAGCCGCCCTGTCCATCGCCGTACGGCGCGCACACCTGCGCACCATCAGCGGCCCGAAGGCCGGCGTCCGGGTTCCGCTGGCCGCCCACCGCAGCCACCACAGCCGGCTGCTCAACGCGGTCGCCTCGACGTACGCCATGACCTTCCTGCACCGGGCGGTCCTCACCCGCTGCGTCGACCACACCGAAGCGGAAAGTGAGGAGGTGGAGCGGCTCGTCGCCATCGCCAAGGGATGGATCACCTGGCAGAGCCGCGAGGTCACCATCGAGTGCCGCGAACGCTGCGGCGCGCCCGGGCTCTTCCCTCTCAACGCCCTGGCCGACATCACCCAGAACCTCGAGGGGGCCATCACGGCGGAGGGCGACAACCTGGTCGTCTGGACCAAGGCCGCCGCGGAGATGGTCTTCGGGCACCAGGCCGCCCAGGTGTCCGCCCCGACCGTGCCGCTGGAGCGGCAATCGCTGACCGAACCGGCCTTCCTGCGGGGGTTGTCGGCCAGGGTGGAGCACCTGTGGCAGGCCAGGGCACGGGCGGCGCTGCGCGGCGGCCCGTCGGGCAATCCGCTGGCGCGCTGGAACGTGGCCTCGAGCGCGGGCATCGAGATGGTCCGCGCTCACGCCCGGCTGCAGGCCGCCGACGCCTTCCTCGCCGCGGTCGCCCGCACCACGGAGCCGGGGGCGCGTGCGCTGCTGGAGGATCTGTGCCGGCTCTTCCTGCTCCGGGAGCTCACCCCGCACACCGGCGATCTGCTGGCCGAAGGGCATCTGGCTCCCGCTCACATCCATGAACTGCCGCTCGCCATCGACCTGCTCATGGAGCGCCTCGCGCCCCAACTGCCGGTCCTCGTCGAGGCGTTCGACCTGCCGGAGGAGTTCCTGTCCCGGATTCCGCTGGCCAACGGCGGTCATTCGCTGATGCTGGACGACTTCCTGACCCCTGAGGCCGAGACGTCACCGCCCCTGGACCTCTCCGCCCGCCTGCCCCGGCAGCGGCAGGCCCCGGGTGCCTCCGACAGGAAGCTCGCACTGCTGACGTAGGACACGGGACGTGGGGCATGGGGCGCGGGAAAGACCTGCCCGTGATGTGTCCGCCCTTTCTTCGGAGGGGGCGGCCATGCCGCGTTTGGCGTGGAAGGGCGAGGGGGTCTGGGCGGTGGTGTGTCTGGCCCTGCCCGGGGGCCCTCCGCCCGCTGCCTGTCGGGAAGTTGCCCGCGGCGGCGCAGTTCATCGAGGCACCGGATCCAACAGCGCGGGCCCCTCGAGAAGGCGGCCGGCCGGGCCGGCTCTGGTTCCGTCGTTGCTCAGAGGCTGCGGGCGGTGATGTCGCCCTGGGAGGTGGTGGCGCGGATGGCGGAGACACCGATGGCGGCGGAGACCGAGATGTTGCCGGACTGGGTGCGGAGCACCAGCTCGCCGCGTACGGTCTCGGCGATCCGGATGTCGCCTCTCGCGGTGCTGATCTCCACGGGGCCGCCCAGCCGGCGGACCTCGACGTCGCCGTCGGCCGCGGTGAGACGGATACGCGCGGCATCGTCGATGCTGATCCGGCGGTACGCGCCGTCGAAGACGAGGTCGCCGAGGCGGCCGACGCTCTCGAGCTCGGTGCTGGAGGTCCTGGCCTCGATCCGGGAGCCGGTGGGCAGTTCCGCCTCGTCAGGCCGCCCTCGCTCCACCCTGATCAGGGCTTCTCCCGTCACCATGCGACCGATCCCCCTTATGTCGGGCCTGGAGACAGTCGGGGAAACCGCTCAAAGGCGACTTTGGGATCGCTTGAGGCAGGGGGCAGGCCACATCCCACGCGCACCGGACGGCAGCAGGTGCCACATGCATAGGTGGCTGCGGTCGACCTGCGGGGGTCGAGTCGAACCCGAGGTCGCCGGACCATCATCTCCACATTTAGGAACGCATGGTTCCATTTTTCGGCGGTTGGAGGGCGGCATTCCTTCTGGAAATTAAACCGGATGGTATGTATCTTCGCTCTCCTGAGGAATCCACCACTCACATTCAAGCCAAAGCGGCCAGGGGGAACTATGTCTGCGAGCACGTTCCACATGCACCGCGCGCTACCGGGCGCGGCACGCAACGACAGCGACACGACGAACAGTGCCCTGCTCTTTCAGTCCCTGACCACCACCGTTCCAAAGGAGCTCGTGCACCGTGCGAGCATCGCCGAGGTCATGCTGACCGACTGGGCCCGCGTGGACGACCATCACTTCACCGTCGCCGCCCAATGGCCCCGTGGACACAGCTTCTTCGCCACCGTGGACGACTGCCACGACCCGCTGATCGCCGCCGAAACAATCCGCCAGGCCGGCATCCTCCTGGCACACGCCGAGTACGGGGTCCCCCTCGGACACCACTTCCTGGTCAGCGACCTCAGCGTGGCCGTCCGGCCCGAGCACGTACGCGTCGACTGGACACCCGCCTCGCTCGAACTCGACGTCAAGTGCTTCGGCGTGAAGGAACGCGCGGGTGCGGTGACAGGATTCCGCATCGAGGTCGAGATCCACCGCGACGGCAGCCTCGCGGCGACCGGAGGTGGCTCCCTGACCTGCATCACTCCCCGGGTCTACGAGCGTCTGCGCGCCGCGCACTTGCCTGGCGCCGACGGTCCCCGGGTCATTGCGCTGACGGCCCCGGAGCCCCCGCAGACCGTCGGGCGCATGTCGCCGACGGATGTGGTCCTCTCCCCCATCGGGGAGCCTCATCGCTGGCAGTTGAGGGTGGACACCCGTCACCCCGTGCTCTTCGACCACATGGTCGACCACGTGCCCGGCATGGTGCTCCTCGAAGCCGCCCGTCAGGCGGCGGCCGCGACCCTGGGACATGCCTCCCTGCCTCTCGCCATCACCAGTGCGTTCGAGCAGTACGTCGAACTGGACGCACCCTGCCAGGTCGAGGCGTTCCGTGTGCCCGGCACGGACCCGGACGGCGGGGAGACTGTCCTCGTGACCGCCTACCAGGACGAGACGCCCGTGTTCCGGTGCACCGTCACCATGGCCCCACCCGCCATGTGAAGGGCACCCCCCGACCAGGTCTGCCCGGGACGACCTCCTACGTCTCGGGCAGACCTGTTCCATACCGGACCCCCCAGCCCCGGCAGC
This sequence comes from Streptomyces sp. NBC_00019, assembly GCF_045041015.1. Taxonomy (NCBI): domain Bacteria; kingdom Bacillati; phylum Actinomycetota; class Actinomycetes; order Kitasatosporales; family Streptomycetaceae; genus Streptomyces; species Streptomyces sp. NBC_00019. The sequence goes on from NZ_CP108303.1 coordinate 134,138, forward strand.
CTTCGCAAGCCGCGGGACCCACCGAGGCCCCCACCGACTATGCCCCGGCCGCTTCCGTGACCGGTTCGAAGGCCGCGAGATGGTCCGCAGCCCATGCGGCGAAGGTGCCCGCCGGCCGGCCCGTCAGCGCGCCGACCGTGTCCTCCACCGTGGCCTTCGCACCCGCCCGCTGGCGTTCCGCGCTCTGCAGCAACGCCTCGACCACCGGCGCCGGATAGCGCTTCGCCAGTGCGCGGCGCGCCTCCTCGGGGCTCAACTCCTCGAAGCGCAACGGAACACCGAGCAACCGGGCGAGCTGCTCCGTCTGCCCGGCCGCGGTTACGGCTTCGGGCCCGGTCAGGGTGTAGGCGCGTCCGGCATGGCCCTCCTCCGTCAGGACGCGCACAGCGACCTCCGCGATGTCCCGTGGATCCACACAGGCATTGCCCCACGTCCCGTACAGCGCGCGGACCGCGCGCTCGGACCTGATGGAAGCGGCCCAGGAAAGGGAGTTGGACATGAACGCGCGCGGACGCAGCACGGTCCACTCCATGCCGGAGGCGCGCAGGAGTTCCTCAGTGGCCCGCTGCCACTGGGTGATGAGGTCGTCGGCCCGGTCGTCGAGGACGGCGGCCGCGGAGAGTTTCACCACCCGTTGCACTCCGGCCATTTGTGCGGCGCGCACGAACCGCGCGTCGTCGTCGGCGCCGACGCGCGTGGTCACGAGGAACGCCGTCCGCACTCCTGTCAGAGCACGGGTCAGCGACCGCGGATCCCCGTGATCGCCGGCGACCTTCTCCGCCGTCGACGCCGCCCCAGTGATCTTCGCCGGGTCCCTCGCCATGAGGCGAACGCCCAGATCGGCGGGAAGTCGCTCAACCAATGCGCGGCCCACGGTCCCGGTGGCCCCGGTCACGAGGATCATCGAACGCCCTCCCCCGCACAAACACTGGTGGCATCCGTGCTCCACCCGGTTCCCCCCATCACATTCCCCTCCTCGCAGCGATGGTTTTGCGCAATTCCTTGAATCTGGTACGAGCCAAGGGGCTGCGCGTTGCCCAATCATCTGTAATATACAAACTAGACGGTTTTTTTGTGGGTCTCCGGGCTCATCGACTGGAGGAGGCCATAGTGGTGAAGCAGGACCGGGCGATCCGGACCCGGCAGACGATCTTGCTGGCAGCAGCCAAAGTCTTTGAGGAACGCGGTTACCAGGCCGCGACCATCAGCGAGATCCTCGCCGCTGCCGGAGTTACCAAGGGAGCCCTGTACTTCCACTTCCCCTCGAAGGAACACCTCGCCGACGGCGTACTCCACGAACAGGACCACAGGCTGCCCATCCCCGACCGCGCATGCAAGGTGCAGCAGCTCGTGGACACCGTGGTCCTGCACGCCTACCGTCTCCAGATCGACCCCATGGTCCGCGCGGGTGTCCGCCTGTCGCTCGACCAACAGGCCCAGGGGCTCGACCGCAGCGGCCCCTTCCGGCACTGGAGCGACGTCGGGGTGGAGCTGCTGGAGAAGGCCCAGGCCCAGGGCGAGCTGCTGCCCCATGTCGTACCGGCCGAGACCGCCGACGCCCTGGTGGGCGCCTTCGCCGGTGTCCAGGCCATGTCCCAGGCCCTGTGCAACTACCAGGATCTGCCCCGCAGGGTCAGCACACTGCTGCGGCATCTGCTGCCCAGTGTGGTGGTCCCCTCCGTGCTCGCCGCGGTGGATCTCACCGAGCACAGGGGGGCCGCGGTCCAGACCGAGCTCGAAACCGCGCACCCCGTGCCGCGGCCGGCGCCGGTCAGCTGACCGCCCCGGCAAGAACACCCGTAGCCTGCGCCCGCACGCCCGCACCGAAGTACGCCTTGAGGGCGGCGGCGGGTCCGTCGCCCCCCGACGCCCAGGCGATGTAGCCGTCGGGCCGCACCAGCAGTGCGTCACAGGGGAGTTGAGGCACCGGCTCGGCGCGCACCACCCTCAGCAGGCCGTCCCACCCGCGGGCCTGCTGCTCATAGCCGCCGCCCTGCTCGCCGAAGAGCAGCAACAGCGGCCGCCCCTCACCCAGCAGGCCGATCACATCGGTGCGGCCCTGCCGGGTCACCAGATCGACGTTGGGCAGAAACCTTCCTTCCCATGGCGGGGAGTCCGCGCCGCGCGTCGGCAGCACGGTGTCCTGGGCGCTGACCATGGACGCCAGCACACCGCTCTCCCCTCCCCTGGCCAGCAACTCTCCGAACAGGGCCCGCAACGGGTCGAGTTCAGGGCCGGGCCGCATCAGGGCGAGCTGAGCCCGGGTGTTGTCGACGACCCGCTGCGCCGCGGGGCGGCGCTCCTGGTCGTAGGTGTCCAGCAGTCCCGCGCCCGCGATGCCGCGCACCGTGAACGCGAGCTTCCAGCCGAGGTTCACGGCGTCCAGCAGTCCGGTGCTCAAGCCCTGGCCGCCGATCGGGAAGTGCACATGTGCCGCATCGCCGGCCAGGAAGATCCGCCCCTTGCGGTAGGACCCGGCCACCCGGGAGAAGTCGCTGAACCTGCTCAGCCACCTGGGATCCCGCATCGCGATGTCCCGGCCGGCGATCCAGGAGACCTCGCGACGCAACTCCTCCAGCGTGAGCGGCAGATGACGTTCCTGGTGCGCGCCCTCGCAGTTGAGGGTCCGCAGCCGGACCACCCCGCCCGGCACGTTCTTCACGACGATCCAGCCACGCGGGGTGCGATGCCATCCCGCCTCCAGTACCTCGCCCTCCTCGAAGCGGACGTCACCAGCCATTGCCGAGATGCTCGCCGGGTACGTCCGTGAGGCAAAGCCCGCCTGCTCCCGCACCAGGCTGCGCGCGCCGTCCGCTCCCACCAGATACGCACCCGTGCAGTTCACCCGGCCGCGCGGCCCCTGGGCCATGACGGTCACCCCGCCCGGCCTCTGGCGCACCCCGATCACCCAGTGTCCGCGCAGGATCCGCGCACCGACGGCCCGAGCCCGCTTCTCGAAGTGACGTTCCAGCTCCTCCTGCGAGCACTTCAGAATCGGCTCCGGCTCCGCGGCCGGGGCCGAGATGGCCAGTCCCGGGATTCCCGCGAAGTGGAACGCGCTGCTCGTCCATGCCGTGCCGCCGCTCTCCCCAGCGGTCACGAGTCCGGCAAGATGACCGCGCCGGACGAGACACTGCACCGTACGGGCGTGCAGCGTGGTTGCCTTGGGCCGCCGGCAGACCTCTGTCCCCGACTCCACGACCACGGTGCGCACTCCCTGCCCGGCCAGCTCGCAGGCGAGGAGCATGCCCACGGGCCCTCCGCCGGAGATCACCACTTGTGCCTGTATGCCACGCACCATCCCCTGACCTCCCCCATCATGGATCAGCACATGAGCGAGGAGGCTGAAGCGAACGGGGCGCACGAAGGTTCAGAGGCTTCCCCGTCCGGAACAACTCCCTGTCTCCCCACAGGAGTTGAGTTGCCCAGCTCGCTCGTACGTCTGACGCAAAAATATACCGGGTGGACGGTTCTTTGCAACGCTGTTGATGCCACCGACAGTTCTTCTTCTCAGCCGTACGGCGCCTTCTCCCCCGCGCTGCCACTCACAGCGGCAGCGTGATCCCCAGCTCCCGCATCGCCGAGGACGGCGGCCCACCCTCCGACCGCTCGGTCTTGCACCCCTTGCTGCCGGGTGCCAGCGTGCGCGGATCCACCGCCTCGGCGGGCGCGCCGGTCGCGTAGAGACCTTCGGGGTCGGTGTCACGGTCGTGCGGAAGCAGCCAGAACACCCGGCGGCGGAAAGTACCCGAGGAACGGGACGGCTTGGCCCCGGAACCCAGCAGCGCGTAGCCGACCATGCGTCCGTCGCGGTGGTAGGGGGGCTTGCCACGGCGCGTCGGCAGCCGGTCCAGGCTCTGGCGTACGTAGTCGAGCGTGTCGATGTCCTCGAGCCAGACGAAGTCGTCCTCATGAACGAGCTCGTCCTCAGCAATGAGGGCGCTCATGCTGTCTCCTCGTCGGCAACCAGTCCGATGCCCGGGTAGTACTTGCGCTGGTTGGACAGGATCATCTCCTTGGGCGACGCCAGTCCCACCACCTCTCGGACCCGTGCTGCGAAGGCGCGGGACGAGATTGCCGGGGCTCCCTCATTCTGACACCAGGTCTTATAAACCGCGTAGAGCTGTGCCTGTTCCGCCCTCAGCGCCGGGGCAAGGCGGCAGGACTCCGAGAGGAATCGCCCGGTGTGGTCCTCGGTCTCCGCATACGCCGTGGTGGCGATCCTTACCCGTTCGGGCCCGCTGAGGTCCTTCTCTCCGCCCAGGTAGCGACGGGCGCCCAGGATCAGCCAGTTGAGGATTCCTGGGCCCTCCTCGGTGACCAGGATGTCGGCCAGGTTGTCAATTTTGCGTTCGTCGGGCACGACCCGCTCGAACGGGATCAGCCGCATGCGCCGCCAGAACGCGAAGCCGCCGGTGCCGACTTCGGGCCGGTGGTTGCCCAGTAACCAGAGCTTGTGGGTGGGTTCGAAGCTGAAGAAGTCCTGACGCATGCGGCGCGCCTTGATCCGGTCGCCGCCCGTCAGCAGCTTCACCCGGGCCTCGTCGAAACGGTCCCCCGGCTTGACCTCGCTGCACACGATGACTCGCCGACCGTGCAGCTCCGCGAGGTCGGTGGGGTGCCCCTCGTAGGGCCGGGCCATCAGGAAGCCGGGCGGCGCCGCGTCGGCGTAGTCCCCCACCAGCTTCATCAGGACGTCCAGCAGCACCGACTTGCCGTTCTTGCCGGATCCGAACAGGAACGGCATGACCTGTGCGCCGACGTCCCCGGTGATGGAGTACCCCAGCAGCAGGTGCAGGAAGTCGATCATCTCCGCACCCTCGGCCCCCTCGCCGAAGGTGTCGGTCAGGAACCGGTCCCAGCGCGGGGTGGGCATCGGCTGGGGGGCCGCGCTGGTGGAGCGGGAGTGGAAGTCCTTGTCGGGGTCGGGGGTACGGATCAGTCCGGTGCGCAGATCGACGATGCCGGCCGGGGTGCACAGCGCATACGGGTCGGCGTCCAGGCGGGCCGCATTGAGCACCATGCCGGGGGCCGACCGGGCCTGCGCGAGCATGGCGTTCATGCCGCTGGTGCTGAGCGCCCGACGCCGGTGCTGCTGCAGTGCCACGGAGGTGAACACACCCCGCGGGTCGTTGCTCGCCAGGGATTCGGCGAGGTCCCCGGCAGCCCACATCACGGTGTCGTCCTCGTCGACCTGCCAACGAGTGCTGTCCCAGCGGAACCAGCCGAGGCCGGGCACGTGCCGGTAGTCGTTGGAATAGAGCTTGACGAACAGCTTGGCGTTGCCCCGGTCACTGAGAGTGTCCGGCAGCAGCCCGTCGGCCGTGGCCTCCCCCTGCGCCGACACATCTTCCTTGGGACGGCGGGCATGCGGCACCGGCTGGGCGAGGATCTGCGCGGCGACGGCCTGGGCGTCGAAGAGAGTGTCGTCCTGGCGGGACGTCATGCGCGTCCTCCTGGGGACAGCGGACGCGTACGGCCGGCGTTCAGACCGCTGCGGATGATGGCCGTGTAACGGCGCTCCTGCCCCGGCCGGGCGTGCTCGGCGGCCTCGCTGAGTACTCGCTCGGCTTCCGTCGCCTCCAGCTGTCCCCCGGCCACGAGTCCTCCTGCGGTGTACGCGGCACGGTTCAACTTCTCGGAGAACGCGGCGCCTTCGGCTACGGCGACACAGGCGGCCACCTCTTCGAGCAGTGCGCCCAGGACACGGCTCACCGCTCCGTGGCCGCCGCCCGCGGCCAGGACGGCCTGCCGGGCCCGCGGAGGGACCGGCCTGGGGGCGGGCACGTACGCGGGCGGCAGGTGTCCGGTGCGCTCCAGTTCGCGGGCCAGCCAGTCGGGCAGCGGTGCGGGCTCCCGTACGTCTCCCACCGCTTCGTACACACCGGCGTCGGTCACGGTGCCGGGGGCGACGATGTACCCGCCGTGCGCCCGTACGTCGACCTGCCAGGCAAGGGCGCGGCCGCCGGAGCCGGTGGAGCACTGCCAACGGTGCCCGCTGGGGGCTCGGTACCAGACGTGCAGGCCGCCGGAGGGGGTTCTCACTCGCAGGGTCGTCTCGTCGTCGGCCGGGCTCTCGAAGCCGCGCAGTGCGGCCAGCACGCCGATGGTGTGAAAGCCGTTGGCGAGCCCGCTCAGGTCAATGCTGTCGGCAATCGCGATGCCCGGCAACAGGCGGTCCCGGCCGGGGAGTTGGCGTTCGTGAGCGTCGATGTCGACGATCAGCAGGCCGGCGGGTCCGCAGGAGATGCCGACGCCGAAGCCGGGGTTGGCGCCCCACCACCGCTCGATACGGGCGAAGTCGAGGGTGGCGGCGTGGAATCCGTGGCACCAGCGGCCCGCGGCCGGGCAGCCGCAGCCCTTGTGGTGATGGCCGGATCGACGGCAGTCCTCGCAGTTGCCCGCAGGGGTCTTGCGCCCCGGGGCCAGCGGATGGACGGGCCATCCTCGGCTGGCACACCACCGAGCCGTCATCAACGCTCCCGCGACCGGGGCGGACAGAGATGATTGGCTACGTGAGTTGTGCAGCTCAGAGGCCATGCGCACCCCCCACCAGCGACCGAAGCGACTGAGCGACCGGAACAGCCTAGCGAAGCAAGCGGGAACCGAGGGCCTCCTGTGGAAAACAAAGATTCGATTCGCTTCAGGGGCTCAGCTACTGACCGAGAAGCGACCCAGCGACTGAGCATCTTCGGTAGCTAGTCGGTCGCTCGGAGAAAATCGCAGGTCAGCGATAGAGGCGAATCCAAAACAGCGACTGAAGCGACTGAGCGACCGTATATATGACACGCACGCACACACACGCATACGCGAATGTCTTCATATACCCGGGGCTTGAGTCGCTTGAGTCGCTGCCTGCCGGAGTGCGCACCGCCTGACCTGGTACTTCTTCTCAGCGACCGGAGGCAACTCAAGCGGGCCTTGGTCGCTGGTCCTCAGTCGCTGCTCGCTTCCGGCCCCCGGCAGGCAGCGACTGAGCGACCGAAGCGACTCAAGCGACTCTGGATCTGACTTGAAGGAGAACCCGGCTGCCCCGTCCGGAAAGCACCGGCGGGGGCGCGCCGCTCGCTCAACTTCGACCGTCAATCGCTTCAGTCGCTGTCTCCCGCCGAATCCGCCCTGACCTGGGACGTCTTGGGAGCGACCAAGAGCGACCCAAGCCCCGCCCGCCTCGCCGGGCTCTGCGCGGCAACACCCGTGCCCCCTATAGGGAACTTCTTCCCCTGCTGGCCCATACTGATCTCCTGCAAGAACCCGAGTCCGTCCCGCTTTGGCGGCGGGTCGGCATCCCGGGGCGAGGGAGGAGACGAAATGCCGGATCGCACTCATCAGTTCGGCATGCACGGCGCCCGCGGCATCAAGGGCCACGAAGCTGTGGCCCGCCGGCTCGACGCCCTCGCCGGATACATCGCCACCCCCGTCACCGCCCGCCGCGGTCTGCTGGCGCGTCTGCACTACCTCACCCGCACCGACCACGCCCGGGCTGCCGCACGTGATGCGGGACTGACGGTCACCGACCGCACGCTCAAGGCCTGGCTGGACGGAAAGCGCAGCCCCTCGAAGAAGAACCTCGATCGCATCGAGCAGGCTTACCGCACCGTCCGTCGCCACAACACGGCCCGCTATCTCCTCGCCCGCCTCAACCGTGAGGGCCGCGGCACCCGGGTCGAGATCCATCCGCTGAACCAGTCGCAGGTTCCCCGGCCCCGTCAACGCGTGGTGGAGTTCCGCACCCTCAACGTCCGCCACTGGGACCGCATCGTCGAAGCCTGGGCCGCCGACAACCTCCAGGCTCTCGACGACGCCTGGGTCGACCAGATCGTGGACCTCGGCTCCCAGTGGGGTCAGTACGAGTACGTCACCAACATCGGTTTCGCGGCCTGACCCGTTCAGGTGGCCTGGCGCAGGTGGCGGCTCACATCGCCGACGAGGTTGATGCGGACGCGTCGTTCCACGAAGATCCAGTGCCCGTCGCGGCGCTCGAAGCGGTCGTGATACCGACCGCCGGCGATGGGCTGGAGCGGCTGCTCCGGCAGAGCCTGCAGCACGGTCACATACGAACGTGCGACGGCGGTGCCCGCCCCCTCATCGACCTCGATCGCGAGATTCGTCGTCACGTGCTGGGTCCGCGGAGTGCCATCGGAGTAGATGATCAGCATGTCCCGGAACATCTTCTCGATCGCGTCCCGGCCCCGCACTACTGTGCCGCTTCCCGCGAAGGTGGCCTCGGCGAGCAGGATGCCGAGCCCCGCGAAGTCGCCGTCGTCCACGAGCTCGGCGTAGCGGGCGATCAGGTTCTCGACATCCCGGTGGCCCGACGTCGGATCGGCGGGGGCGGGGGCGGGCATGGTCTGCGCCTCGAGGGCCGCCGCCGCACGGTCGACCCGGCCGGGCAGGCGGGTGGTGACCTCCTGTACCAGCCACGAGTTGCCGTCCGGATCCCTGAACGGGAAGTGTGAGCGGTAGCTCTCCCGTTCGGGATGCAGTCCAGGCTGTGGGGTGGCCCCGCCGGTGTGGAAGTAGTTGCCCACCTCGACGCCCAGTCCGGTTAGCTGGCCCCGGGTGGCCACGATGTCGGGGACGCACAGATACATGTTCTGTGCCGAGCCGGGCGTGGCGGTGGTGAGGCCGGTGCCGAACTGGACCGAGCACGATGAGCCGGGCGGGGTGAACTGGACCTTGGTGGGCGGTGTGTGGTCCAGCCGCCAGCCGAGCCGTGCGTAGAACTCCTTCGCACGCTCGACGTCGGACACGGGGATGGTCACCACTTCCAGCCGCTCCACTGTCATGACTGTCTGCCTCTCCCTCGGTTGCTCATGAAGACGCTAGGCCACACCCAGGAAGGTATCTATACAAACCGGGCAAGTATTGGCAAATATATATACGTGTCTCGCCCAGTGGACGACGATCTCAGGTGTTCGTCGACACACACGTATCCTCGCCCACAGATACATTGCACACTTTAGGGTGTCTCGATTCTTTCCATCGGTAGGCGGAGCATGAGCGCGCAGCAGGAGTACAGGGGTCGGCGACTGGGGCTGACGAGCCTTACGGTCGCGGCGAGCGGCCTGCTTGCCTTGCTGATCGGTGTCGCGTTCGCCGTCCTGCTGTGGGCAATCTCCGACGCGAACAGCTCCACCTCAGCCAGGCGTGCCTCCCGTACGGCCCTCGTCGAGGCCGGGACCATGGAACGGCTGCTCCTCGATATCGAGACCGGCCAGCGAGGTTTCGTGATCACCAAGCACGAGACGTTTCTTCAGCCGTGGCAGCAGGCGCGCTCCAAGCTCCCCGCGGCGGCGCGGCGGTTCACCGAGAGCGCCACGTCCACGGAACAGCGACGCACCGCGGAACAGATCGCCCAGGGCGTCGAGTCTTTCCTGAAGGACTATTCGCTCCCGCTGGTCGCGATGGTCCGGCGAGACGATCCCACCGCGTCCTCCCTTGAGACGACCACCGAGGGCAAGGAGCGTGTCGACACCTTGCGAACCCAGTTCGGCCGGTACATGGCGGACGAACGCGAGCAGCTCGCGGAGCGCACGGACGCAGCCGGGACCAACAGCCGGCAAGCAGTCCTCGCGGCGGCCGTGGGGCTCGCGGCGTCGACCGCGCTCGTGGCCGTCTTCACGGTGCTCCAGCACCGTGCAGTGGTGCGGCCGGTACGTGGGACGGCGGCCGCGGCGGAGGCATTGGCGGGCGGTGATCTGAGCATGCGGATCCCGCCCAGCAAGGTGGCGGAGATCGGGGCGCTGGGCACCTCCTTCAACACCATGGCCGCCTCGTTGCAGGACAGCCGCCGCCGGATCATGGAGAGCACCGAGGCCGTGCACCGGCGCACCGCCCGGGATCTGCACGACGGGGCGCAGCAGCGCCTGGTCAGCCTGATGATCGGGCTGCGGCTCGCGCGGGAGATGCTGCCCGCCACGGAGACGGAGACGGCCGACCTGCTGGACCAGTCCATCGACAACGCGCAGACGGCGATCAACGAGCTGCGGGAGCTGGCGTCGGGGATCTATCCGCTCGTGCTGACGGTGAAGGGGCTGGTGGCGGCGGTGAAGGATCTGGCCTCCCGGTGCCCGGTGCCCACCGTCGTCGAGAGCAAGGACGAGCGGAGGATCTCCTCCACCGTCGAGTCGAACGCGTACTTCGTGGTGGCCGAGGCGGTGACGAACGCGGTCAAGCACGCTCAGGCGTCCCGGATCGATGTCTCCGTGGAATTCGGGGACACGCTGCGGATCAAGGTCGCCGACGACGGTGTCGGCGGCGTGGGCAAGGCCAGCGCCGGCAGCGGGATGACCGGACTGACGGACCGGGTGGCGGCCTTCGACGGCAAGCTGGCCATCGACTCCCCGCCCGGCGGCGGCACCACCATCCTGATCCAGATTCCGATACGGGACTGAGCCGGCCTGGCGGCGGGCGCCACCGCGCTCAAAGGATGGCGGCGACGCCCGGCCGGAGCGGGACGGCCACCGTGACCGTGGTGCCCGTGCCGGGTGTGTGACTCACCGTCAGTGTGCCGTCGAGCGTCGCGGCCCGCTCGGTCAGGGCCGTCAGCGCCGCTAGGTCCACCGCCCCCGCGGGCGGCGCTCCATCGTCGACGACGGTGACCACCAGGCTCGTTCCGAGGTCGGCGGTCACCTGCACACGATCGGCCCGGCCGTGTTCCACGGCCCGTTCGACGGCCTCCGCGACGAGGAGGTACACATGTGTCTCGACCAGCGGGGGCAGCCGTTCGGTCAGGGTGCCCGAGACGGTCATCCGTACTGGGCAGCGCAGGGCGAGGGCGGCGAACGCCGCGGGCAGTCCTCCGGCGCGCAGGGCCCCGGGGCACAGGGCGTCGGTGACGTCCCGGACGCCGGCCAGGGCCTCCTCGGTGTCGCATGCCGCGCTGTGCAGCAGATCGATCACCCGCGCAGGTGCCGTGGCCAGCTCCTGTCGCACCAGGTTCAGGCCGAGCAGGGCTCTGACCATGTGTTCCTGGACCTGGTGCTGAAGGGTCCTGGCGTGCTGGCGCTCTCGCTCCGCCTGCCGATGCGCGAGGAGCCGGGACGGCGGTCCCGCGTCCCGGGGCCCACGACTGTCGGGGATCGGCTCGGCGAGGGGACGGAAGATGTACAGGGCCGTGCCGCCGCCGGGCCGGGGCAGCGGCACCAGGGTCCACTCGACCAGCAGGAGCGAGCCGTCGACACATGTGAGTGTGCCCTCGCCCCGCACAGGGCCGGTCAGATCGGCGGCTTCGCGTTCCGGCGCCCCGACCGCGGTGACCGGGCGGCCGTCGCGGCCCAGCAGGTCGGACGGACGGTCGTATCCCATCGCCTCGGCGGCCGCAGGGTTCGCGTAGCGCACGGCGTGATCGGAGTCCACGGCCCAGATCGGCTGGCGTATGACGTCAAAGACGCTTTCCCAGTCATCGGCGATCGACGTCATCGCACATCTTCCTTCCCCCCAGGCCCGACGCCCCTGACCACGCCGCCGCCACTGGCACGACTCTCACAGCCGTGCCTCGGGCACGCATCCGTCATTTGACTCGGAAGGACGCTCTGCGGGGAGAGAGGCCCCGAGGGCCTTTCAGCCCTTGGTGAGGGACATGACCCCGGCAATGCGGTAGGCGTCCGCCTCCTCCAGCGTCTCGCGCTCCAGCAGGGCCTGGGCCAGGGCGTCCAACTGGCCGCGGTGGTCACGAAGTTTGCGGCAGGCCTCCTCGTAGCACGCGTCCACGATCCGCCGCATCTCATCGTCGATCACATCGAGAGTCTGCGGAGCGGCCGCCAGCCCGTACGCCTGCTGCGCATCGTTCGGCAACGCCGACAACCGGCCCACCCGCTCACTCATCCCCCACCGCGCCACCATCCCCCGCGCGATATTGGTGACCTGCTCAAGATCGTTCTCCGCCCCCGTCGTGATCACACCGTAGACAACCTGCTCGGCCGCCATCCCACCCAACGCACCGATGATCCGCCCCCGCAGATACTCCTCCGTATACGCATACCGGTCCGCGTCCGGCGTCGACAACGTCACCCCCAACGCCCGCCCCCGCGGCACGATCGTGATCTTACGAACCGGATCAGCACCCGGCTGCAACATCCCCAGCAGCGCATGACCACTCTCGTGATACGCCGTCCTGCGCCGCTCCTCCTCCGGCATCACCAACGGCCGCTGCGCACCGAGTTGGACCTTCTCCAGCGCCTCCGACAGGTTGGTCTGCGTGACCCTCTCCTGCTTGCGCTTGACGGCGAGGAGGGCGGCTTCGTTGGCGACGTTGGCCAGCTCGGCGCCGGTCATGCCCGGGGTCGTCCGGGCGACCTGGGCCAGGTCCACGTCCGGGGCGAGCGGCATGGACCGGGTGTGGATCCGCAGGATGGCCTCGCGGCCGCCCCGGTCCGGCGGTGAGACGGTCACCACCCGGTCGAAGCGGCCGGGCCGGGTCAGGGCCGGGTCCAGGATCTCGGCACGGTTGGTCGCGGCGACCACCACGACACCGTCGGACCCGGAGAAGCCGTCCATCTCCGTGAGGATCTGGTTGAGGGTCTGCTCGCGCTCGTCGTGGCCGCCGACCGCGGAACCGGTGCGGGCCCGGCCGATGGTGTCGATCTCGTCGATGAAGACGATCGACGGCGCCACCTTGCGGGCCTCGGCGAACAGTTCGCGCACGCGTGAAGCGCCGACGCCAACGATCATCTCGATGAACTCGGACGCCGAGGCGGAGAAGAAGGGCACCCCCGCCTCGCCCGCCACCGCCCTGGCCAGCAGTGTCTTGCCGGTGCCGGGCGGACCGGCGAGCAGCACACCACGGGGCATCTTGGCGCCCATACGGCGGTAGGCGTGGGGACGCCTGAGGAAGTCGACGACGTCGTTGAGCTCGTCCTGCACCTCGTCGATACCGGCCACGTCGCCGAAGCCGGCGCGTCCTTGCTCCGCCTCGACCGGCTTGGGCGGCTTGCGGCCCAACATCCCGCCCACGCCGCCCAGTCCGCCGCGCGCCTTGCGGGCCACGAACACCCAGACGGCGATCAGCAGCGCGGTCGGCAGCAGCGACACCAGCAGGGACTGCCCCAGGCCCGGCCCCTTCGCCACCGGCGAGGCGGAGACCGACACCTTCTTCTGCTCGATCTCCCGCCACAACTGGTCGCTGTCGGCGAAGGACGGCTTGTACGTCTTGAACCGGACGAAGGTGGCACCGTCGTCCTTGCCGGGCACCTCGCGGGCCTTCTTCAACGTGCCCTGGATCTGCGAGCCCTGCGAGTAGACGGTCTTGACGTTGCCCGCGTCCAACTGTGCGGTGAAGGCCGTGTAGTCGACGGACGTGGTGCCGTCGCCGTGCATGTTGTTGTAGAGCAGACCGGTCGCCACATAGATGACGACGAAGACCACCACCTGCAGCAGGCAGCCGTTGCGGGAGCGCCGGCCGTTCGGCGTCGGCGGCCCGCCCGGCACTCCCTCGGAGCGCCACGGTGACCGCGGGTCGGGTCGGGGTGGTACGGGTGCGGCCATCGGACTTCTCCTTGCCAGGGGTGCGGCGCCCGTCGGCGGACGGGGACGGTACGGGGATGAGCGGTCACGGTCGCTCTCGCTCATGCGGCTGATCCGCCGTCAGCGCGATGGTGACGGCGGATCAGGAAGGGCGGGCAGCGTCAGGTCCGCAAGGGCGCGGTCTGCGCGGGGTGCCGCAGCCGCCCGTCACCGCGGGGCCGCGTCGTGTGTCTCGGCCATGCCGGCGGTCCCCGTGCCGTGCCGTCGGCGTTCGTCGTCGGACAGCCCGCCCCAGACGCCGTAGGTCTCCCCGTGCTTCAGGGCCGTTGCCCTGCAGATGGCCCGGACCTCGCACCCGCCGCAGATGGAGCGGGCCTGCTCCTCGCGGTCGCGACGGGCCCGGCCCCGCTCTCCCGGCGGCGAGAAGAACGTGGAGCTGCTCATTCCGCGGCAGGCGGCGCGTTGCTGCCACTGCCAGTCGCTCAGTAGGGGGCGCAGTACATTTCGCATGGTCTTTCTTCCTTTCTCTTCTCTGCCTACGACGGCCGGTCCCGGTGGCGTCACTCCGCCAGCTGGACCAGCTCGTCCCAGTTCACGCCGTCCAGTTCGGACCCCTGCGGAACCATGTCGTAGGTCCGGGCCAGCCACTTCGCGACCGGCTCGACGGGAATCTCGAACAGTGCCGTGCGGACGCTTCCCACCTGTACGCAGAAGGAGGACGGTTCACCGTCCTGGCAGAGCTCCGGCCAGAGCACCACGTCGCCCTCGCCCGCAGGGGCGGTCATGCCCTCGGCCAGCAGGTCCCGGGAGAAGGCCCAGCGCACCGGCCGCTCACCGTCGGTGTCGAAGACCAGCGTGATGGCGAGCGGGTCATGGGTGTCGTACGTGAACTCGCAGTACAGCGGCAGGTCGAGTTCGGAGATCACCCATTGTGTGATCTTCAGCGCGAGGTGGCACTTCTTCATGGTCGCCTCCTAGGGACCTGGCCGGTCAACCGGCCTGGAAAGACGTGGGTTGTCGTGTGCTCCCGCACCCGGGCGCGGTTCAGTCGACTGTGCGAAGAGTCCGAGGGTGGCGCCGTGCGGCGGCGAGCGCCTCGAACGCCGCGGTGGCCATCAGTACGGAGCCGCCGACGTCGGCCAGTTGCCCCAGGGACGAGAAGGGGAAGGCGGTCATGAACAGACCGGCCGACACGATCACCGCGTTCAGTACGTCGTCGTAGGCGAAGACCTGCCGCACCGAGGGCGAGGTGACGGACACAGCCATGGTGAGTCCTCGCAGCAGCCAGCCGCAGCCGGTCCACAGCGCGAGCAGGAACACCGTGTCGGCCCAGCCGTGGAAGAGGGCCGCGCCCAGCGGCAGCGCGGCGAAGCCGCCGGCGGCCAGCAGCCACCGGACCGACGCCGACGCCTTGGACGCGTGCACGGCCAAGAGCTGGAGCACTCCCTGGACCGCGATGTGCACCCCGAAGAGTGTCCCGGCCACGGCCAGTGTGCGCACATGTACGACGATCAGCAGGCCGCCCACGGCGGCCGAGACCAGCGAGCCGGCCAGCATCGTCGCCCTGGTGAGGGCGCCACCCGGGCGAGCGGCGGCCACCCGGACGCCGGGGCGGCGCACGGGGTGACGGACAGGGTGACGGACCTCGTCCCTGGGTGTTTCCAGTTGTGCCATGTCCGGTCCCCGTTCGTCGGCCACAAGTGTTCGATGCACCGCGGCGCGTTCTCGTCCTGTCGGTGAAGCTCTTCGGTTCCTGTGGAGGGTTCGGCTCAAGAGGTGTCCAGCGGTGACGGTTGTCCGACACATCGCGTTTCCTGCAACAGGAACCCCCCGATCCCAGCGCCAAGTCTCGAAGCGGGCCGCATCCTGGTCTGTCGTGCGCTCCCTCGCCCTTGCTCGGGGGTTCCCCCACGTCGTTGTAGGGTCCGCCCCACCCCTCAGCGGGCACACGTGGTGTGACCTGCGGTGACGTTCCGGCACGCCGGGCGAAGTCACACATGTGCGTTTTCGAACGGTCGTCGTGGACGCTCTTTGTCATATATGCGAGACACGCGTCAGGCTAGGATGCGGCCATGAGCGAACCACTGCGGGCGGTGCTCGGAGAAGACCAGCCGTTCATGCGCGAAGGCATCGCGGCCATTCTGCGCAAGGCCGGCATCGACGTGGTCGAGGCCGCCGACAACGCGGTGGACCTCGTCCGCGCCGCCGAGGAGCACCGCCCCGACGTGGTGATCACCGACATCCGGATGCCGCCGGACCTGGAGGCGGACGGCCTGCGAGCCGCGCAGCAGATCCGGGCGGCGCGGCCGGAGACCGCCGTCATCGTCCTCTCCCAGTTCCTGGACGCCTCCTACGCGCTCGACCTGGTCGGGGACGATCCGAGCGGGGTGGGATATCTCCTCAAGGAGAAGGTGGCCAGTCCGCAGATCCTCATCGACGCCGTCGAGCGGGTCCTGGCTCGCGACTCGGCCCTCGACCCCGACGTGATCGCGGCGCTGCTGGGGCGCAAGCGCCCGGAGGATCCGCTGGCCGCACTGACGCCGAAGGAGCGGGAGGTCCTGGCGCTGATGGCGGAGGGTCACTCCAACACGGGGATCTCCGAGCAGCTCTTCGTGAGCGTCGCCGCCGTGGAGCGGCATGTGACCGGCATCTTCATGAAGCTGGGGCTCAGCCAGACGGCGACCGGACAGCACCGGCGGGTCCTGGCGGTGCTGCGCTACCTCGGGCAGTAGCGGCAGGGCAGTGGCGACGCGGGCAGGGGGCCGCTGCCCAGGGGGCTTCCGTCAGGAGGCGGATGGGGTGAACAGCCCCCGCAGGTCGGCATCGAACAGCTTGTCCTTGGCGACGAAGGACTCGATTCCCGCTCTCTCCAACTCCTCCGGCGACCAGAACGACTTGTCGGTGGAGGTCAGCACGATCCGCGGCGGGTTGTCCTCCTCGGTCAGCCGGCGCGCCACGGTCAGTCCGTCCAGGTCGGGCAGGTGCAGGTCGAGCAGCAGCCCGTCGGGGCGGTGTGCCCGCACCGCGGCCAGGGCCGAGGCGCCGTCCTGGGACTCCGCCACGACACGCAGGCCCCGTGCCGTCAGCAGCGTCGTGGCGATGCGACGGAATCCAGGGTCGTCGTCTACGACAACGATGTTGATGCACATGGTCTCAGCATGCCGAACCCTCTGGTGGGCGGACCATAGGGGGAGCCCTACGGTTTGTGTATTACTCATGCAGGGGGTCCCGCACGCCCCCTCGGGCCCTGCCGCGCCCGCCTGCCTGCCTGGTGAGGCACGACCCTCATCCCCCCGTAGGGGAAGCCCTACACACACGACGTCGGAGGGCTGGTGCCCACCCCATTGCGACGGATGTCCGCGGCGAGAAACATATGACGTGGCCTCCGCGAACGGCCGCGGTCCATTGGGGACACGCTGGACCGCGGCAGGTGTCACCGGGTGTCTGTGAGGGATGGGCGCCCGGTGACACCGCTTCGAGAGCTGCCTCATGATGAGACCTCGAACACGCAGGTGTGTACGGCGGAGCAGGCGATGTCCGCCGTACACACCCAGGTGAATTACTCCATGTAGTCGGGCGTCATCATTGCAGATCACCTCCTCCCGATCGCAGAACAGCTGGATCGACTCCGGTGCGCATCGCACACCGGAGAGCTCTCATCTACGAGCCGCCACCAGGAACTTCCGGTCTCTTTCCAGATCGACCCCGGGCTGCAGCTCGCCCCGATAGAGGCCGTAGATCGACTCCACGGCGAATCCCGCCGCGGAGAGCAGCTTCTCGACCTGGTCAGGTGGGAAATAGTGGTGGGTGACGGTCTCGTTCAGCCGCCGCCAGGTGCCGTTGTCGCCCGCCATGAACACATCGATGGTCAGGTCCGTCGTATGCGCCCGGTCGCCGGAAGGTGCACCACGCCAGAGCACGACCGCGTCCTCGGCTTCATCGATGACGTTCCACGTGGCCAGACGATCGTTGAACCCGGGCGTGGGAAGGTCGAAGACGAAAAGGCCGCCCGGAACCAGGGTGCGGGCCACCCCCTCGAACGCCGCGGCAAGTTCATGGGCGTCCGCCAGATGCGTGAGCGGCTCGCTCATGGTCGTGGCAATGTGGTGGGAGCCGATCTCAGGAAGGCTGCGTACATCGGCCTGGAGGAAGGTGACGGTGTCGGCCCCGTCCTTCTCACGAGCTACGGCAAGCATCTCCTCGGACAGGTCCACTCCTGTCACCTGGAAACCGCGTCGCTGCATTTCGAGGGCGGACCTTCCGGTCCCGCATCCCACGTCCAGGAGCCTTTCTCCCGGAACACCATGGCTTTCGAAGATGTCCGTATACAGAGTGACCCATTTGTCATACCGCTGGGTGCGCGTGACGATGTCGTAGTGCGCTCCGAGGCCATCGTAGAAGTCTTTTGCCGGTTTGTCGGTGCTCTTTGACATTCACCCACTCCGTAGCAACCCGCGCAGTCATGGTGTAACCAAGATATGTATCGATCTGCACGTGAGTGTGCGCAACATATGTTTCTCCACATGCCCCTCACACACATATATGCAGCGGGGTGGGTCGCGGTGTGTGCCCCGGCGGGCCGTCGGGCGGGCCGCCGGGGCTGTCCGGTCAGCCGCCGATGCTGACCAGGGTGCCCGTGCCGTCCGGGTAGCGGACGTACGCGGTGGCCGGAGCGGTCGTGTCCACACCGGACCACTTGCCGGTGACGGTGAACGGCATGCCCGGTTGGGTGGCGGGAGCGGTCGGAGACACGGTGAAGGTACCGGTCGTGGGGGTGTCCGTCCCCACCAGGTTCGACTGGAGGGTGAACTTCGTGGCAGAGGTTCCCTCCAGGTAGTCGAAGGCGAAGACGGACGCGAGGTACTCGCCCGGGGGCAGGGAGGACACGCTGACCCGCGCCTGGTGCGCGTACGTGCTCAGCTCCCCCATGATCTGCCCCGGCCGTCCGTCCGTCGGTGCCGTCCAGATCATCAGGGTCACCTTCGCGTCGGGGTCGTCCGTCGTGGCGAAGAACTCGCCCGCGCCGCCGCCCTCGGGCACCGTGAAGGCGAAGTCCTGCTCGCCGTCGGTCGCGGCGGAGACCTCACCCGGTACCGGCCGGCCCGCGACGGGGGCGTAGCCGGTGAGCGTCACCTTCTCGGTTCCCGGGGTCAGGGAGTAAGAGATGTCGCCCTCGCTCCCGGTGCCGACGACCCGGTCGGGGGCCAGCAGCGTGTACGGGGTCACCACGATCGGGCTGCGCACGCTGAGCTGTCCGCTGCCGGTCCAGGTCAGATGCCCGGTGACCGGCTTGCCGGAGGCCGCGGTGGTGCGCGTCAGCTTGATGCTGACCTTGGCCTTCTGGCCGGCGCGGGTGAAGCGCAGTGTGGCGGGGGTGACCTCGGCACGGAAGCCAGGCAGCTTCACCGAGGCCCGGTACACCCCCGGACGAACCGCGGTCAGCGTGCGGGTGACGGTGCGTGAACCCAGCAGCTTGCCCACGGAGAGGGACGGGTAGTTGAGGTCGCTGGGATCGATGGGCTCGGTGCCGGTCCCGGTGTGGATGCCGAGGCCTTCCTCGTATCCGAGCCAGTCGGTGTTCGACGAGTCGTACACCAGGCCGGGGTTGAGCATGGCGACGGGATCGACCTCACCGGATCCCTGCTCGTACGGGTCGGTGTTCGCGCCGCCGGACGCGGTCTTGGTGTCCACGGCGCTGGTCATCATGGCGGACTTCACCGCCATCGGGGACCAGGTGGGGTGGACGCCGAAGTAGAGCGCGGCGAGACCGGCTATCTGCGGGGCCGCCATCGACGTACCCGACATGAAGTCGAAGTCGTGACCGAGGTTGCTGGGCGGCGCGACCGCGGCGAGCACACCCACGCCCGGGGCGGCGATGTCGGGCTTGATCAGCGCGCCCTGGTTCACGGTCGAGGGGCCGCGGGAGGAGAAGGGCGCGATCTGCGGGTACGGCGTCCCGGAGGAACCGCCCGGCTGGAGCGTCACGGTGGCGCCAGGGGTGGCCGCGTAGTCGCGGACCGTCGTGGCTCCCGGGACGTTCAGGTGCACGGTGGGCACAGTGTGGATGTCCGCGTCGGTGTCCAGGTCGGATGTGTTGACCAGGACCATGCCGACCCCGCCCGCCCGTGTCACCTCGGCGGACTTGCTCACCCGGGCGGTGACACCACGGTCGCACACCACGACCTTCCCGGCCGTCTTCGCCGGGTCGAGAGAGCCGTCCCGGCACAGCCGTGCCGCCTCGTCCCCGGCCTCGGCGGTCTTCACATCACCGGCCCGGACCAGCGGCTTCGGCCCGAGCACCGCACTCACCGTGGTGCTGCCGCCGACGAAGGTGCGGCCGTCGCCGAGCTTGACCGTGGCCTCGGGGAGCGCCAGCGTGCTGGCCGCGACCGTGGTGGTCCAGGGCGCCGTGTTGTCCAGAGTCCCGGCATCGGGGCCCTGGTTGCCAGCAGCCGTGGAGACGAACACCCCGGCCTGGGCCGCGGCCCGGAAGGCCTGCTGGATGGGTGAGTCGAGCCGCGACTCCACCATGCCGCCCGCCGAGAAGTTGATGACGTCCACGCCGTCGGACACCGCCTGGTCGATCGCCGCGACGATGTCGGAGTCGGTGCCGCCGGAGTCCTTTTCGTCCTTGCCCGTCCACAGCGCCTTGTACGCCGAGACGACCGCGCCCGGCGCCACTCCGGAGATCTTCCCGAAGTCGTGCCCGTCCACGGTCACATGGACGTTCGCGTTGCCCGCGGCGGTGGACGCCGTGTGTGTCCCGTGCCCTCCGCCGTCCCGCGGGGACACGTAGTCGCCCCGCCGCTCCGGCGGCACTTGGGACAGCCAGCCGTCGCCGAAGTACCGTGCGCCGACGAGCTTGGTGTTGCAGGCGGCTTCGGTGAACTCCTCACCGGTCTGGCAGTGACCGCTGAAGAGACCTCCGTCGGCCTTCTTCATCTTGATCTCATCGCCCTTGAGGAACGGGCGGTAGGGGTCCTTGGCGGTGGGCGGCGCAGTGCCGAGGGCTGGCGCGGCGAACGAGGCGCTCTGGGGCCAGATGCCGGTGTCGATGACGCCGACCACCACACCCTTGCCGGACTTCGCGGTGCCCCCGAGCTTCGACCACACGCCGTGCGGTCCCGACAGGCCCAGGAAGTCGGTCGACCTGGAGTCGTCCGTCACCTTGTTCCACCCGTCCGGACTGACCTTGAGCACACCCGGCTGCCGGCTCAGACGCGCGGCCTGAACGGCGGTCAGATGCGCCGTGAAGCCGTTGGTCACCACGGTGTAGCGGTTGCGGATCCTGGCGCCGGCCGAGGCGGCGACCTTGTTCTGCCGGTCCTTGAGGTAATCCTGGTAGCGGTGCGCATCGCCGCTGTTCGTGTCGGCCTTCGCGCCCGACGACGGCGCCGTCGCGGCGATGCCGGCCAAACCGCCCCGGTAGAGGGCGACCGGTGCGTCCGCCAGGGTGACGATGTAACGGCCGGCGGGGAGGTGTCCGGACAAGAGGGTGGGAGTCACCGGAGCGCCGGTGGCCTGCGCCGGTGTGCCGGAGCAGACGGCGGCGAGGGAGACGGCGAGAACCGCCGCCCCTGAGGCGAGGGTTTTTCTTCGGAGCGTGGAACTCACACGTTCCTCCTGAGGAAGTGCGCCGGAGGGTGGCTCCGGCACCTGCGAGGTGGTGCTGCGCGTGCGGGGGCAGAGAGCAGCGCGACGACAACCGAGCAGTGGAGGCGCAGGTGACAATGTCGACGCGGCGAGGAAAGTGAACGCCGTTGGGCAGACAGGTGTCCAGACGGTCCGATGGCGGGTTTGGACAGCTGGCCAACCACGCCATGGACGTCACGCGTCGATACGTGTGAGGGGTGAGCCTTGGTTCAGACGAGCCCGGCGACGACCTCGGCCAACCGGTCGGGCATCGACAGGAACGGTGAGTGTGCGGACTCCAGCGTGACCACATGGGTCCTGTTCTGCGGGAAGGCGTGGTCGGCCTGGGTGACGAACAGGCGCTGGAGTGCCACGGGGATGGTGTTGTCCTGGGTGCACAGCACATAGGTGCGCGGGATCGATCCCCAGCGCTGCGCGGTGAGGGTGACCGGCTGTGTGGCCATCGCGGTCGGTGACTCGCAGCCGAGGAGGGCGATCGCCGCGTCCGCGATGTCCTGGTCGACACCGCCGTAGAACGCGCTGCGGATGGCGGGCCGGAGGTCGTCGTCCGTGGTGTCGACACGCAGTGCGCCGACCACGGCGGGATCGGCGGCGAGCAGACCCAGCGACTGCTGCCCTTCGGCCTCCGGCAGCGACGGGTAGGTGATGCAGGGGATGTCGGAGGCCGGCATGTACGCGGTCACGTAGACCAGTCGCGCGAAGAGCTCGGGGTGGCGTTCGGCGGCCAGGGTCAGCGCGGCGCCGCCCATGCTGTGGGCGACCGCGGTGACGGGTTCGCCGCGGCCCGTCCGCCGGGCCTGCTCGGCGAGCAGCGTGGCCGCCGTGTCGAGGCCGACGTCCGCGACCGGGGACTTCTCGGACGCGAAGTCGGACGGGACATGAGGACGTCGGGTGCTCGCGGCCGGCCGTCTGGCCTTCAGACCGTGACCCGGCATGTCGACGGCCACCGACGCCACGCCTCGCGCGGCGAGCTCGAACGACACCTCACTCCAGCACCAGGCGCCGTGGTAGAACCCGTGAACCAGCAGAACAGGACCCTTGAGCACAGCCATGGTCGCCCCCCCTTGGAAAGGTGTGATCCTAACTTCTCGCCACCGGAGTTCACCAGGGCTCCTGCGAGGCACACCGGGAACACCGGGAGGCGGCGCGTGGTGTCGGCGCCGGATCACGGAAGGGATGCGGTCCTGCCCCCGGACGGCAGGGTGCGGAGGCAGGACCGTCGAAGGAGCGTGCCGGCAATCGGAACTCGGGGGCATGTCCAGCCTGCCGGCACGGCACTGCCACACTCCTTCTCGACAAGGGATGTGACGTGCCCTCACCTGTCACCCGAGCGTGTGCGAGTACAGGTGCCTCCCACCTGGAAACGGTCCGGCACCCCCATCGGGTTCACACACATCGCGGTCATCTCAATCGGCGAGGCGGCTCTTCGGCTGTGGCAGGGACTCCGCCTTGGCGCGCATCTCCGCGGCGCGGGCGACGCGCAGGGCGTCGAAGAGGTCGGCGGACCGGTTCCAGTTCGCCCGCGTCTGTTCGGCATCTCCCAGTTCCAGCTGGGCTGATGCCAGGTCATTGAGCAACTCGGCCTGCTTGTACTCGTCGAGAAGCTCCTCGTAGAGCCGCAGCGACTGCCGGTAGTCCTCGATCGCGGACGCGACATCGCCCAGGCGCTGTCTGATGTAGCCGATGTTGCCCCGTACTCCGGCCACGTCGTGACGGTTCCCGGTCGCCGCCAGCAGGGGCAGCGCCTCCTCGCACCAGGCGAGCGCTTCCTGGTGGTCGCCGAGCACGGCATGGAACCAGCCCACGATGGCGATGGAGCGTGCGATTTCGTACGGCCGGCCGAGCGTCCGGGCGATCGCCAGGCTTCTGAGCCCGTGTTCCATGCCCTCGGCGTGACGTCCCTGATAGCTGCGTGGCCCGCCGGCAGTGCGGCCACCAGCTCCTGTTCGTGCTCACGGCCGACCAGGGACCTGCCGTCCGACCACACATGTGCACTCACCTTGTGCCCTCCCCGAGACCCCTCCAGCCAGCAACGGGTGTGTCCACCAGACGAGGTGCGTTCGCGAAGGACCGATCCGAACGGCACGGAGGATTGCTCCGGCCCGGATGTGTCTCACCCAAGCGCCGGTGCACGACAGCGGTCGTACGCCCGACGCTGAAAAATATAACGGACATTTTAACGGCGGACTGCGTATTCATGGGTCACTGCGAGGTCGGCCGGGCTCACGACGGGTCTCAGCCGTGTGTACTCGTCGCGGCGGGACCGCCTTCCGGGGCGACCTCGGCGTACAGACCGCAGATGCTGACGTCAGGTCCGTGCTCGAGGCGGCGGAAGACCCAGTCGATCGGGTGGCACTCCCGGGCATCGGGGAGCGCCACGACCAGGGGGACGACGTGCGGGGAGTCCTGCATGTAGCGCCAGGCCCCGCCTGCGTGACGCGTCAGTATCTCGCCGACGTAGCAGCCGAAGGCGACGAGGGAGTCGGCCATCTCCTGACCGGTGGCACCGTCGGTCCGGAAACCGTCGACTATGTCCTCCACCACGCCGATGCTCCCGGGACTGTAGTCCAGCTCGGCATCACTGATGTCGGCCGCGACCTCGACGATGGCAGCTGCGTGGAGAGGCGCACTGTCGGGCTCCAGGGGGTAGTTCAAGTGCAGCTGCATGTTTATCCTCGGACCGTTGCTGTCGATGCCGTCGAGGCTAGCCGGAGAACATCCGCCAGGCATGCGCCCGAGCATAAGCATTTGGTCACCCATGGGCTGCTCCGGGCAGCGGGCACCCGACGGCCACGATGCGCACATGCCGGCAGTGCAGTCAGTCGACTCATGCCTCCGGACGGGTGTGCCGCCAAGGTGGGAGCCGTGCCCTGACCGGCACGCGCCGAAGACTCCGGGAAAGAGGCCCACGGTATGGCACGTCCTCGTGCGTTCGACACCGATCTGGCACTGGAAAGGGCCATGGAACTGTTCTGGAGGCAGGGGTACGGCGCCACGCCGCTGCCTCAGCTGACGGCCCGGCTCGGAATCGGCAGTGGCAGCCTGTACGCGGCGTTCGGTTCCAAGGACGATCTGTACGCACAGGCTCTGCAGCGCTACTGCGAGGGCCTGGTCGCGGATCTCGAGAAGCAGATGGATGTCGCCCCCGACGTGCGTACGGCGCTGCGCAGGGTACTGCTCACGCTGGCCGCGGCCGACGTGAGCGACCCCGAGCGCGGCTGTCTGCTGGTCAACGCGGCGACAGAGCGCGCCGCCCACGACAGCACGGTCGAACAGGTGAGGTCGACCATGGCCGCCGTGGAGTCCGTGCTGACCGGGGTGTTGGAACGTGCTCGTGAGCGGGGCGACCTGAGCGCCGCACACAGTCCGGTGGAACTGGCCCGCTTCCTGACCACGTTCATCCAGGGCCTGCATGTCATGGGCAGCGCACGCGCGGACCGGCCGTTCCTGGAGTCGGCCGTGTCCACGGCCCTCAAGGTCCTGGACTGAGGCGGCGCCCTAGTAGGTGGTCACCAGGGGCTTCGTCTCGTCGACCACGTAGGTGGAGAGCATCATCGTGGTCACGGTGCCGACGTTGCGGGCGTTGTGGATGACACCGTTCGGGATGAAGAACGGGTCACCCGTGCACAGCCGGAGCGGCGGCCTGTCGTCGAACTCCATCAGGACGTCGCCGCGGATGATGTATCCGACCTCGATGCCGGGGTGACTGTGCCGGCCCGACTCCTTGTGCCGGGGAATCTGCACGAGTGTCTGCACGGCCTCCCAGCCCTCGGCGGGCGAGGGGTGCTCCTGGAGCAGGGTGCGGGTGACGCCTGCGGTCGGATCGGAGTCCGCGGCCGCGGCGGTCGACGACAGAGCGGCCGCGCCGAGCGCGCCAGCCGCCGCGGCACCGCTGGTACGGAGAAGAGAGCGGCGATCGATCATCACATGTCCTTTCGGACGGTAGGCATCAAAGCCGACCAGTCAGGCAGAAGGTTCTTCCGCCGCAAAACAATCATGTGTCTCAGTGGACACACAAGGGCGCAAGTCGGCCAACTTGATACGTGTGCACACATGCGCAAGGTGTGTCTGCACGTCGTATATCCGTGCCTCCTAGGCTGAGTCGACACGTGGGCATCCGACCCGCTTGTCACACACTCTTGCAACAGAGGAAAGTACGTGAAGCACAGAAGTCGACGGACGTTTCTCGGCATGGCAGGCGCCGCGACGGCGGGAGCCGCGCTCTACGCGACGACGAACCTGCTCGGCGACGAAGAGGCGACAGCCGCGTCCGGCCCCCTGGACGGGGTGTCACAGCCGTCCACGACGAAGCTGACCCCCTTCAAGGACGCGTTGCGCATCCCGCCCACGCTGCGGCCCAAGAGGGACGGCACCACGGAGATCCCGATGGTGGAGAGGGCGCTTCGGCTGCACTCCCAGATGCCTCCCACGCCCCTGTGGACCTACGACGGCCACTTCCCCGGCCCCACCATCGAGGTCGAGCGGGGCCGGCGCACCCGCATCGCCTGGGCCAACCGACTGCGCGGCACGCACCCGGTCAAGGCGGTCTGGGCCCTGCCCGCCGGTGCGGCACCGGGTCTTGAGCCGCTCAACAACCCGGGCTCCCAGGGGGCGATCGGCAGGCCCGAGGTCGACGACCTCGTCGCCTACACCTCCGTACACCTGCATGGCGGGCACCAGCACGCGACCAGTGACGGCGCCCCGGACTCGGGTGTCACCTACGGGGGTTCGCAGCTGTCGGAATACCCGAACGACCTGGCCGGGGCGCACCTCTTCTACCACGACCACGCCATGCCGGTCACCGCGCTGAACGTGCTGTCCGGGCTGATGGGGCACTACATCGTCCGGGACGAGGCGGAGGAGCGGCTGGACCTTCCGCGCGGCGCCTACGAGATCCCGCTGGCCCTGGCCGATGTCAACTTCGACACGGACTCCGCGGGGCGGCTCGACGGACGCATCCTCGCCAAGCGCGTCTCACTGGGGAAGCCGGTGCCGGGCGAACTGCCCACCGCCGTCGCCTACTTCGGCCCGTACACCATGGTCAACGGCGTGGTGTGGCCGTATCTGTCGGTGCAGGCGCGCGCCTACCGCTTGCGCATCGTCAACTCGGCGCTGAGCAGGGCCTACCGGCTGGTCGTGGTCGACGAGGAGACCGGCAAGGCGGTGCCGAACGCCATGAAGCTGATCGGCACGGACCTGGGCCTGCTCGGCAAGCCGCAGGTGATCGAGGAGGCGCTGACCCTCAATCCCGGGGAGCGCGCGGACGTCGTGGTCGACTTCGCGGCCTTCGCCGGCAAACGGCTGAAACTGGTCAACACGGTGCCGGGCGCACCCGTCGGAGCGCCGGTGCCGCCGGCGAACATACCCTTCCCCGACGTCATGCAGTTCCGGGTGGCACGGCACGCCAAGTCGCCGTACAAGGCGCCCGCCACGCTGTCGCGTGACTTCAAGCGGCTGACGACCGCGGACACCCCCGAGGCAGCCGTCGAACGCTTCGTGGTGGTCGCGTTCGACAAGAGCCGGACCATGCCGCAGATGTGGGAGATGCAGGAGACCGACGGCTCCGCGAAGCAGGGGGACGGCGTCGTCCAGGTCAAGCTCGCCGGCCGCACGAAGACGTTGCGCCGGGTGGGCACGGCCTTCGAGGACACCACCACCTTCTTCGGCTCCTCCGGCGCCTGGGAGAAGTGGACGTTCCTCAGCCTCACACCGGCCGGCGGCCCGCCGATCGTGCACCCCATGCACATCCACCTGATGAACTTCCAGGTCGTGGACCGGCGTTCGATCGACGCCGCCGGCATGGACTTCGCCCTGGGCGGCACCACCAAGCCGCTCGAACTGGGCGCCGCACTACCCGTCGCGCCGGAGGAGAGCGGCTGGAAGGACACCTTCGCCCTCGCCACGAACACGGCCGTCACGGTACTGGGACGGTACGGCTCGCTCAGCGGCCGGTTCATGTACCACTGCCACATCCTCGACCACGAGGACGAGGGCATGATGCGGCCGCTGGTGATCATGCCGCCGTCCGTGCTCACCCTCCACCACATGATGCAGTCCATGAACATGGGCGGTACGAACATGGCCGGCATGGACATGGGCGGTGGGCACACCCATCACTGAGCGGTGGGCACACCCGTCACCGAGCCCGGTGTGAACGCTTCTGTTCCGCCTCTCGTTTGAACCTATGCCGACGGCCGCAGTGGACCGTCGGCGGCGGTGACACGAGGGGAACACTCGATGGGAGACGGCCTGAGGTTCTTCGTGCTGGGGCGGGTGAGCGCCCGGTGCGACGGCGTGGAGGTGGACCTCGGGTCGCCTCAGCAGCGCGCCACGCTGGCGGCGCTGCTCCTCGGTGACGGCAGACGGGCCTCGTTGGACAGCCTGGTCGACGCGCTGTGGGGTCCGGTCGCACCGCCCACGGCACCGGCCGTGATCCGCACCTATGTGTCGCGGCTGCGCGCCGTCCTGGGCGCGCATGCCCCTTCGGTCATCGAGACCACCGGACGCGGTTACGCCCTGTCGGCCGTCCGTCTCGACCTGGACGAGTTCCGCGCCGGTGTGTCCCGCGCCAGGAACCTGGCGGCCGAGGGAGATGTGCCGCGGGCGGTGGCACTGCTGCGTCAGGGGCTCGCGCTGTGGTCCGGCGAGCCCCTGGAGGGTGTCGACGCGCCGTTCGCCGGCCGGCAACGGGCCATGCTGGAGGAACTGCGGCTGGCGGCCCTGGAGGAGTGCCTGGCGCTGGAGGTGTCCTGCGGCGCGCATCGCGAGGCCGCCGTCGAGCTGTCCGTCCTGATGGACCGCCATCCGCTGCGGGAGCGGCTGCGCGAGCTGTTCATGCTGGCGCTGTACCGGTCCGGACGGCGGACCGAGGCGCTGGAGGCGTACGACGCCGGGCGCCGGCTGTTCGCCGACGAACTGGGCATCGACCCCGGGCCCGGTCTGCGCGAGGTGCACCAGCGCGTCCTGGAGGACGATCGCGGGCTGCTGCCGGCGCCGGGTTCCGGCGCCGGCGGGCGGCCCGGACAGATGGCGGGCTCCTGGACGAGTCCCTCCCAGCTTCCGCCCGTGCTCCCGGTCTTCACCGGTCGGGCGGAGGAACTGGAGCGGCTGGACGCCCTGTTGGCGGACAGCGCGGCAGAGCCGCACACCACGGCCCTCGTCGCGATCGACGGCATGTCCGGGGTGGGCAAGACGACGCTGGCCGTGCGGTGGGCGCACCGTGTGGCGGACCGCTTCCCCGACGGGCGGCTCTATCTGGACCTGCGCGGCTTCGGGGGCGGCGGTCCCGCGATGGGCCCCGCTGAGGCCCTGCACGCGCTCCTGGTCGCCCTGGGCGTGCCCGGGAACGGTGTACCGGAGGAACTCGCCGCGCGCACGGGCCTGTACCGCAGCCTGCTGAGCGGCAGACGGGTCCTCGTGGTGCTGGACAACGTGTCCCGCGCCCAGGACGTCGGCCCCCTCCTTCCCGGCCACGGGGGCAGCTGCGTGGTCGTCACCAGCAGGACCTGTCTGGCCGGACTCGTCGCCGGCCACGGCGCCCGTCTGCTGTCGCTGGGGCTGCCGAGCCGGGCCGACGCCCGCACGCTCTTCGTCAGCCGGGTCGGGGCGGAGCGCGCCGGACGGGAGCCGGAGGCCGTCGACGCCATCGTGGCGGGATGCGGACGACTGCCCCAGGCGCTGGCGGCCGTCGCGGCGCACACGGTGTCCCGCTGTTCCTTCCCGCTGGCGCAGATGGCCGCCGAACTGCCCACCGGACCGGGCGGGGTGAGCGAGCTGGGCCACCGGTACGACGGTGCGCTGCGGGACGCGTTCTCGTGGTCCTTCGACCGGCTGAGCACACCGGCGCGGCACCTGCTCGCACTGCTCGCCCGCCGCGGGGACGCGGAGTTCTCCCGGTCCGCCGCGGCGGACCTGAGCGGTGAGCCGGAGGACACGGCAGCGCTGCTGCTCGCCGAACTGGCGGACGCTCAGCTGCTGACGGAGCATCTGCCCGGGCACCACCGGCTGCACGCCGTGGTCCGGGTGTACGCCGTCGAGCACGGTCGCGGACCCGGACGTCCGGCGCCGGACCGGTCGGCTCCGTCCGCCCGGACCGTCGGTGTCGTCGGGTCCGTCCCGTCGCGCTGACCTGACCGGTCAGGCGGTGGGAACCGTCAGCACAACGTCGTGGACGACCGGTTCCTCCTCCACCACGATCGTGGACGTCTGCGGCTGGTAGCCGTCGGCGGAGGTGATCAGGACGTACGGTCCGGTGGCCGGGGCGTCCAGTGTGTAAGTGCCGTCGGGCCGGACGGACGACCGGTTCAGCACGCGGCCCTCCACGGTGGTCAGTGTGACCGCGCCCCGCGGTACGGGCGCGCTCTCGACGCCGTGGACGCGGCCGCGGACCGGGATGCCGGCGGGCGCCCCGGCGACGGCCTCGGCGTCCTGCGCGGTCCGGGCCGCCTGCGCCGCCTGGACCAGGCCGCTGGAGGCGCGCAGCGGGACCTCCTTGATGAACAGCGTCACCAGGAAGGCGAGTAGGGCGACCGGGGCGACGTACAGGAAGATGTCGCCGATGCCGTGGCCGTAGGCGCCCTCCAGCCAGGTGCGTACCGGGGCGGGCAGCAGGGCGAGGTCGGGCAGTTCGCCGCCGCCGGAGGCCTTGGCGGCCGTCGCCCGGTCCTGCGGGCCGAGCTGGGTGATGGTCTCGCGGGCGTAGTGGCCGATCCGGGTGGTGAGGACCGAGCCGAGCACCGAGACGCCCACCGCGCCGCCGAGGGACCGGAAGAAGGTCACCGTGGAGGACGCGGCGCCCAGGTCGCTCGGGGACACCTGGTTCTGTGTGCACAGCACGAGGTTCTGCAGCGTCATGCCGACGCCGAGTCCCATCAGCACCATGCAGAACGCGATGAACAGGTACGAGGTGTCGTGGCGGAGCATGCCCAGCAGGGCCAGGCCCGCCGTCAGCAGGACACCGCCCGCCAGCAGCCAGCCCTTCCACCTGCCGGTGCGGGTGATGATCCGGCCGGAGAGGGTGGAGGAGACGAACAGGCCCGCGATGAACGGGATCGTCATGACGCCCGACCTGGTCGGGGATTCGCCGCGTGCCAGCTGGAAGTACTGGCTGAAGAAGACCGTGCCCGCGAACAGCGCGATACCGGAGAACAGCGAGGCGGCGGAGGCGAGGGTGATGGTGCGGTTGCGGAACAGCCGCAGCGGCATGATCGGTTCGCTCGCCCTGGTCTCGACGAACAGGAAGACCGCCGTCAGCACGATCGACGCGCCGACCAGCGTGTACGTCTGCCAGGACAGCCAGGCGTACTTGTCGCCGGCGAAGGTGACCCAGATCAGCAGGGCGCAGACGGCCGCGGTGACGAAGAAAGCGCCGGCCCAGTCGACCTTGACCTGGCGCTTGAGCACCGGCAGGTCCAGCGTCCGCTGGAGCACGACCAGCGCGACGAGCGCGAAGGGGATGCCGACGAACAGACACCAGCGCCAGCCGAGCCAGCTGGTGTCGGTGATGACACCGCCGAGCAGCGGGCCTCCGACGGTGGCGACGGCGAAGGTGGCGCCCAGATAGCCGGAGTAGCGCCCGCGCTCACGCGGGGAGATCATCGCGGCCAGCACGACCTGCGCCAGCGCGGACAGCCCGCCACCGCCCAGGCCTTGGATGACACGGGCGCTGATCAGCGTCGTGGGGTTCTGCGCCAGACCGGCCACCAGGGAGCCGACGGCGTAGATGATCAGGGAGGTCTGGACCAGGATCTTCTTGCTGAACTGGTCCGCGAGCTTGCCCCACAGGGGTGTGGAGGCGGTGACGGCCAGCAGCGAGGCGGTGACGACCCAGGTGTAGGCGCTCTGACCGCCGCCGAGATCGCCGATGATCCTCGGCAGTGCGTTGGTGACGACGGTCGAGGACAGGATGGCGGCGAAGAGGCCGAGCAGCAGTCCGGACAGCGCGCGCATGATCTGCGCGTGTGTCATCGGTGCGTGGGCGGCTGCTCCTGCGTGGTGGGCGTGTGCCCGCACACCTGCTCTTGGGGTGGTGGTCATGGGGCTTCTTTCCTTACGTGGTGACAGCGGGTGTACGGCAGGGGTGGGCGTCGGCGTCCTCGGGTGGCTCGGCGTACGCGTCCGGTGCGGTCCACGGGTCGTCGAAGCTGGCCCGGAGCCGGGACAGGAGCCAGGCCAGCCGGCGGACGTCCGCCTCGCTCCAGTCGCTCAGCCGCCGGGCGAGCAACTGGGCGGCGCGGTCGGACAGTTCGGCGAGCTGGGTCCGGCCCTCGGGGGTCAGACGCAGGATGCGCGAGCGTCGGTCGGCGGGATCGGGGCTGCGGTCGATCCAGCCCTGTGCGGCCAGGTGCGCGACATGGCGGCTGGTGACCGACATGTCGACGGCGAGCAGCTCCGCGAGCCTGCCGATGCGCATGTCGCCGTCGCGGGCGAGCAGCGCCAGCACCATGGCGGATCCGCTGGAGGAGCCGTTCGGCAGGGCCCGGTCCAGTTGCCTTCGTACGGAGCCGACGGCGCTCAGCTGGCGCATCAGCTCCTCGTACGGAGCGTTCTCGGCCACAGGTGTCTCCCATGTCATTGCTCAGGGCAACCATGAGGTTTGCTCGGTTGCCTTGGGCAAGTGTTTCAGGTGTGCGTCACAAACGCGCGCTGAGATATGTGTTCCGGCCTCGGCCGGTCAGTGCAGGATCCGGCGGGCGACATTGGTGGTCACCAGGTCGAGCAGTTCCTCGCCCCGGCCGGACAGGATGGTGCGGATCGCGTAGAGGGTGAAGCCCTTGGCCTGCTCCCCGGTGACCGCGGGCGGCACGGACAGCTCCTGGCGTGCCGTCATGACCTCGACCAGCGCCGGGCCCTCGTGGGCGAAGGCCCCCTTCAGCGCGTCCTCCAGGTCGCCGGGCCGCTCGACCCGACGCGCCCACAGCCCGATCGCGGCGGCGACCTCGGCGAGCTGCGGATTGTCCAGCTCGGTCGCGTAGTTGACGATGCCGGACGCCTTCATCTCCAGCTCGACGAAGTTCAGCGAGCCGTTGTTGAAGACGACGATCTTGGCGGGCAGGCCGTTCTGCCGGAGGGTGAACAGCTCGCCGAGCAGCATGGTGAGCCCGCCGTCGCCGGACAGCGATACCACCTGACGTCCCGGGTACGCCGCCTGCGCGCCCACGGCGAGCGGCAGTGCGCAGGCCATGGAGCCGTGGTTGAACGAACCGAGCAGCCGCCGACGCCCGTTGAAAGTCAGATAGCGGGCCGCCCACACCACCGGGGAGCCGACGTCGACGGTGAAGACCGCGTCCGGGTCCGCGAGCCGGTCGAGGGTGCGCGCCACGAACTGCGGGTGGATCGGGGTGCGTTCGCGGTCGTTGACGGCGAGCCCGTCCAGTGACTTCCGGGTGCGGGCGTAGTGGGCGAGCGCCTCGTCGAGGTGCTTGCGTCCCTTCTTGACGCTCAGCAGCGGCAGCAGCGCGGGCAGGGTGTCCCGGACACTGCCGACCAGGGGCAGGTCGA
Organism: Streptomyces sp. NBC_00019; assembly: GCF_045041015.1. Lineage (NCBI taxonomy): Bacteria > Bacillati > Actinomycetota > Actinomycetes > Kitasatosporales > Streptomycetaceae > Streptomyces > Streptomyces sp. NBC_00019. The sequence continues at coordinate 166,757 of NZ_CP108303.1, forward strand.
CATGGGTGCGCCGGCCGATCTGCTCGCCGCGGATGTCCAGCTGGATCACCTTCGCGCCCCGCGGATAGAACTGCCGGTAGGGGAAGTCGGTGCCCAGCATGAGCAGGGTGTCCGCCTCCTCGATCGCCTTGTAGCCGGAGGCGAAGCCGAGCAGTCCGGTGAGCCCGACGTCGTACGGGTTGTCGTACTCCACATGCTCCTTGCCGCGCAGGGCGTGCACGACCGGGGCCTTGAGGATCTCGGCGAGCCGGACCAGGTCGTCGTGGGCACCGGCCGCGCCGGCGCCCGCCAGGATCGTCACCCGCTGTCCGTCGTTCAGCAGCGCGGCGGCCTCGCCGAGGGCGTCGTCGTCCGGGCGGGCGACGGTCCGGGTCGGGCGTACGACCGTGGGGGCCAGATCCCGGCCGGTCTTGGCGAGGAAGATCTCGCCGGGTACGACCACGACCGCCACTCCCCTGCGTTCGACGGCCGCCCGCATCGCCATCTCCAGGATGCGAGGCCCGGACTCCGGGCTGGTGACGACCTCCGCGTAGACGCTGCAGTCGGCGAACAGCTCCTGCGGGCGAGTCTCCTGGAAGTAGCCGGAGCCGATCTCGCTGCCGGGGATCTGGGCGGCGATGGCGAGCACCGGCACACGGCTGCGCTGGGCGTCGAAGAGCCCGTTGATCAGGTGCAGGTTGCCCGGGCCGCAGCTGCCGACGCACACGTTGAGCTCTCCGGTCAGCCCGGCCTCGGCCGCCGCCGCGAAGGCGGCGCTCTCCTCGTGCCGTACATGTACCCAGTCGACGCCGTCGTCGCGGCGTATGGAGTCTGTCAGACCGTTGAGGGAGTCACCGGGCAGGCCGTACAGACGGCGCACACCGGAGGCCTTGAGCGAGGCGATGACGTGGTCGGCGAAGGTGGGCATGCGGTTGCCTTTCGTCCGTCGTGAGCGTGTCCCTTCAGCGTCCGGGAACCGACATTGCGCAGACATCCGTCGAATGACTGCGTCATCGGCGCCGGAGCGCTTTCGGCTACTCGGTCGGACGACTGCCAGGCCGCCCGGCCCCTCGCGCCCCGTAGGACACACTGTGCGTCATGAAACCCTTGTCCCGGTTCGTTCCCGCGGTCACGGTCGCCTCGCTCGTGACCGCGGGCGGCCTTGTCTCCTGCTCGGCGCAGGACGCCGACGAGCGCGCGGAGATACGTGTCAACCAGGCCGGATATGCGACCGGTGAGAAGAAGTACGCCTACGTCATGGGAGCCGGCGATGCCCTGGCCGGTGCCCGCTTCACGGTGGCCGACGAGCGCGGGCGCACCGTCCTGCGCGGCGGTCTCGGCCCCTCGACCGGTTCCTGGAACGCCACGTACGACACCGTGCGTACTGTCGACCTGTCGGCGCTCCGCCGGACCGGCACCTACCGGCTGCGGCTGACGGGCTCGGCGGACGGACAGTCGCCCCGCTTCCGGGTCGCCCCGGCCGGGCAGCTGACGGACCCGCTGCGCGCCGACAGCGTGCGCTTCTTCCGCACCCAGCGTGACGGCGGCGACGTACTGCCGGAGCAGACCGGCCGCGCCGCCTCCCACCTGACCGACGAGCGGGCCATCGTCTACGCTCCTCCGGTCTACGAGGCCGACGGCGAGCGGATGGCCGCCACGGCCCTGACCGAAGTCGCGGGGCCCGTCGACGTATCCGGGGGCTGGTTCGACGCCGGTGACTTCCTCAAGTTCACGCACACCACGTCGTACGTCGTCGGGCAGCTGCTGACCACGGTGCGCGACACACCCGCGGTGCCCGGGCTGCCCGCGGAGGCGGACCACGGACTGGACTGGCTGGACCGGATGTGGGACGGCCCGGACGGTGTGCTGTACGCCCAGGTGGGCCTCGGCAGCGGCAACGCGCGGCTGCGCGGTGACCATGACGTGTGGCGCCTGCCGGAGGAGGACGACGCGCTGTCCGTACGACCGGGCGATCCGGACCACCTGGTGAAGCACCGCCCCGTGTTCCGTGCCAACACCCCTGGCGATCCCGTCAGTCCCAACCTGGCGGGCCGGGTGGCCGCCGCCTTCGCGCTGGCCACGCAGACCCGGGCCGAGCAAGACCCGGAGGCGGCGCGGCGGTGGCTCGACAAGGCGGCGGAGGTGTACGCGCAGGCCGACACCGACCCACGTGGGCGCCTGTTCACGACCGTCCCGGCGAGCTACTACCGGGAGGACTCGTGGCGGGACGACATGGAGTGGGCGGCGGTGGAACTGACGCGTGCCGCACGGGAGTTGGGTGACGAGCGGAGTGCGCGGTGGCAGCGGGAGGCAGTCGGCTGGGCTCGCTCGTACATAGGCTCCGACGAGCAGGGCACCCTGGACGTGTCGGACGTCAGCGCCCTCGCCCACGCGGATCTGCTGTCCTCGCCCGGGCTGGACGAGGAGACGAGGAGCGCGCTCGAGGCGGACCTCAGGCGGCAGCTGACGCAGGGCACACGGCAGGCCGCGCGGGACCCGTTCGGCGCGGGGGTCGTCCTCACCGAGTTCGACGCCGTGCCGCGCACCTTCGGCCTGGTGGCCACCGCCGGGCTCTACGCGCGCGCCACCGGTGACCATCGTTACGACGCCTTCGCCTCCCGGCAGCGCGGCTGGGTCTTCGGTGCCAACGCCTGGGGCACCAGCTTCGTGATCGGCGCGGGCGAGACATACCCGCACTGTCCGGAGCACCAGGTGGCGAACCTCGCCATGAGCCGCACCGGGCGGGGGGACATCCTGCGGGGCGCCGTGGTCAACGGCCCCAACAAGGCGGACCTGTTGGGCGACCTGGAGTGGTTCGACAACATGCGTCCGTGCTCCGCCGAGCCCTCCGGACGCCGTTGGTCCGACTTCGACGGGCATGGTGCCGGCTACATCGACGACGTGGCCGCCTGGCAGACGGTCGAACCGGCGGACGACTTCACGGCGACCGCCCTGCTCGCCCTCTCCCTCACCGCGGACGCGGCGGTCACAGAACGGCGCTGAGGAAGGTGATGGCCGCCAGTTGGCGTGTCTTGCGGGTGTACTCCTCCACCTGACGGTCCGGCTCCCGCCGGTCGTTGCAGTTGACCCGGCGGAGCAGCTCCTGGAGGGCCTCCTGCTCCTTGCCCAGACGGCCCGGGAAGAGGGGGTATTCGTAGGTGTTCATGCCTGTCAGCTTGCCCCTTCATTCGTCACCTGTCAAGACGGTGACGATATTGACATGTGTGAACCATGAGACTGGCTGACGAGGTTCACACCCTTGCCAGACACCTGCACCACATATGACGGGTGGTAGGGTGCGCGCCGATCTTCTTCTCACACGTTTCTGTACTCGGACCTTGGGATTCCATGAGTAACTCGGCAGAGGAAACACAGCAGACGACTGCCTTCGCACCGGGCGGCCGACGGCGGCATCGCAAGACGAGAGAGGGCGGCTCGGGGGTCCGGCGTGCCGTCGTGCTCGCGATCGCGGTGCCCATGGCCTCGGCCGCGCTGGCGGGGCCCTCGGCCTTCGCCGCGTCCGGCAACGGCGCGACCGGCACGGCGGCCGGCGCGGCCGAGGGTGTCGACGCCGACGACCAGCAGATGGCCGCGAACCTGGACACCCGGGTGCTCGACCAGCGGCTGGGCTCCGACGTGAGCGGAGTGGTGCTCGACGCGGACTCCGACGAGACCCTGTGGGACCACAACGGCGCCACCGCGCTGATGCCGGCCTCCAACGTCAAGCTGGCCACGTCGACCGCCGCGCTGACGGTGCTGGGCCCGGACCACCGGTTCACCACCAAGGTGGTCTACGGCGACGGCACCCTGACCCTCGTCGGCGGCGGCGACCGCACCCTGACCAGCGCCGACCTCGCCGAGCTGGCGCAGACCGCGGTCGCCGGGCTGAAGCAGGCGGGCCTGACCTCGGTGAAGGTCGCCGTGGACGACAGCCTGTTCGCCGCGCCGACCCTGGCCGACGGCTGGAACGAGGGCTACTACCCGGACTCCGTCGCCCCGGTCCGCGCCCTGGTCGTCGACGGCCGCGGTGTCCAGGACACCTCCATCGACGCCGGGCAGACCTTCGCCAAGCTGCTCGCCGAGGACGGCGTCACGGTCGACGGCGACGTCACACGCCAGAAGGCCGGTCACCGGGACGTACCGGTCGCACGCCACAAGTCGGCCCCGCTGGCGGACATCGTCAAGAAGATGCTCAAGACCAGCGACAACAACATCGCCGAGACCCTGCTGCGGATGACCGCCCTGGGCGCGGGACGCCCCGCCACCTTCGAGGGCGGCGCCGAGGTCGTGCGCCAGGTACTCAGCCACCGCTACGGCGTCTCTCTCGACCACTTCGAGATCCACGACGGCAGCGGCCTGTCCCGGACCGACCGCATCCCGGCGGCCACCCTCGCGCAGATCCTCGAACTGCTCACGGAGCCCCAGTACGCGTACACCTTGGGCGCCATCCTCGACGGCCTGCCGGTCGCCGGTGAGGCGGGCTCCACCCTCGGCCCGGAGTGGGGCCGGTTCGACGACCCGAACTCCCAATGCGCGGTCGGCAAGGTGCAGGCGAAGACCGGCACTCTCACCGGTGCCGTCGCCCTGAGCGGTCTGACCCGGACCGAGGACGGCGAATGGCGGGTGTTCTCCTTCGTCGAGAACGGCTCCGCGGCCGCTCCGAACGACATCAAGGACGCGATGGACGGCCTCGCCGCGACCGTGAACGGCTGCTGGGCGTAGCCGAGTTCAGGATCCGGTTCCCCGCACACGAACGCCGCCCGACCGCGAGGCCGGACAGCGTTCGTGTGCGGTCCGGTGTCATCGGCCGCGCCGCCCGACGCACCCACTCGAGTTGCCACCCGCCGCCCCTGCTCGGCTCCGCTGGAAAGGACCCCATGAAGCCTCCCCACACTCCCCCGGCGGGGGACCTCCCCAAGAGAGTCCCCGGCAGCGCCAGGCCGGTCGGTACCGGTTCCACGCCCGATAAGCCCGACGCGGCCGGCAGAGACACCGCCCTGCCCCGGCTCACCCGGATCTCCTCGCTCGGGTCGCGAGGAAACGCCGGCCGCGGCGCCGTGGACAGCAGCCCCGCTCCGGACAACGTCGTACCGCTCGAACCGGCCACGGCCCGGCGCGAGGCATCCCGCGGTGCTCTCGGGGTCGTGGGCATCGTGGGACTGCTCGCGGTGGGCGGCGTCCTGCTCACCCTGGGCCTGGCCGGCGGGCACGACGACGGCAAGCGCGACGGGGCATCGGTGTCCGTCGAATCCGGTGACTACGGCACAGACGTCGTCGACGGTCTCGACCGTGTGCCGGCACCTGCGGTGAGCGCCTCCGGTACCGGCGCCGGCAAGAAGCCCGACGGCTCCGCGAAGTCCACGTCCGCCTCACCCAGGAGCAGTGCGTCCAGTGACGATTCGGCGTCCACGGGCGAGCACGCCACCGCCCCGGCGAAGGACCCGACCGGGACCAGGACGACCGCTCCGGCCGCGGCGCCGGGAGTGAACGTGTTCAGCAACGCCTCGCAGCGCTGCATCGACGTCGTGGGCGGAAACGCCGTGCCGGGCGCGAACCTGATGATCTGGGACTGCTCGGACTCCGCCTCGCAGCACTGGACGTTCACGGACGGGACCATGCGCGCGCTCGACATGTGCGTACAGCTCGCGGGCGGCTCGACAGCTGACGGCGCCGACCTCGAACTCGCTTCCTGCGACGGGAGTCCGGCACAGCGGTTCGTACTGAACTACCGCCACGACCTGGTGAGCACACTCGCCGACAAGTGCACGGACGTACGGGACAACGGTACGGAGAACGGGACCCGGCTCCAGCTGTGGTCCTGTTCCGGCGGAGTCAACCAGAAGTGGTCCACGTCCTGAGCGCACGCGGACCACTGCGCCGCGGAAGACACACGCCGACTCGACGGAGGTACGTACACATGCTCACGGCACTGGGCATATCCGAGTCCGACGAACGGATCTACCGGTGTTTCCTGGACCAGGGACCCGTGCTCGTCTCGGACCTCGCCGTATCGCTGGGAACATCGGTGGACCACGTCCGTCGGTCCATCGCCCGGCTCACGGAACTCGGACTCCTGCGCGCCGCCGGCCGCGGCCGCCACCAGGCGACGAACCCCCAGGCCGCGCTGCTGCCCCTGTTGGCCAGGCGGCAATTCGAGGTGGAGACGGCGCTGGCCTCGGCGCGGACGGAGATCGACCGGATCGCCGAGCGCTACCGGGACGGACGGCTGCGGGCCGATCCGCGCAACCTGCTGGAGGTCCTGTCGGACCGCGAGCTGATCCGGGAACGGGTCGAGGAACTGAGCAACTCCGCGACCAGCCACATGTGGGCCCTCGACCGGCCGCCCTACGTGGGACGGCCCGATGGCCAACACCACAGCAACGAGGACGAGTTCGCCATCACGGCGGCCTGGCTGGGACGGGGCATCGAGGTGCGCTCGATCTACTGCCCGCAGTCGATGGAGCGCCCCGGACGGTTCGCCACGCTGCTCAGACTCGCCGAACTGGGCGAGCGGTCCAGGCTGTTGCCGTCCCTGCCGTTCAAACTGCACATCATCGACAAGCGGGTCGCCCTGGTCCCGCTGTCCGGCCCGGTCTACGACGACCTCGTCGTCATCCACCCGTCCGCCATGCTCGACGCCCTGATGGAACTCTACGAGGCCTACTGGGCCCGCGCCGAGCCGATCTCCGGCACGGCACCCGTCGAGGACGACACCTTCGGCGCGGACGACATCCTGCTCCTCGGCATGCTCAAAGCCGGGCTGAAGGACCAGGCCATCGCCCGCCAGCTGGGGTGCAGCACCCGGACCGCCACCCGGCGTGTCGCCGCCGTCCTGAGCAGGCTGGGAGCCGACACCCGTTTCCAGGCAGGAGTCAGGGCGGCCGCTCAGGGACTCGTCTGACCCGACTTCGGAAAGGCCGGGTTGCGGCTGCCACTGAACCTCATGGTGATCGAAACACGTTCCCTCAGCGTATGCGGGTATTCACCCTCGCCGATTCCCCACGTTGGAGAACCCATGAGCAGATATGAGTCCAGCCCGTTGCGTCTCCCCGAGCTGCTCTCGGCCTCCGTCAAGGCCGCTGCCGAGGACGTGGAGGCCGGTCGCGACCTGCCCGACAAACTGATGCAGGAGCTGCGCGACAGCGGTGCCTTCCGGCTGCTCACCCCGCGTGAGCTGGGCGGGTTCGAGGCACCTCTGGAGACAGTGCTGAAGGTGTACGAGGGCTTCGGCCGTCTCGAAGTCTCGGTGGCGTGGGTGGTGTGGAACACCAACTGGGGGTTCCTCGCTGCGCTGCTCGGCAACGCCGGCACTGCTCGAATCTGGGCGGACGGCCCCGATCCGGTCTTCGCCAACGCCAGTCAGCCCGGCACTGCGGTGGTGACCGAAGGCGGCTACCGTCTCTCGGGCACTTGGAAACACGTCGGCGGTGTCGACCGGGCGGACTGGCTCGTCGTGGTCGCCGTCGTCGTGGAGAACGGCGACCCTCGACTGACGCAGGCGGGCACACCGGACGTACGGCTCTTCACCCTGAGCCGGGACCAGCTCTCGGTCCAGGACAGCGGAGACGTGAGCGGCATGCCGGGCACCGGCAGCAACACGGTGGCCGTCGACGACGTCCTCGTCCCCGACGAGCTGGTCGCCCGTTTCGACGAGCCGGACCATGCCCAGCACCCCCGCTCCCAGGGCTTCATCCCGACGCTCGTCTTCCCCGGCTGCTCCGCAGTGGTGCTCGGTGTCGCGCAAAGCGCCATCGACGAGGTCGTCGTTCTCGCCACGAACAGGAGCACGCCCACCGATGGCACGCTCGCGGAATCTGCCCGCGCCCATGTGGCAGTCGCCCGGTCCGAGGCGGCCCTGCATGCGGCGCGGCTGCTTTTGCTGTCCACGGCGGCAGCCGTGGACGCCGCCACGGAGAAGGGCGAGCCCGTCACCCTCGACCAGCGGGCTGCTCTCCACGCCGCGATGTGTCACGCAACAGACGTCAGCCGTGAGGTGCTCGTGGCCATGCATGAACTCGGTGGCTCCGCCTCCACCGACCACGCCAACCCCGTCGCGCGGCTCTTCCGCGACGGCATGCTGGCGCTCCAGCACGCCAACCACTTCTCCCCATACCTGGAGGCCGCCGGACGCGTGCGCTTCGGGTTCGAGCCGGGTATCCCCCTCTTCTGAGCACCGCTGCCGCCACCTACAACGTCAGTCGCCGTCCGTCGCATCGACCGGCCGGCCGGTCGAACCCCTCACCGAGCAGGGACCGACTCCCGGGGTGCGTGCCACGGTGCCGCGCGGATCAGCGCCTGGTGGACCACCCTCCTCCAGCAGCCTGCAGTCAAACGACTGATCCATGACAGACCGGTGGCTTCGACAATGGGGATGCTGGAGACAATTCGGAAAGGAACCGCATACCCATGACGGTCATCAACAGCCCACTGCCGGACAAAGAGCGCGAGATCGCAGGGAGCGCACTGCAAGCGACCCTGGTCGACCTGCTCGACCTGTCCCTGGTGGCCAAGCAGGCGCACTGGAATCTCTACGGGCCGCGCTTCCGCTCCGTCCATCTGCAGCTCGACGAGGTGGTCACCACCGCGCGCGACTACGCCGACACGGTGGCCGAACGCGCCGCCGCGCTGGGGGTCAGTCCGGACGGACGGGCCGCCACCATCGCCGCCACCAGCGGTGTGCCCGACTTCGCGGCGGGCTGGACCAAGGACGTCGACGCCATCGACGCTCTGGTGCGGACGTTCTCCGCCGTCACCGCACGCGTGCGGGAGCGCATCGAGGTGACCGGTCCGGCGGACGCCGTGACACAGGATCTGCTGATCGGCCTGACCGCCGACCTGGAGAAGCAGAGCTGGATGTTCCAGGCCGAGAACCGCAGTTGAGGGAGACGGGGACGGTTCCGTACGAGGGGGCCGTCCCCGTTGGACATATGTGCGCGGGGCCCCGGGACAGGGGCGTTCAGCTTCGGCGGCGGGCCCGCAGGGCGGCCGCCTTGATGCGGTTCCCGCACGTCTGCATCGCGCACCACTCCCGTCGGCGGCCCCGGGAGCGGTCGAGATAGACGTGCGTGCAGTCGGGGTGTCCGCACTCACGCAGCAGCGCCGCATCCCCGCCGGCGATAATCTCGACCGCCTCACGGGCGAGCTCGGTGAGCGCCTGGGAGGCCCCGCCGGAACGGCTGCTGCCCGCGGAGCCCAGGCGCATCGCCACTGGCACCCCGGCGGCCTGCCGGTTCACCGCGTCGACCGCGCCAGCAGGCAGAGGACGGTAGGCCAGACGCGCCCTGACCAGGGAGTAGATCGCCTCTCGCAGCTCCCTCGCCGCGCGAAGGTCCGCCTGGTCGGATCCGGGCCTCTCGTCGAGAAGCCCGGACTCGACGAACCAGGAGTCGAGCAGTCCGGGGGAGCCGATCCGCTCGATCGGAACCGGCGCCCGCCGCTCCTGCAGGGTGCCCGCGAAGTCGAGCGTGGGTGTCCCGCACGGAAACACATGTCTCACGTGGCCCTCCTGACAGGTGACTGAACTCTCTCCAGAGTAACCATCTTGACAGGTGACGAGGCCTCATGGGAATCTTTCGTCACCGGTCAGAACGGTTACTTCTCGGTGAGGACATCCCATGGCAGTCGTACGGTTCCATCTCGTCTCCCAGCTCGGCCCGAAGGAAGTGCTGGAGGTGCTGACCGACTTCGGCCCCTCACGCACCGAGGCCTGGCCCACCATCGACGCCGCACACTTCGAGGTCCACGACCTCGGCGACACCTGGGCCGAGGTCACCGAGGGGACCGCGGCCGCCTGGGAACGCGCACGCTACGAGTGGGAGCCGGCCGGTGACACGGTCACCATCACCACGCTCGACTCCAAGCTCTTCGGAGCCGGCGGCGGCTGGGTCTTCCGGATGACCCCCGAGGGCGACGGCACCCGGGTCGACGTCGAACTGACGCGGCAGCCGAGCACGGTCAAGGGCAAGATGCTCGCCGCGCTCCTCCCCCTGGCCGCCCCCGCGTCCCTGCGCAAGTCCTTCGCGGGGCCCCTGCAGGCGAAGTGACCCGCTCCCTGCCCTTGGCCCGGGGGGCCAACGCCGCGGCACGGCCCACACGATGAGGGGCCGACAGCCTGAGCTGTCGGCCCCTTCGCCATGTCCCCCCGTACGTGGCCTCAGTCGGTCACTTGCCGAGGTTGGTCGTGAAGTAGTCGGTGAGCTTCTCGACGGCGGGGTCGATGTATTCGCGCTTGTCGTAGAGGTCGACGTGGCTGGCGCCGGGGATGCGGTGGAGTTCCTTGGGGCCGGTGCCGGCCTGGTGGGCCTCGATGGCCATCCAGGCGGTGACGGCGCGCTCGCCGATGATCTGCAGCATGGGACGGGGGCCGATGAGGGGGAGGGCGCGGAAGACGTCGCTGGAGGCCATCTTGTCGACGCTGTCCCAGGCGAGGTACTTCGCGGAGCGCTCGTGGTGGCCGCGGGGACCGCAGTAGTACTCCCAGCCCTCGAATCCGTGTTCGCCGCCGAGGGCGCCCGCCTGTTCGACGGTGTCGGGGAACATCGTCAGCACGCCGGGGTCCTCGTCGCGGGTGGTGAGGTAGGAGACGGCGGCCTTGAAGTCCTCCACACGCTGGGCGGGGTCCTCCAGCCCGCGGGGCAGACCACCGGACTCGCCCTGGTAGGCGGCGTCGAAGGCGAGGGTGACGGACCCACGCTCGGCCATCAGCTGCGCGTAGGTACCGGAGGTCTGCTCCTTCACCCCGGTCCCGGGGTGTCCGACCACCAGCGCCCAGTCCGCGGCATTCGGCAGGGGGAAGTCAGGCGCCGGTGTTGAGCACCGGTTCGTCGTCGTAGACCTTGGTCACCTCGACGTTCAGCACGGTGGCGATCCGCCCGAACGACCAGTAGTAACCGGCCACTTGCAGCACCTCGACCAGTTCGCGGTCGCTGAGGAACCGGCGGGCCTCGGCGAAGACCTCGTCGGAGACGCGCGGATGGCACACCACCTCGGCGGTGAACCGGACGAGGGCGCGGTCGGCGTCGGAGAGCTCGGGGCTGTCGGTCTGCCGTTCGCGGACGAGCCGGCGGGTCCGCTCGTCGACGCCGGCCGACTGTGCCATGGGGTCGTGCTGGGCCTCGACGAACGTGCCGTCGGTGTGGGCGGCGACGGTGAGGATCACCAGTTCACGCGCGCGGGCCGGCAGTTCGAGCGCGGTGAACAGCGTCCTGGCGAACTCGACGAACGGCTTCACGGTGCCCGCCGAGTGGGACATCATCTTGACCATCGGGTCGGGCGGCAGCTTGCCGAGAAACGTGGCGATCTCGTCCGGGAACGAGGCGGGGTCCGGGTCGGTGAGACGGGGCATGGTGGTCCTCCGGTCGTGGGTGGTTCAGACGGTCCGGGCGGGCTCGACGTCGAAACCCGTCTCGCTCAGGTGCCGGAAGCGGCCGTCCTCGGCGAAGGTGCCGAAGATCGCGATCTCCCGGGTCTGGGTGGTGCCGTTTCGCAGGGTGATGCGGAAGACGTGCCGTTCGGCGTAGGTGTCGCCGTCGGTCACCTCGTCGAGCACGGTGACCGTGCCTTCGGTGACCTGGCCGCGGATGTTCGCGACCATCTGCGTGAACTCGTCGCGGTCCAGCGTCTTCCCGTCGCTGCGGTGGGTGTAGTCCGGGGCGTAGTAGTGGTCGAGGACCTCGTGCAGTTCCACCGCGGGATCGGGCTCGAAGACCAGGGCGCGGAGGGCGTCGGAGATACGTACATGACTCATCGTGTGTGTCCTTCGGTGCGGAGGGACCGCATAAGCGGACCCTAGGGTCCGGTAACCATCGTACCGTACCGACACCTTCGGCGTTCGTCTGAATACGTGTGCGTTATCGAGTGGGTCGGGCCGCCCTCGCCGAGACAGGTAGACTCGCGCCCGTACTGAGACATGTGTGGCCAGAGGCCGAGTCCGGCACCTCACATGTGACCGTCATCCCCGCGGGAGCAATACGGTGACCGAACACGATCCCGGCCGGGATCCGAGCCATGTCCGTCCCGACACCGCTGCGTCGCCGACGGTCTCGCGGGCCGGCGACCACATACACCTGGTGCACGCCGGGAGCCGGCCGCCGGAGTGGCTCACCGGGCTCGCCGGGCGGCTTGCTCCCGCCCGTCCGAGCGAGGCCGTCGTCGTGGTCGGTACGCCCCTGCACGAGGACGGCGCCGAGGGGCTGTGCGAGCTGCTGGCACCGGCCCTGGACGCGAGCCGGGACGCGCACGTACGGCTGCTGCTGCTGGTGATGTCCACGGGCGCCGATGAAACCGGCGGGGGGCCGTCGGCGGCCGGGCTGATCTGCGAACGGTGGGGGCTCGACGTCCTGGCGACCGCCGGGACCGCGCTCGTCACGTCCGACGGTGACCTCTTCTCCCCCGACCTTCCGGGCGCCTCCGGCGGCTGGTGGCACTTCTCCCCCGGCGCGGACGCCCGGCGCGTGAGCAGCCATCTGCCGATCCCGGACTGGGAGAGGGCCGTGAAGCAGGTGGGCCGGCAGACGGTGGCCGGTCATGTGGTCGAGCCCGTCCCGGCCGGACTCGCCGTCCGGCCCGCGGGCCCGGCGCCCGTCACCGCCCACACCCAGCCGCACGCCGTCCCGCCGGAGCGTGACAGGCCGCAGCTGATCCTCGCTTCCTCTCACCTGCCCGCCGCCGCCCTCGCCGTGGTGATGGCCGCCCTGCCCGAGCACGTTCGCGCGGCACTCCGGCTGCTGTCGCTGGACGGACGGCCGCTGCTGCGGATCGGGCAGGCACTGGCGGATCTGCTGGACAGCGAGGTCCGCGTGGCCGTGGGGGCACCCGTGGCCACGGACGGCGGCATCCCGGACGGTGCCTCGGCGGGCGACGCCACCGTGGAGCCGCGCATGGTCGACTCCGTCGGCCGACCGTCGTGGCGTCCCTTCGCCCGGACCGTGGTCTGCTCGCCCGACCGGCCCCCGCGCGTGACGGAGTGGCAGGTGCCCGCGGCCTTACGCGGGACCACGGCACCCGACGAACTGTCACTCGGCAAGGACTGCAAGGCGGTCGTGACCCCGGCGGGCCTGTGGATCGGACCGCGCGACGGGGAGCCGCCGCTCCTCGCCGCGGCCCGTCCCCTCACCCCCGAAGCCGTCGCCGTCGACCTCGGGGCGCCGCACCAGGCACTCCCCGATGGCCTGTGGCCGGGTCTGGACACCCTGTTCGGACAGCTGGAGCCCGACGTGCGGCACCATGCCGTGGTCCACGTCCACGGTGACCTGGGTATGCGGGACCGGGAGCGTCTGCTCGAACTCTCCGTACGGCACGGATTCGGTACGACGGCTCCGGACGGCGCCGGCAGCGGCTCGGACCGGTCCGGGCTCCTTGCCTGGCTGGGGACTTCCTAGGGTCCACACGAACTGCGCCCGCCGAAGCCGGTGTTCAGGCTTCGGCGGGCGGACGCGTGCGGTGCGGTGCGTCAGGCCTTGCGCCACTTCTGGTTCGCGGTACCGGCACAGCTCCACAGCTGGAGAACGGTTCCGGCCGCGGTGTTCTTGTCCTTGGCGTCGACGCACAGATCAGGGTCGGCGTTGACCACGATGTCGTAGGAGCTCTTGAGGACGAGCCGCTGGTTCGCGGCGCGCGAGGAGGAGCACTTCGCCAGCCGTACCAGGGCGCCGTCGTCCAGGCCGGAGACGTCCAGGCACATCGTGCCGGCGAAGTCGCGGACGGTGCCGTCGGAGGGGAACGTCCAGCCCTGCGACGGGTCACTGCTGTTGCAGTCGGCGAGCACCGTCTGCGTGCCGGCCGCCTTGGAACCGCCCTGCGTGGCCAGGCAGCGGCTGGAAGCGAAGTTGAACAGGAGCTTGCCGGTGAAGCCGGACCCGGCGGCCGGCTTGGGCGTCTGCGGGGTCGACTGCCCGCCGCTGTTCGTCGTACCGCCGCCGGTGCCGCCGCCCTGCGCGGTGCCGCCGGCTCCGCTCCCGTAGACCGGCGGCGGCGCCGCTTCCACGGGCGGCCCGGGGACGACGTCCTGTGCCGACGATCCGTCCTTCTCGCCCGGGGAGTGGTGGCCCTTGGCTTTGCCGGAAGGGCGCTGGGAAGGGGTCGCGGAGCCCGCGGAAGGGTGGTGCGCCGACGGGGTGGACGGCTCGTCGGTGGTCCGGACCGTGGCCGCGGCCTGTGCGGTGTCGTTCCCGCCGAGCCGCGCGATTCCGGCGACCGTGCCGGCGCCCACGACCGCGAGGCCGGTCACCCCGGCCAGGGCGATCGCCACCCGGCGGCCGGGCTTGAGCAGACGGGCGCCGGAGAAGTAGTGGCGACGGGCGAAGCCGGCCGCGAAGGACAGACCACCCGGCGCGGAGGGCTTGGCGGAGAGGCGGATCAGCGGCGTCTCGTCCTCGGTTCGGTCCTCGCCGTCCGGCGAGGGCTCGTTCCCGGTCCGCGCCGCGCTGCCGTCGTCACCGGACGGCGGCAGCGGCTCCTCGTCGGCCGCGGGCGATGGCGGCCTCGTGGGGTCGGGCCCGTCGAAGGGGGAGGGTGTCGTCATATAACTCTCTCCGGATACCAGAAGTCGTGGACGGACAGGGGCGGTGCCGACGTGTCAGGGCCACTCGGGGAGGTCCTGCGGGCGCAGAGTGATCAGGTCCGTCTCGCCGGGAGCCGTCAACTCCGCCACCCGGTACGCCTGGCGTTCGGTCATGGCCTGGAAGGTCTGGCGGGCGGTACGGCCGTTGCCGAACCGCTCGCCGCGGGGCGTCGCCTCGAAGTACGCGCCGAGCGCCTCGCGGGCGGAGTCCGTCAGCCCGTACTGGTGGCGTTCGGCGTGATGCTCGACGATGCTCACCAGCTCCGGGGTGTCGTAGTCCTCGAAGAGCAGGGTGCGGCTGAAACGGGAGGCCAGGCCCGGGTTGGAGTCGATGAAGTGCTCCATCTCCTCGGGGTAGCCGGCGACGATGACCACCACCGAGTCCCGGTGGTCCTCCATCAGCTTCACCAGGGTGGCGATGGCCTCGTGCCCGAAGTCGTTGGAGCCGGCGGCGGGGGTCAGCGAGTACGCCTCGTCGATGAACAGCACCCCGCCCATCGCCTCCTCGAAGACCCGCTGGGTCTTCGGCCCGGTGTGGCCGACGTACTCGCCGACCAGGGAGGACCGGTCCGCCTCGACGAGGTGTCCGCGGGAGAGGAGGCCGACCGCCGCGAGGATGCGGCCATAGAGCCGGGCCACCGTCGTCTTGCCGGTGCCGGGGTTGCCGGCGAAGACCAGGTGCCGGCTGAGCGGAGGAGCCGCCAGCCCGGCCTCCTCGCGGCGCCGGACCATCTGCATGAGCTTCACCAGCGACGCCACATCGTGCTTGACCCGCTCCAGGCCGACGAGCACGTCCAGTTCGGCGAGCAGGTCCTCCAGGCTCTCCTCGGGCACCTCCTCCACGCCGTCGCCGGATCCGCCGTCCTGCTTCGCTGTGGTGGCCACTGGCGGCTGCGGGCCCGCGACCGCGGTCTGCGCGCCGGCGAAGGGCGCGGACGCGGACGTGCCGGAGGCGGGCCACACCGGCTTCTTGACGTCCCGTGAGGCACAGCCGTCCACCTCGGGTTCGGCGCCCTCGTCCAGGCTGAGGTCCTCGTCGGTGTCCGTCACCAGCAGGTTGCGCAACACCGGCCGGGCCTCGCCGGCGACATGGACGGCCGGATACGTGGTGGCCGACAGCACGCAGTCCTCGTATCGTCCCCTGCCGCCCTCGCCGATGAACAGGCCGTTCTTCCCGGTGTCCTTGACGGTGACGCGCACCGCCGTCGGGTCGCCGTCGCGGGCCACCACGAGCCCGGAGCCCGCGGTGCCGGACACCACACAGTCGCGCAGCGTCGGTGCCGCCTTCTCGTCGACGACGACACCGGCGGTGCCTGCTCCGCCGATCCGGCAGTCGGTGAACTCCGGGGTGGTGGCGGGGCCGCAGGTGAGTCCGGCACGCTCGACGTCGACGACGCGGGCGTCCTGGACCCTGACCTCGCCCTGCGAGTGGGCGGTGATGCCGTTGCGGCCGCGGCGTACCCGCAGGCCGTCCACGGTGACCGCCGCGTATCCGTCCAGATGCAGGCCCGACAGCCCGCAGCCGGTCACCCGGCAGTCCTCCAGGGTCAGTCGGGCGCGCTCGGTGACCCCGATGCCGTGCTCCGGGGTGTCCTCCACCCGCAGGGCGGTCAGCCGGGCACTGGCCTCGCCGGCCACATGGACGGCGCTGAAGGCCGATTCCCGCACGGTTCCGCCGGTGACCTGTACCTCGGCCCGCTCGCCGACCAGAATGCCGTTGCCCTGAGCGCCCCGCACGGTGGTGTCGGCGACGACCGCCCGGGCGGACCCGCGCACGACCACTCCGGAGGCACGGGAGTCGTTGATCCGGCAGTCGACCAGCTCCAGCCGCGCGCTGCCGTCGGCCGAGACGCCCGCCGCGCCGCTGTCCCGGACGGCACACATCGACACCAGGACGTCCCCGGTACCGGCGGCGAGAATCCCGGCGGCGCCGGCGCCCGTCACCTCGCCACCGCTGATGCGCACACCGCCTCTGCCGTCGTCCTCGGCGCGGGGCGAGGAACCCAGCACCCGTACCGCCTCGGCCGCCGCGTCCTTGAGCCGGCACTCGGCCAGGACCACGGCCGCCCGCTCCTCCACGAGCAGCCCGTTACGGCCCGGCCCGTCGACCGCGCAGCGCTGGAGCACGGCCGTGGCCTCGCCCCGGACCCGGACACCGGAGCCGCTGACCGAGCGCACCGTGGAATCCGTCAGGTGCGCGGTCGCGGCACCGGACACGACGACGCCGGTGCCCTCTACGTCCGTGACGAGGGTGTGGGTCAGCCACACCGTTCCGGTGGTGTCGGCGTGCACCCCGGCCAGGGCGGCCTCCCGGACCACGCTGCGGGTGAGGCGCAGCGAGGACGACCGGACGACCTCGACCCGGCCGCCCGCGATGTCGCAGTCCTGGAGTTCGGCGGTGCCCGCGGTGACCAGCACCAGGGGCCGGGACGGGTCCGCGCTCAGCACGGTGAGGCCGTTCAGGGAAGCGGACGCGAACAGTTCCAGCGCCGGCAGTCCCGGGGTGACCGCCGTCAGCCGTACCGTGCCGGGGCCCTCCTCGGCGACGAGCGTCACCTCGCGGATGATCAGCAACCGCTCCGCGTACTCGCCGGGGGCGATGCGGATCTCGTCCTGGTGGTCCGCCGCGCGCACCGCGTCGCCGATGGTGCGGAACGCGCCGCGGCGCGCGTTCGGCCGTACGTGATGGATGGCGGGACTCATCCTGCGGTCCCCTCGGTCGGTGTGGAGTGGACGCCGGGCTCGACGAACCCGGGATGGGGCAGATAAGGGCCGACCGGGCGGCCTCCTTGCAGACGCTGCGCGCCACGGATGTACCGGCTGTCCACCCCGCCCGGGTAGAGCACCTCCGCGCGTCCGGGGTGCGGAACGGCCAGATCGAGTGTCTCGTCGACGTCGACTCCGCCGGGGGCGGAGACGTCGTACCGCCAGCCGTACCGGTCCAGCAGCTCGGTGGCCCCGGCAGCGGCCCGCTCGCGCAGCCAGCCGATCTTCCGGGTGGCTGTGAGCCAGCCGCTGCCGGGCCCGTCCGGCTCGCTCACATGGGCCGCTACGTGGACCAGCTCGTTGCCCGCGGGACGCAGACCGCCGGCGAACACGGCGGCCGGGCGCTCGGGTCCGGCGGGGCCGAAGACGTAGAGCTCGTCGTCGTCGGCGCGCCAGTGCAGACCGGTGCTCCAGGGCGCGGCGTCGAGCGCCGCTACGACGGGGGCGGCCGCCTCGGTGGCGATCCGCGCAGGTGTCTGAGTGGCGCTGTTCGGTGTCGCCGACGTCGGCAGCGTCAGGGGCGTGACGGCCACCGGCCGGGTCTCACCGGGCAGCAGCCAGTGCCAGGTTCCGAGATCCCCGTCCACGGCAGGGGGGACGAAGACGCCCCTCAGCCCGAGCGCGGCGTTCTCGATCGCGTACGCGGATGTGTGAGGTGTGTCCCCGTCGCGGCCCCACATGGTCCAGCGCCCGGTGTGGACGAGCGGGTCCGGGAACCGCTGCCGGACGGCCTCGAATGCCGCGACCGGTGCCGGGTGTACCGGACCGGACGGCTCGGGTGTCCTGACCAGCACGGCCCTCTCCTCGACAGTGACATGTGTTCCGTCCGCGACCATACCCCGGGCAGGTGTCGACCCTGTCGGTGAGGTGTGCGCTGCGAACACGTCGACCGGTTCGGTCGCCACGGTGTGTGCTGACACAAGTGTGCCATCCCGTCCGGGCTCATGTATCTCCACGGTGAACCCGAGGCCCCGGTCATGGGCGAACCGCTCGAGCCGGAGCTTCTGCTCGTGCGCCGGCGTACCGCCTTCCCGTACGAGGACGACCCGCTCCACGTCCGTCCAGCTCACCCCGCCATGGAGCTGGGCCTCGAAGAACCCGACGAGTCGGTGCTCCAGTTCCCCTGTGTCCCGCAACAGCCGGAACTCATCGTCGTAGCGGAAGTCGGTCGCCTCGGCGAAGGCGAGCCGGACCAGACGGTCGGGGCCGTGGTTCAGCAGCGGCAGCATGTTGCCCGAGCCGGTGATGCCGCGGGCGCCCTGACGTCCGGGGCTGAAGCTGTCCCCGGGTGTGAACGTGGCCCGCCGTATCAGGTCGTGTTTGAGGTGGAAGACCGCGTTTCCGTACAGAGTCAGGCCGCGCGGCCGGTACCGCGAGGTGAGCGCGGCGTAGTTCGGCAGGTCCGCGCGGTCCGCGGGGGTCGGTGCGAAGGACTCCTCCCCTGCGTCCTGACCGGGCCGGGGGCGGTAGACACCGGAGGCATGGGTGGTCCGTTTGACGCTCGCGGGGTATCCCATCGTCTCCTCGGCGGCACCGCGCCGCTCGAAGTACCGCGTGTAGCCGGGGACGACCTCCCACACGTTGCGCAGCAGCCGCTCGTCCCCGGTCATCGTGTCCAGCAGCGTTCCGTCACCCACCCGTGTGCCGAGGTCCATGTTGACCGTCAGCGAGAGGTCCTCCAGCAGATGCCGCCGCACTCGCTGGACGAACCGGTCGATGTTCTGCTCGTCGAACGGATAGGACCGGGCCCAACGCCATGCCTTCCTGCCCTGCAGCAGGTTGTCGGTCAGCATGTCCCAGTCGGACGACAGGGTGCGCAGAGCCCGCCGTTCGGCCAGTACGACCGCCACGAGCTGCGCGGGCTCCAGCTTCTGCAGCACCGTCCGCTCCTCGAGGGCGCGGAACAGCCGGACGTCCTCTTGGAAGGACCTCACCTGCCGCTGAAGCACGTTCCTCAGCTGAGGCGTGTCCTCGGCGGCGGCCAGGGCCTTGGTCAGCAGTTCCTGTTCCGCGGCGATGTCCCCCTCGTAGGCCTCCTTGCCGGTGGCCTGGTCCGCGGGCCGGCCGTGGGCGGACGCCGGGTCGCTCAGCCAGTGCGCCACCCTCAGGTCCGGGCCGCTGGGGACCAACGCGTAGCCCTCTGCGTCCTCGGTGTCGAAGACGACGTGGCTCGCCGACGGAATGCGGTCCACGGAGACCACGAAGCCTTCGGGGGCTGACGGCAGGGCACTCGCGGAGGCGCCGCCCCTGCCGCTTTTCGGCGACCGCGACCAGTGCGGCGCACCGCCGCCGAGTCCGGGTCCGGATCCCTCGCGACTGCGGGCGAACGGAAGCGGCCTCCCGCCCGTCACCTCGGACCAGTGGGCCTCGGCCAGGGTCTCGGCCGCTCTGGCCCGCTCGAGCCGTTCCTCGGCGAGGGCGCGCCGGATGCCATGGCCGTCGTCGGCGCCTCCCACACCGGTGGTGTGCCGCTCGGTCATCTCGCGCAAGGCCCGCTCGGCCTCCGCCCGCAGACGCCGGGCGTCGGTGAGCGCCGCACCCGCGTCGATCGCCTCGTGTTCGTCCACCGGCGTTTCGGCACGCTGCTTGCCCTTGTCGATCGGACCGGCGCCGGTGTGGACGTCGGTGTGCGCGGACGGGTCCGCACGGACGGACGGGTCCTCATGGACGGACGTGTCCTCATGGACGGACGTGTCCGCGTTCCCGGTGCCGATGGTGGTCGGCACGTGGTCCGCGTGGCCGGGAGTCCCCGGCCGGGTGAAGACATGGCCCTGCTCGACCAGGACGTGTTCGGTGATCTGCGACGACGGCACCGAGACGCCGATCGGGACGACGCCCGCGACCTCGGTGTCCGTACTGCCGTGGTGGAAGGTGAACGTGAACTTGACGTGGCCGTCGTAGTGTTCGAGCGGCGTCGGGATCTTGGCGTTGGTGAAGGTACGGCCGCCCGTGACCTGATCGCCGCGGGTCCGTCGCCGGAAACCGCCGCCGAAGGTCAGCGCCGCCCCCAGCTTGTTCTCCAGGGCGCTGGTGATCGCACCGACCTGCCCCAGCAGGAAGAACTGCCGCGAATGCAGGCCGCGTCGGCTGAACACGTAGAACTTCTCGCCGGCCAGGGCCACCTCGGCCCCGGGCTCGGGACGGGCGTGCGTCAGGTCGACCATCTCCGCCTTGGCCGACACCCACGCCTCACGGCCGTTCACCCGGAACAACTCGCACCTCAGCTCGCCCCCGCGGGTCAACTGCGGGAGCGCGGCCATCAGACGGTCCTTGGTGAACTCGCCCATGACCAGTTCGCTCCGCCGCCTGCCGGCACGGGTGACGTCCGACCAGGCGCCGCCGAACACCTGGCCGCCCTCGTTGTCGAGCAGACCGCGCAGGGACTGGACGTCGGGCAGGTCGCGCACGAGCTGTCCGTCGGACATGCCATCGGTCAACAACGACTCCGGCGGCCTGGGCACCTCGGCCTTCGGTGGTTCCCCGCCCGGCCGCCTCGGGGGCTGCGGTCGTGCGACGCCCGGCTCGGGAGCTGCGAAGCGTGCCTGGTCGGGGCCGGAGACCTTGACGGCGTCGGCGCTCTGCAGCAGGGCCTGGAAGCCGATCTCGGCCTCGCCGACGCTGCGCACCCGCACGCCGAAGGCCCTCTTGGTCATCGGCGAGAAGCCGAGCGGCCCGTGGCCGGTCCGCTTGTCCCCGACCGCCGTCCGGATGCGCACACTCTGGTCCGACAGCGCCTTCTCGAAGTCCGCCTTCGCCTGGTCGAGCCGCGTCTGCAGGTCATCGACCGCGCTCTGCGGACGGCCGGCCCCCGGGGCGTCGTCGAGCTGCTTCTCGAGGTCGACGACCTTTTGGCGCAGTTCCTTGAAGCGGATCTGCTCGTCGACGGCTTCCTTCGGTACGTGGGTGTCGACGCCCCGCCCCAAGGGCCGCCAGCGGTCGCGGAACTCGAAGTGCAGTCGGGCCACACCGTCGAAGACGCTGCCGGGAGCCTTGGTCTTGGTCCCGGTGGCGGAGCGGATGCCGGAGGAGAAGTCGGCGAGGTGCTCGGACTGGGTGGTGTGAGCCAGGGTGCCGCCGCCGAAGACCTCGGCCGGCGAGGCGCCGATCGGATCGGAGGTGCCGACGACGGTCACGTTGGTTCCGTCGGAGGTGATCTGCGGCCCGTTCGGACCGGTCTCCGTACGTGCGCCGCCCGCGATGTCCAAGGTGGCCGAATTGAACTCGGTCGCCTTGGTGTTGGCGGTGTGGGTCATCTCCTTCACGCTGGCGCGGATGGCCAGCTCACGGCCGTTCACCCGGACCACCCAGGGCTGTCCGGACATCATCGGCCTGAGTCGGCGCTGGAACTCCGACGCGGGCAGCCGTTCCATGAGCTTCGCCCGTGCCACCCGCCAGTTGCCGGCGGAGCCGAACACCCTCGGTCCCGTCGCGTCCAACTGGCGCAACACGTCCTCCACCAGGGTGGCGGCGGGCCCGTCCGCGCCCGGTCCGCGGTTCCCTCGCGCCGGGTGGGTGTCGAGCACGACGTCCTCGGCGCCGAGGCGCAGCGAGTCGGCGATGCGGGCGGGAACCCGGTAGTACTGGTCGGGCCGGTGGGCCGCGCCGGTCGCGGGGTCGGCGGGCAGGTCACGGACCGGGAAGGCGAACTGCCCGTCGTTGGTGACGGTGAACGTCCGCTCGCCGCCGCGGCCCGGCAGCGTGTGGGACACCTTCACCTGAACTGTGTAGGTCACCTCGCCCTTGAACAGGGCCGCCGGTTCGACGGTCTTGTTTTTGGCGACGACACCGCCGCGGACGTCGACGCCGTGGCCGTCGACGGACTCCTTGTGGTGCACGTGGCCGAGGGTGAACGAGACGTGCGGGGCCTTGAACCCGGCACGCTCCCACAGGGTGCGCCGTAGGTGTGCGTCCTTCTGTACGGCCGCGGAGGTGGCGGACTCCGTGCCCTGTTCGAACTCGAAGTCCTTCTCGACCCGCAGGTACTCGGTCATCCTGGCGTCGGCCGCGGTGATGCGGATGTCTGCGGTCACCGGACCAGCGCGGAAGGTACCGCCCCAGGTGTCGCCCGAGGTGAGTCCGGCGGTCCTGGGCTGCAGCGCGATCGAGTCGAAGAACTGGCCCACCTCGCCCTCGACCTGGTCCCAGCGTTCCCCGAACGTGCCGGAGAGCTGCTGCCTCAGCTCCTTGACGACGCTGTCGCCGGGCAGTTCGACCACGACGTCGCCGTTGCCGATCCGTCCGGCGTCGGACACCCGGAGCGGGGGCTGGACGGTGAGGTCGGTCCGGGCGGCGGGCGCGGCGGGCGCGGGCGCGACGGAGGCCGGACGGTGGAAGACCTGTGTGCCCGCGCCTTCCTGTGTGACCTCGTACCGCTGAGTGTGGCTCTTCGGGATGGCCACGACGAAGCGCACGTCGGTCCCGCCGCCGTGCGCCGCCGTCTCCCCGACACGTCCGACGTGGGCGTCGACCCCGGCCGTGGCGATGTACACCGCCATCGGCTCGGGGAATTTGGCACCGGCCACGCTGCTGTGGCCGCCGGACACCCCGCTGCCGGTGCGGTACCGGTGCGCGATACCGCCACCGGGGGCGTGCACGGCGAGGGTGAAGCCGCTGCCGAGTTCCGGTTGTACGCCGCCCTGCGCCAACTGGCCGTGGCTGAAGGCCGAGCCCAGCCGGCCGCCCCGTTCGTCCGCGACGTCGCTGAGCAGGTTGAGCTCGGCGGCGTCCAGGGTCCGCACGTACTCCAGCGACTCCAGCCGCCCGGTCAGACTGAACTGTGCGTTGGAGCGCAGCGGCATGGGCAGCGGGGTGCTGCGGGCGGTGGTGCCCCGGGTGATCTGGGGCAGCGTCGCCGCGAGTTGCTCACGGGTGGCTATGTCGTGCGCGGCCGGGCGTACACCGGCCCAGTCGGCACCGAAGTAGTCGCGGCCGACGCCGTCCACGAGATCGGCCAGCCGGGGCGACTGCGGGGCGCCCAGGGCGCGTTCCTCGCCGGAGAGGACGTCGAGGACGACAGTGTGGGACGGCATCCCGTCCCACACCCCGGCCGAGGGCCGCCAGGCGTGGTCGCCCTCCTGGAGGGCGGGGGCCGCCATCCGGCGCGGGCCCTGGGGCCGGGTGGCGGCGGAGAAGGCGCCCGGCTCGGCGACCGGGCGGGCGTCCGCGCCGTCCACCAGGACCTGGAAGCCGAGTCGGGCCCGTCCGCCGGGCGGGTTGTCCGTCGCCGGGCGCGCGCTGTCGGCGCCCGTGGCGGACGTGGCACCGTGACCCGATGCCGATGCCGATGCCGATGCCGATGCCGATGCCGGTATCGGCATCGGGGCGCCGAGGGGGTCGGCGCGGTGGACGAAGGAGAGCGTGGCCACGCCGTCGAAGACGGCGCCGGGCACCTTCATCTTGACCGCGGTACCGGTCCGGACCGACTCCTGGACGGTCAGGGCGCCCTCGCGGTCGAACTCGCCGTGCCCGACTCCGGTGACCGTGGTCGGCCCGGCGTGCAGGTCGGCGCTCTGTACCTGCATCGTCGCCCGCACCCCGTGCTCGGAGCTCCGCGTGTGGGTGTAGACCCGGGTGACGTCCGAGCCGGTGTTGAACTCGGTCTTGTCGGTGTTGCGCAGGTGCTTCATCGCCGTCACCTCGGCGGTGACCAGCAGGCTGCCCGCGTCCGGACCGAGGTCGATCTCCAGCGCCTCGCCCGCCGTCATTCCCTTGAGCCGGTACTGCAGGGAGTCCAGGGAGCCGATGCGGTCGAGGACCAGCTCCCGGACCTCGTGCCAGCGGTCGCCGAAGGCCCGTGTGCCGTACGACTCCAGCGAGTGGGGGTCCTCGGACCTGCCGAGCAGGGCCTTGTGCAGGGTGCCGGAAACCCGTTCCCCGTCGGCGTCGACGAGGAACAGATCGCGGACGGTGTCCATGCCGCCCAGCGCGAGGGTCTGCTCGATACGCGCCGGCGGCAGGTAGTGCCGCATCGCGGACGGCGGGCTGACGTCCCCCTCGGCGGCGGCCACGGGCACCTTCGCCGACACCTCGACCCGGCCGGCGCGCGCCCCGTCGGCGGTGTCCGGGGTGAGGTGCCTGCCGAAGGTGCCGCCGACCGCGGAGAAGTCGAACTCCAGCCGGACCTCGACGTCGAGCCTCAGCGCCGGCTCCGGGGTCTTGGTACGGCTGAACAGGCGCCCGCTGGAGGTCATGCGGTGCGATTCGGAACGGAACCAGTTCGAGGACAGGTGTCCCGTCAGCTCGGTCTGTGCGGCGGCCTTGCCCTTCACGAGCGCACCGGCGGTGACGACCGACCGTGTCTCGCGCTGGAAGCCGTCGCGGACGAGGGATTCACTGCCGTCCTCGAACTCCAGGCTCTTGAAGGCGCCGGCCGTCTCCGCCTTCGTCACCTCGGCCCGGACCGTGATGTCGCCGCTGAAGCCGGCCACGTCCATGGTGAGGGTGCGGGTCTCACCGCGGGTCATGGCCGACAGCGACGGCCAGACCTCCCGGCTGAGCTGTGCCTGCAGGTCGGCGCGGAGCGTGTCGCGCTGGGCCGGGGTGAGCACGCCGTCGAAGCGCGCAACGAGGTCCCGGGTGACGGCGGTGGCGGCCTCCTGGGACGGCAGCACACGGTCGGCCCCGCCGATCTGGCCACCGACGGTCATACGGGCGGGAGGCGGCAACGGCGACCCGGGGGCCGGGACCGGCTGCGGAGAGGGAGGGGTCTCCGCAACCTTCCCACCGGTCCCGGACGGTTGCGGGCGGGTGGCCGAAAGTGGTTCCGGCACGTCGAGGCGGGACGGCACGAGGTGCGAGTCGAGGACCTTCGTGTGCTGTGACTTCTTGGCCTCCTTGGCCTCTTGCGTCTCCGGCGAGGTTTTGCCCTTCGGCGCCATGCCGCGCTTCTTCTCGCCGCTGTCGGTGCCGTGGAGTGTGTCGTCGAGGCGGTGGCCCTGGGCGTCGACGTGCGTGACGCCACCGGAGTGGTGGTCGGTGACGCGCACCGTGTGATCGGACTCGGACAGGGTGGCCGAGAAGCGGTCGGCGTCCGCGTCACCGACGACACGGACATCCTCGGGGCGGCCTCGTCCGTCGAGGTCGATGTGCAGCTTCAGACCGTCCGGCAGGCCGTGACCTCCGGTGAGCGGGATCTCGTCGGCGATGCGGACACCACTGCCGTTGTAGGTGGTCGCGACACCGGAACGGGTGTCGTGGACGCGGTAATTGCCGCCCTCCAGGGCGGTGACTGTCCGATCCGGCACGGGCTGCCCGGACAGGCCGAACACCTGATGACTGATCGTGCCGTCGGCTTCCCTGGCGGCACGGATGCTGAGGCCGTTGTCACTGGCGACACCCGAATCGCTCAGCCTGACCATGTCCGTCGAGACGGGAACCGACTCGGGCAGGTCCTCCAGCGGCCCCGCACCCACAGTCGCCCCTCGCCCGACGACGGCGTCCTGATCGAGACGCCCCAACAGCCCCTCGATCTCCTTCGGCTCCACACCGAGCGCCTGGACCTTGTGGAAGGCGCTGTCGAAGTCCGCCTGCGCCGACTCGACCCGCCTTCTGAACTCGACATCGAGCGCGCTCACGCCCTGCGACGTACTGGCAGCGCCGGGTTCGCGACCCACCTTCCGTGCGTCGCCGAGGACTTGCCGCGCCTGGGTCAACTCGGCCCACGCCTCCCGGAGCGGCGCGCCCGCAGGACCGAGCACCCTCTCGACCTCGGCGTACTGCCCCGCCCAGGGCACGTCGAGACCGGAACGGCCGACCGTCGAACCGGTGTTCGCCGACAGCGCGTTGATCTCCCCCTCGACCTGAGCGAGCAGCCGCTCGACGCCGGGGGCGCGCCTGGGATTGGGCGCGTTGTCCAGGTATTGGCGGGCCTCCTGGGCAAGTTGGCGCAGAATCCCGGTCCGCTCGGCGATCTGGGACTCCGCGGTGGCCTGATAGTCCCGCAACAGCTCGTCGAAGACATGGATACGAGACCGGGACCGGATCCCGGTCGGGTTCACGGTGTGCTTCTTGAACCCGACCGGGTCCAGCATGTCGCGTCCACCCGCACCGGCCGCCTCGGCTCCGCGCACGGGGGGTACGGCGAGATCGTCCCGGGACGGCGACCGGGGTGGCTCGGGGGTCTTCGCAGCCTCGGGCTCGGGGGCCTTCGAATCCGCAGAGTCAAAGACCGTCGCGGGCTTCGGCTCGGGAGCCGCGGAGACGTGAGGTTCAAGAGCCTGGGAGACCTGGGACCCGACAGCCTTGGGCTCGGCGGCCTGGCTCCCTGAAGGCTTGGGTGGCGGTGTGTGGGCGTCGGGAGTGGTGGAGGCGTGAGCCTCTTGCGGCGCGCCGCCGTCTGGAGGCGACGTGTCAGCGTCGCGGGTCGCGGGTGAGCCGGTGTGACCCGGTGTGGGTGCAGTGCCGTGGGTGCTCGGTTCCGGGCGGGCTCCGGGCGGCAGGAGGAGATGGCCGCCCTGTTCGGTCAGGAGCAGCCCTGCGTTCACCCGTCGGACGAGGCCCTTGCCCTCCAGTTCCTTGGACACCTTGTCGTAGGCCCGCTTGCTGAGGCCGAAGGTCTTCCCCGCCTCGGTCGGTGCGCTGAGGTCGCCGTGCTCGACCAGGCCCCGGGCCACCGACACCTGCTCGTGCGTGGTCTTGTCCCCGAAGACCGAGGAGAGCGCGGTGTGCAGACGTGTGCCCTCGGCATCGGGCAGCGTGCCTCCGAGACTCTGGACGGCGGGCGTCTTGGACCCGGATGCCTTGGGTCCGGCGGTTTTCGGCCCGGCTGTCTTGGGGGCGGCAGTCTTGGGGCCGGAACCCTTCGCAGCGGGTCCTTGGTCCGGGCTCTGCCAGTTCGTCAGCTTGGTATCGATCTGCTTGAAGAGCTCCTGCCGCTCTTCGAGCAGCTTGGTCGCCAGCTCCTGCCGTTCGCCCGTCGAGCCCTCCTGGAACTTCTTCGTCAGGTCGACCGACTGCTGAGCGTGCGCCTTCGCGTCCTTCAGGTGGTCCTTGGCCTTGCCGTCATGGCCGGTCGCCTTGCTGTTGTCGGCCTGGCGCAGCGCGTCCGACGCCAGGTCGTGCTGCTTGCCGGCGGCGCGCGCCACGGGGTCGATGGTGCCGTCGGGGAAGTAGCGCCCGTCACCGTGCTGGTTGACGACGCGCAGGGGTTGCGGCATCCCGTGCTGGATCGCCGCGTTCATCGGGGTGATGGGCAGCCCGGAGCCGAACTTGGCCTCGGGCCGGAAGAGCTGGGAGACGACCTTGCCCAGCCCGTCCATGTCGAGTCCGAGGACATGGGCCGGGAAGGCGCCGCCGATGCTGTCCACCTCACGGATGACCGACAGTGCGAGAGCCTCCACCACGTCCTTCCCGTGGAAGACCTCCCGCTCGAAGGTGACGGTACGGGTGGCGCCGCTGTTCTGGGGATAGGTGTGGGTCCACTGGGCCCGCTTGCCGATGTCCGTGAAGCCCTCGTCGTACTGCCCGGTCCGGAAGACCTTCGTCCCGGGTCCCTGGGTCGGCGCCATCTTTTCGTTCAGGGACAGTTCCCGCATCGTCTGCCGGTCCAGCGGATGAAGCTGGTCGTGGAGCGACACCCAGCCGCCGTGCTCTTCGAGCACCTTGGCGTCGAAGACGAGGGTGGTCGGTCCGTAGCGACTGGCCATGGCCCCGTCTCCGACCTCCATGCGGAAGAAGACGAAGTCGTCGTTGCCGAGATTGGTGGTGTTGTTGACCGAGCTCTTGCCGGAGGCGAGGTGTTTCACGTTCCGGCGGGCCAGGTCGCCCTGGGACGACATCACACCGCTGTTGGCGATGGCGTGGTAGGCCGGTGTGGCGTGTTTGACGCGGTACGGCAGCTCCAGCAGCTGCTGCTTCAAGGCGCGGAAGGCGTCCTGCCGTTCGGGCGGCATGTTCTCGATGAGGGTGTCGATCTCCTGGCGCAGATTCCCGATGTTCTGCTGCGACAGGTTCTGGACGAACGCCTCCTTCTGCGCGGTCTCCTCGCGCAGGCTCTTCAGTTCGGCTTGCGAGAGATCGTGTGCGGGCGTCGGCTGCCGGGACATCAGCTTGTCGATGTCGCCGAGGACCGCCTTCCACTGGCCCTCGCTGCCGGGCAGCACCGCCTGCCACTGCGTTCCCGTCGGGACGTCGGCGTACGCCTTGCCCGTGCGGAACTCGCGGAGCCAGTGCGTGGCCCCGTTGCGCAGGCCTTCGGCCGCCTTGTACGTGTTGAAGGGTTCCGTGAGCCGTACCGCCGTGTCCGGACCGGCCTTCTTGATGGCGTCGTCCGCGAGCCCGACGAGGTGACCGGCCGCGAGGGCCAGAGGTCCGTGGGTGTTGCGCAGGGCGTAGACACCGCCGTGCGGCGCGGCGTCCGTGATGAACCCGTCGAGCATCCCGTCGAGTGTGCCGACGGACACACGCAGCTGGTCGACATGGACCTGGACCTCCGCCGGCGTCGCCTTGCCGTTGCCCGCCAGTTCTCCTTCCAGCTTCGCGGCCTGGACACGTATCTGCTTCGCCTGGTCCTCGATGTCCTTGCCGGTCCACAGGACCTGGTCCGGGCGCGGGTCGGGGCCGTCGAGCCCGCCGCGTGCCCTGATGTCGAGTGCGCGGGCGTGCTGTTGCAGACGAACGGCGTGCTCGACGTCGGCCGCGCCGGCGAACGTGTCGACGAGGCGGCTCAGTTCCTGCTGGGAATGCGTGCCCGCGGTGATGAGGTCGTCCACGGCGCCGTCCAGCGCACGCCAGGCCTGCGACACCTTCGCCTCGGCCGCGTCCAGCTCGACCTGCTTCGCGTCGAACTTGGCTTGCTGTGCCAGGTAGTTCTTCTTCTCCGAATCGGCTTCCTTCTGCACTTTCTGGTACTGCCTGGTCTGCTGCTTGGTCGGCTCGGCGAGCTGGTCGTACTCAGCCTTGAGGGTCTCGAACTTCTCCTTGGCGGTCTGCGACTTGGCCAGCGCACTGTCCCGCGCGACGGTGGCGTCCTCCAGGCGCACCTTTGCCGACGGCACCTGGCCCGTCGCCTTGATGTGCTCGGTCAGCAGGTTGTCCAAGACATGCGGCTCGCCCGCGGGGTGCGGGGCCGGCTGATGCCCGCCGGCGACCGCGCGCGGACGCTCCTTCAGGCTCTGGCCATAGAGGGCCGACAGGTCCCGGTCGACCCGGCCGGGATCAAGACCGAGTCTCACCAGGTCCTGCTTCGCCGCGTCGAGATCGGCCTGCGCGGCGGACAGGTCCTGCTGAACCTTCACGTCGTGCGCGCTCGGCCCGCTCGACCCACCGGCATGCGGCTGCTCGCCCCTCATCTGGTCCTGGATCCGGCCCACGTCGTAGCGCGCCTGCGTGAGCTTGCCCCACGCCGCCACCCGCTCGTCGTACAACGGATGCTGCGGACCACCGAACAACGCGTCGACCCGCTTGGCGTCCTCATCCCAAAGACGCGCGATCTCACCCGCCGTCAGCCGTTCCGTCCTCGACGGCTCGACACCGCGAACCGCGTGCGCCAGGGAGTCCATCTCGAAGCCGACCTGGACCGCCAGCAGTTCCACCCCGGGAACCCGCTGCGGATCCGGCTCACCCGCCAGATACCGCTGGGCCTTCGACTCCAGTTCCCGCAGCACCTTCACGCGCTGCGCGAAGTCCGGTTCCGGAACGGCCTGGTACTCGTGCAGCAGCTCGTCAAGGTACCGGATGTCCGACCAGGGCCGAACACCCATCAGCGTCGACGTCTGCTGCTTGAAGACGGCGGGGTCCAACATGTCGGGCCGACGCTCGCCCTTCACGCCCGCCGACTGCTCGACCCGGCCGGGTCCGGCATCCGACGCCGCGGCCTTGGAACCCGTCGCGGTCACGTCGGGCGCGGCATGCACCTCAGCCATGTGCTGCGGCTCAGGGATGTGATGCGCCCCAGGCACGCCATGGGTTTCCGTCACCACTGGGCGCTCCGGCAGCACATGCCCAGCGGAGACATCGGCCTTCTGAACCACGGACGCGGACGCCTTGGGCCCGGAGACCCCGGACATCGAGACCTCAGCTCCGGAGCCCTTCGGCTCCGAAACCCCGGACGTCGAAGCCTCGGCTCCCGAGACCTTCGGCTCCGCAACCACCGACCCGGAGCGCGCCGGCTCGGGCAACTTCGTGTCGGCGGCCGGACGGCTCTCACCCGTCCCCGGCGCCGCCTTCACCTGCGCGTCCACCGCCTTCACCTGCGCGTCGCCGGACATCGGCGGCACACCGGCATGCCCAGCCGGCGCCTTGGGCTTTCCGGAGACCTTCGCGCCGGAAGCCTGCGGCGGCCTGGGTGCCTTAACGGCACCGCCCTTGGGATTCCCGCCCTTCGGCTTGGCGGCCTCCCCCTTCGCGGACTTGTCGCCGTGGACTTCCTCGACCTGCGACTTCCAGTTGTCCTGAAGGTCCTCGATCTTCCCGAGGAGTTCCTTCCGTTGCCCGAGGAGTCTTTCGATCAGGTCCTTGCGTTCCGGGGTCTCGAGCTTCCACTTCTCCGTCAGCTCGATGGACTGCTCAATGGAAGCCTTCGCTTCCTTCACATACGTGTCGATTTTCACGGTGTTGTTGTCCTGCACACCGTGCTCGGCCGACCGGAACGCGTCCTCCGCCGCATCGGAGTGCTTTCCGGCCCACCGCCCGATCGGGTCCATCGTCCCATCGGGGAAGTAACGGCCATCGCCGTCCGGATCGTGAACATGCAAGGGCTCCGGGCCGACACCCAGAAGGTTCCGCTCTCCCTGCGCAAGCCCGTCCACGGCCTTCGGCGTGATCGGAAGACCCGAACCGAACTTCGCCTCGGGACGGAACAGTTTCGACACCAACCGGCCGAGATCATCCGCCGACATCTTCAGCGCGAGCTCGGTGTATTCGGAGCCCATGAGAATGACCTCGCGCACCACCGACAGCGCGAGAGCGTCCGTCACGTGCTCGCCGTGGAACACCTCCTTCTCGAAGCTGACCGTCCGCGTCAGATCGCCGTTCTGCGGATACTTGTACGTCCACTGCGCATGCTCGCCGACCTTCTGGAAACCGGGGTCGTACTGCGCGCTGCGGAAAACCTTGGACGTCGGGTCGGCTCCCGGCGCTGCCGTCTGCTTCACCTCGAGCTTCTGCATCGCCGGACGGTCCAACGGGTGCAGCTGGTCGTGCAGGGAGACCCAGCCCCCGTGCTCCTTCAGGACCTTCGCGTCGAAGACCAGCGTGGTCGGCCCGTAACGGGTCGCCATCGGCGCATCGCCGACATCCATCCGGAAGAACACGAAATCGTCGTTGCCGAGATTCGACGTGTTCTTCGCCGAACTCTTCCCGGACGCCAGGAACTTCACATCCCGACGTGCCAGGTCGCCCTGCGAGGACATCAGACCGCTGTTCGCGATCGCGTGATAGGCGGGCGTCGCGTGCTTGATCCGATAGTCCAGACCCTTCAGGTCCTTCAGCAGCCTGCGGAAATCCTGTTCCCGACCGGGATGCTGCTTGAGCAGGTCCCCGACATCGGACTCCAGCTTCTCCAGGTTCCTCTGGGAAAGATCGCGTACGAACTTCTTCTGCTGCTCGGGCTCCAGCTTGTCCAGGCTGCCGAACAGCTTCTTCCAGTCCTCTTCCTGGCCCGGCAGCACGGTCTTCCACTGCGTCCCGTTCGGGACGTCCTCGTACGCCTTGTCCGAACGGAACTTCCGCACCACCTGCCCCAGTTCATGGAAGTCGGCGACGGCCTTCTCCGTGTTGAAGACACCCTCGACACGCACCACGTCACCCGGCGACGCGTTCTCGAGCGCATGGTTCACCCGCTGCGCGAGCTTGCCCGCCGTGAAGGACAGCGGCCCGTGCTCCGCGCGCAGCCCGTACACGCCGCCCACCGAAGCCGCGTCCTTGATGAACCCCTTCTCCAGCATCGACCCGAGGCTGTCCGCCGACTCTCCCAGCCCCCGCGCGGCATTCTTGAGCTCCGAGGTCACCTTCACCTCGACGAAGTCCATGTGACCCGACTTCGTCACCGGCCCGAGCAGCCCCTCCAAGTTCTTGGCCTGCGCCAGCACCTGCTCGGCGTGGAGCTTCACGTCCTGGCCCGTCAGCGCGATCTGGTCCCAGCGGACCGGACCACCCCGCTCCAGCTCGGCCCGCATGGGACGGCTGAGCTCCTCCGCATGTGTGCGCAACACACCCGCGAGGTCGAGATATCCGTCGCCGGTGAACTTCTCGACATATCGGTGCACATCCCGCTGTGTGAAGTCACGAGCGGCCACATGGAGATCCACGCCGGCGGCCAGGTCGTCCGCGGCCTTCTGCAGGGCGCTCTGAGCCTTCTTCAGCTCGGTCAGAGCAGCGTCGAGGCCCGGCTTGACCTTGGCCACATCGGCCTGGGCCTTCTCGACGTCCTTCTCCGCCTTCCGCAGCGCACGCTCATTGGTGCCCTCCGGCAGCTGAGCGAGTTTCTCCCGCTGGAGCTTGAGCTTGGCGGCCTTCGCGTCGTACGACTCCTGAGCCTGGCCCGCCTTCGACTCGGCCTTCGGCATGGCCTTCACGGCCGCCTGGTGCTCCGTCATCAGGTCGTCCAGCTTCGGCATCGCCCCCGCCGCATGCGACGACATCGATCCCTGCACACCGGCACCGTCCAGACGCGGCCGCTCCTTCAGGCCCTGGCTGTGCAGATCCCAGAGCTGCCGGTCCATGTGCGCGCCGTCGACGCCCAGTTCGCCCAGCTGACGCTCCAGGTCGTCGAGGTTCGCCTTGGCCGCGGACAGCTCCTGCTGGAGTTTCAGCTCGTGTGCGCTCGGCCCGCTCGATCCGCCGGCGTGCGGCTGATCGCCCCGCGTCTGCCCCTCGAGCCGGCCCACGTCGTAACGCGCCTGTGTGAACTCCCGCCACAACTCCCGGCGGTCACCGCTCAGCGGATCGTGCGGGCCGCCGAACAGCGCGTCGACGCGTTCCCCGTCCAGCCTCCAGAACCGTTCGATCTCCCCCGGCGAGAACGGCAGGGACTTCCCGACGGCGGCGGGAACAGCGCCGGCGCCGGTCTTCGTGCCGGAGCCCGTCCCGTCCGCTCCGGCCTTGCCGGCCGCCTCCGTCCCGTGCCCGGACGGGGTGTCGGACACACGGCTCGGACGCGGTCCGGGTATGCCCAGTGCGTCGAGGTGACCGTTGATCGTTTCGGCGTCCATACCGAGCCGGGACATCTTGCCCTTGGCGATGTCCAGGGCGGCCTCGGCTCCCTGTACGTCGAGCTTGGCGGCGGCCTGGTCGACGGTCTCGGAGGGCTGGTCGACCTTCCCGCCCGCCAGGTCGAGTTCCCGCTTGGCGCCGGCGAGTTTGACGCTCGCCAGCTCGTAGTCGTCCCAGGTGGCCAGCCGCTCCTGGCCGGTCTTGCCGGTGACGCCGCCGGTCACCGCCTCGAACTTGCTCATCGGCGCCGGCTTGCCATCGGCTGCGTGCGGGCGCGGCTTCGGAGCCGGGGTGGGGGTCGGACGCAGGGCGACGTGCTCGCCGATCACGACCGCGCCCGAGCCGTCGTCCAGCGCGCGGTCGGCACCGGTCAGGTGTGCCTCGGGTCCGGTCGCGACATGGGGCGTGGCGGCCGCGCCGGCGGTGTCGCCGGTACCTTCACGCTGACCGAGCAGGTCGAGGTCCTCGCGGGCCGACACCCCGAGGTGGTCGCCCTGTGCGGTGACCGAGGGGGGCGCGGGTTCCTCGGCCAGCCGCTCCGGGGAATCCAGCCCCTTGGTGCCGCCGGAGAGGCCGTCGAGATCGCGTACGGCCGTCATGGCGCCGCCGCCGACGGACTGCCCGGTCGCGCTGCCGGTCCTGATACCACCGCTGGACGCGGTGCCCACCGAACCGGCCTTGACGTCGGCGGTGACCGAAGCGGTGCCCGCGGAACCCGCCTTAACGTCGGCGGTGGGCGACGAGACCACCGCACCCGTCTTGACGTCAGGGGCGACCGAAGCCGAACCCGCCTTGACGTCGGCCGTGAC
The DNA here is from genome assembly GCF_045041015.1 of Streptomyces sp. NBC_00019. Classification (NCBI taxonomy): domain Bacteria; kingdom Bacillati; phylum Actinomycetota; class Actinomycetes; order Kitasatosporales; family Streptomycetaceae; genus Streptomyces; species Streptomyces sp. NBC_00019. The sequence goes on from NZ_CP108303.1 coordinate 201,020, forward strand.
CGAAGTCGTGGGCGCCGCACCGGTCTTGACGTCAGGGGTGACGTGGCCCGCCGCCGCGGGAGGAGGCGTCTGAAGGCCGTGGGCGGCTCCGTGGGCCGCCATGATGTCGGCCGTGCCGATGGCCTCGTGCGCCTCGGGGGCGACGACGACCTGCTTGCCCTCGCCGTTGGTGAGGCCCGAGCCGCGGTAGTCGACGTGCAGCGTGGTCGGCGCGCCGTTCTGGGCGCCGACCTGCATGCTGATGCCGTCTTGCGTCATGCGGATGTGGGAGATGTCGCCGTCCACGATGCTGCGCAGCTCGGGGATGCCCAGCGCGTGGAAGTCCTCGACGTGGCCGGTCGCGACGCGCACCGAGGACAGGGCGTCGCTGAACGACGTGTGCAGGCCGGAGCCGGAGGCCGTCAAGTCGCCCCGCAGGGTGTGCAGGCCGTTGGAGCCGAGGTCGGAGAAGCTGTGCGCGCCGGCGAGGTTCGTCCCGCCCAGGTGGGTGGGCAGCGGCTCCAGCAGTCCGCCGGCGGTGCGCTGGAAGCCGGTGGAGAGGTCGAAGGCGGCCAGGTGGTCGACGGCGTCCAGACCGCCGGCGTTCGCCATCACGTTGCCGACGGAGCCGGGTTGGGCACCCCCGTCCAGCGAATGCAGGGACGTGAGGCCGCTGTTCATGCCGCCGATGTCGGTTCCGAGGGTGATGCCGTGCAGGCCGCCCAGCTGGGAATCGATTCCGGTGTTCAGACCCTGGAACCCGCCTGGGCCGAAGCCCTGCAGGCCGCCATGACCGAGGCCGTCGAAGGAGGCACCGGTCGGCAGCCCACTGAGTCCGCCATGTCCCCCGGTCAGAGCGCCGACGTGCAGGGCACCGCCGAGGGCCGCCTGTGACAGGTGGGCGGTGGGGGTCAGCAGCCGGGTGCCGAAGCCCATCCTGAAGGCGCCCTTGAGGCCGACACCGAGTTCGAAGAAGTCCACCGGCAGCACGGCGCCGAGCAGGAAGCGTCCGCCGAAGCTGATGGGATAGACGGCCACCTTGCCGAACGTGGTGCTGATGCCGGCGGTGGCGACCTGGAAGTCGGTGCGGAAGGTCTGGGCCAGCATCTTCAGGCCGGCGGCGGTGATCTTGACACCCTTCATGGCCAGGTCGGCCAGGCCGTTCAGCCCACGCAGGACCAGCCCGGGCAGCGCCGTCACCCCGCTGTAGATGCCCCTGAAGGTGATGCCGCTGGTGAGGATGTGGCCCAGGCTGCCGCCCAGATTGGTCATACCCGCGGAGAGCGACTTGGGCAGGTTCTTCAGCGCGTTGAACACACCCTTGGCCAGCGCGCCGACGTTGAGGCCCTTGGTGGAGGGGAAGAGGATGCCGACGAAGGCGAGCACGACGTCCAGGACGCCCGCCTTGCCCTCGACGAACTCGACGAGTGTGCCGATGAAGATGACCATGCCGAGGCCGAAGGCGAGCAGGCCGAGCCAGCCGCCGAAGATCGCGCCCAGGATGGCCAGGATGATCTCCAGGACGCCTATGGCATTGAGGAACAGCTGCCAGCCGCTGAGCGGCTGACGGATCAGGTGCTCGGCTTCCGTGAGCCTGTGCTGGTACGTCCTGACGGCGTCGTTGTATTCGTCCTGTGCGGCATGTGCCTGGGCCTTGAGGCCGGCCAGCTGCGGGTCGTCCTTCGTCAGCCCCTGAGCGGCGTTCAGCGCGTGTTCCGTCTTCGCCTGGGCCTCCTCGACCGCGGCCTTGTAGACCGAGGTCGCGTCCGCCGCGAGACCGAAGGACTGGCCGATGGCGTCGATGAACTGCTTGAGGTGCCCGTCGATCTTCTCGCGCAGGGCCTCCGAGGCCTTGCCGATGAAGCCGTTGCCCGTGCCCGACTTGTCGAGGATGCGGTTCAGGCCGCTGGTGATCTCGTTGCCCAGTTCCTCGGTGTCGTGCAGAGCTGACTGGAAGCTCGCCATGATGGTCGGATCGCCAGGTGTGGGGTCGCCGTGCATCCCCAGCGCGCTCCAGTCCTCCGGCCGTGGCATGCGCACTCTCCGTACAGTCGAACGACCCCGTGCCGCAGGGCACACACGGGTGGTTGGCTCACACGTATCACTCCATCGTAATGTGGGAACCGCCGTTCCTTCGCGGAGAGCGGGACACCTATGCCGCCCACACACGTTTCATTCGACGGTCAGGTGTCGGTCAGAGGACCGGAGGGAGAGTACATGCCGGACTACGACGTAGCGATCGACTACGAGTTGCTGAGGCAGCTGGCCGCTGACACGAAGAGACTCCAGGACCAGCTCGCGGACTCCCGGCTGATGGGCCGCGAATCCTTCTTCAGCAGGGCCGAACTCGGCGGGGCGTACGGCTCCGCCAACTTTTTCCTCTTGAAGTGGACGGGCCCCTGGGAGAACGCCAGGGAGCTGCTGGAGAGCCTGAGCGGCACCTACAAGTACGCGTCCGAGAAGTGGTTCGAGCTGGACGCGAGCTTCGCCACCCAGGCCAACACCCTGGCCGCGTACTGGTATCACAACCACTGGGACATGAACAAGAAGGCCTACGACAACTGGAAGAAGCTGTCGGGGGAGACCATCCTCGTCCACGCCTGGGACGAGCACGGCAACGAATACCTGAAGCAGCAGAGGCTGGCCGACCCCAACGACCCGAACGCGCCGAAGGATCCGGGTATCGAACCCAGCGGCTTCGAGTACTACCACGACGGCGACGGCACCAACAAGGTCCACAACTCGACGCAGACGACCTTCGACTCCGACGGCCACATGAAGTCGTCCGACACCACGATCGACGACATGAACGGTGGCCTGAAGTACCACGAGCACACCGATCACTGGGACGACAACAGCTACACGACGACGGTCACCCACCTCGACGGGTCGAAGACGGTCATCGAGGTACACGGCGACGACAACGGCAACGGCACCAGAAACGTGACCAACATCGACAAGGACGGCAAGACCGTCGACTCGTCGAGCTACACCGGTTCCGGCCTCAAAACCGACCCGAAGTGGACGAACAACGACCCGGACGCCACCGACACCGACGGTGACGGCAAGGACGACAAGAACGACCCCGGTGGCAGCCAGCACTCGAGCACCGGCGTCGGCAGCCAGGCCTGACACACCCACAGCACACGCCCACGGCACACCCACAGCCGAACCCATCGGCGACAAGGTTGAAGGACTCCACATGCCCAGCAACAACGTGCAGCTCCAGTACGGCCAGATCGACACCGTCTCCACGCGGCTGCAGCACGCCGTGACGACCATCAACCCTCAGCTGATGGACTTGAAGGCGGCAGTGGACAACCTTCTCAACGACGGTCTGTGGCTGCAGCAGACCAGCCCGGCGATGCAGAACGCCTACACGCAGTTCACCGGCCAGCTCACGTCGATCGTCACCAAGATCGAGGACTTCGCCAAGCAGTTCACGGCGATCAAGACCCAGATCGACGACATGGACCGGACGATGGCCGCGCAGATCGGGGGCAACAAGTAACGCCGCCCGCCCGCCGGGCAACAGGCAGGGGCGCCGCGTCGAGCGGCGCCCCTGCCTGTTGCGCGTTCTCTTCCGCACTCTCTCCCCGCAGGGCCTCAGCGCGCGTCGGCAGCCCCGGTCTCCGGCACCAGAACGGTCATCAGGGACCCGTCGTCGCCGACGGTGAAGGCCCGTCCCGGGACCCGGTTCACCCGGATCACGTTGTGCGGCAGCCGCAGGCCCAGGATGTCTCCCTCGCCCATGGTCTGCGGCGACAGCAGCAGGCCCTGGCGCGAGCGCCGCACCTGGCCGATCCAGGTGCTGAGCGGCGACACCAACGCCTCGGCGGGACCGGCGATGGCCAGGCCCAGGGATCGGTCGCGGCCGGTGGAGGCGATGTCCCGCAGCATGGTGTCCACCGGTGACATGGACAGCAGGTCGGCGTCGTCCACCATGACGACAGCGGCTGCGCCGGCCTTCTCCAGTGCTGCCACCAGGTCCTGCTCGCTCGGGCTGGGCGAGGTCAGCACGACCGCCTTGGGGTGGCCTTCCAGCCCGCGCAGCGGCGACTCACGGGGGGTGATGGCCACCACGCCGGTCCCGGAGCGCAGCAGGGACGCCGCAAGCGACAGCAGCGCGGTGCTGCGGCCGGATCCGGGCGGGCCCACGATCGTGTAGGTCGAGGCGACACCGGCGAAGTCGACCCATACGGGGGCCACGTCGTCGCCGCCGATTCCCTGCATCGCGGTCAGCGGGCCGCGCGGTGTCGTCCCGACGCGCTCGTACGCCTCCTTGAAGCCGATCGTCATCGGCAGTGATTCGATGCGGAAGGGCCGCGACGAGGCCGGCACGCCCAGGTCCCGGGCGGCCGCCTCGGTGCCGATCTTCCGCAGTGCCTCGGCCTGTTCCGGGCCGCTGAGCCCGCCCGGCAACACGGCGACCTGCAGCTCGCTGCCGGTGTCGGTGCGGAAGCCGCGGCCGGCCGGGATCACGGAGGGAATCTGTTCGCGGGGGATGCCGCACATGGTGTAGTCGTTGGTGTCGTTCATGCGCAGCAGCAGCCTGTTGTCGTTCAGCGACGCGATCCGCCCGGCCATCAGGGCCCGTTCGGAGGTGGCGACGACGTGCACGCCGACCGCCGCGCCCTCCCGCAGCAGCGCCCCGACCTGGCTGATCATGCGGCCTTCCTCGATCTCGCCGACCAGCGCGCTCAGCGTGTCCCAGCCGTCGATGAACAGCACGAGGTGCGCCGGACGCCGGTTCGGGGGCAGCGCCGCTCGCAGCTCGGTGATGTTGCCGGCCGAGTGCGCGGTCATCAGCTCCTGGCGGCGTACGAGTTCGGCGGTGAGCCGGTTGAGGAGCCGGCCCATGCGTTCCAGGTCGGCCCGCGGCACCACGGCGCCGGTGTGCGGCAGCGCGGAGAGCGCCGACAGCGCGCCGCCGCCCGCGTCGATGGCGTAGAAGTGCAGGTCCGCACAGGAGTTGGCGCGGGCCAGCGCGCTGGCCATGGTGCGCAGCGCCTGCGACCGGCCCGAGCGCGGCATCCCCAGGACGAACAGGTGCGAGACGGTGTTCGGGTCGAGGAACACCGGCGGCTGCGCCTGGAGTTGCGGCAGGTCCTCGCGGGCCCAGGCGGCCGGGACGAGCCGTCCGTCGCCGGTGGGGGCCGCCGGCTCCGGCAGGTCGGACAGGGTCAGGCTGTCGGCCAGCGGGGGCAGCCAGGGACTGGGCTGCGGCTGGTGGCCGGACATCCGCGCCGCCTCCACGAGCGCGTCGACCAGCGCCATCAGGTCGGTCGGCCCCTCCTCGTCCGCCAGGAAGGCGAACTCGTCCTCGGCTTCCTCGGGTGCCTTCACATGGCGGCCGAGGCCCTGCCAGGACAGCGGGGTCATCCACACTCCGGTGTCGTCGTCGGGGAGTTGGGCCCGATGCTCCTCAGGCTCCTCCCCCTCCGTCGAACCGGCCGGGTCCACCTCGCCCTGCGGGCGCGGGGCACCGACGTAGGCGGTCTGGAAGCTCATCGCCGAACGGTGCCCGAGCCGTACCAGGGCGCGCCCCGGGGTGGCCGCGGAGATGCTCGCCGCGTCCGGCACGTCCAGTACGTCGGTGCTCTCGGTGGCGTCGGTGACGCGCAGCGAGATCCGCAGGTTGGTGTTGGCGCGGATGTCGCTGGTGACCACGCCGGCGGGCCGCTGGGTGGCCAGCACCATGTGCAGGCCGAGCGAGCGGCCGCGCTGGGCGATGCCGACCAGGCCGGGGATGAAGTCGGGGATCTCCCGGGCCAGGGTGGCGAACTCGTCGATGACCAGCAGCAGACGCGGCATCGGCGGCAGATCCGGGTCGCGGCGGCGCAGTGCCCGGTACTCGGGGTGGTCCTTCGCGCCGGCCGCGGCGAGCATGTGCTCGCGGCGCATCAGTTCCGCGGTCAGCGAGGCCAGTGCCCGCTGGACGAGGTGGCTGTCGAGGTCGGTGACCATGCCGAGGGTGTGCGGCAGCCGTACGCAGTCCTTGAAGGCGCTGCCGCCCTTGTAGTCGACCAGCACGAAGGTGATTTCGTCGGGGCGGTTGACCGCGGCCAGCGAGGCGACGAAGGTCTGGAGCAGCTCGGACTTGCCGGAGCCGGTGGTGCCCGCGATCAGCGCGTGCGGGCCGTCCTTGACCAGGTCGAAGGCGACGGGGCGGTCGAAGCCCTGGCCGACCAGCGCGGAGGTGGAGGCCGGACGGCGGTTCCAGCGCTGGACCACCTCCTCGGCGGTGGGGGGCTCCAGGTTCAGGAGGTCCAGCAGGGAGACGCTGTCGGGCAGTCCGCCGCCGGCGTCCGGGGTGACGTCGTGCACCGGGGCGATGCCGCGGGCCAGGCGGTCGGCCCACTCGGAGGTGACGTAGTCCGGGCGGATGCCGGTGATGTCCGGCAGCCCGGTGCGGCGCAGCGTCAGCGTGTCCTTGGCGATGGACACGACCGCGCTGGCCTCCTCGGGGAGCATCCGCTCCTCGCGGTCCAGGCACAGCAGGTGGATGCCGCACAACGGGCCCTCCTTGAGGACCTGGACCATGCCGGGGACGTCGCGCAGTTCGCGCGCCCCGTCCAGGACGACCAGGACGTCGGGCTCGCTGAGCAGCGCGCCGCGCAGGGTGGCCTGCTGCGCCTGGTTGCGGTTGCGGATGACGTTGATCAGCTCGGTGACCCGGTTGGCGACGGTCTCGGGGTCGTTGCCGAGCAGGATGACGGGGGCGTTGTCCTGGGAGGCGGACAGCCCGGACCGGGCGTGCGGCAGCCAGCGGGCCCACTCCCACGCGTCGGCGGTCCTGCTGTCGGTGAGGACGCAGATCTTCAGGTCTCGGGGGCTGTGCAGCACGGCGGCCTGGGCGACCGCCCAGCGGGCGAGCGCGCGGGCGGGTTCCTCGGGGCCGGCGACACCGACGACCTGACTGCCGGCGAGGTCCACGCCGATGGGCATGTCGGGGATCTGCCAGCAGACGTTGCGGTGGTTGTCCTCGCGGGCGCCGTCCTCGATCTGGAGCAGCGACTGCTGCCGGGTGGTGCCGATGCGCAGGACGAGGTTGTCGGGGTCGGACGGGCGGCGTTCCCACAGCCGGGCGCCGGGACCGACGGCCATCAGCCCGACGACCGCCGGATCCGGGGCGGAGGCGATCCGCACGCGCCGCTCGTGCTCGACCTTGGCCCGGACATCCGCTTCCAGGGAGGCGCGGCGCAGCCGGTAGTTGGCGACGCCCTCCAGATACTCCTTGCGGCCGCCGCGCCGTCCGCTGATCCAGTTGCCGATGCCCAGGACCGGGCTGAGCAACATGAACATCAGGTAGAGGTAGGAGTTGAAAAGCCAGACCATGGCCACGCCCATGAACATCGGCGCGATGATCACCAGGAAGGGCAGGGGCCGGCGCTTGGGGGGTGCGGGCGGGCCGGGCAGCCGGAAGGTCTCCGGCTGGAGCGGTGGCAGCAGCCGCGGCGGCCGGTTGAAGTCCAGGCTGGCCTTCGGCGACGCCACCACCGCGGCGTCGGCCCGGGTGGGCCGCACGGCACGCAACAGGTGCTCGCCCACGACGAGTTCACCGTCCAGTTCCCACGGCGTCCAGCCGCGGGGCAGTCCGTCGGGGTCCTCTTCTTCGTCGGGCTGCGGGTCGGGCTCGGGCGGCAGCGCCGCCTCGTCCACGCGCGGGCGCGGTGGCGGCGCCTCGGGAAGGGAGAGCCGGGTTTGTCCGTCGTCCTCGGGGAGCACGGTGAGGACCGTGCCGTCCGGACGCACCGTCAGGCGCAGTCCCTCCTCGGGCACTCCCCTGCCGGCCAGCCGTACGGAGCTGCCTGCCCGCGGGCCGATCAGGTGGCTGCCGACGCCGAGCAGGTGCACCTGTCCGGCCTTGGGGCCGCCGATCACCTGGATCTCGACCACGGGGGCGGAACCGGGTGCCTTGGGCGTGGGCATCTTGTCGCGGGCGGGTCCGTAGACCGATTCCTTCTCCGTCTCGGTCGCGGGCCCGCCCAGGCCGAGGGTGCTGCCGTCCCGGATGCCGGAGGAGGCCAGGACGGTGTCGGGGTCGAGCAGCCGTCCGCCGAGGTAGAGCGGTACGTCCTCGGTCTCGTGGGCGCCGTCCGGCTTCTCGGAGGCACCGTCCGGCTTCTCGGGCGCGGTGCCCCGGTGCGCGGCCAGCAGCTGCGGGGCCAGTCTGCGCACCGGCGTCGCGGCGGCCGCGTTGACGAGTACGTCACGTTGCTCCCGCCGCTCGCCGTCGACCGTGGTGACGAGGAGCTTCACGACTCGTTCCGCCTTTCGGCTCGGGGGTTCTCGAAGGACTCGGCGTCAGGAGTTCCGGCTGCCGAGACGCCGGTGATCTCCGGTTCGGCGAACAGGTCACGGACGGCCGGGGCCAGGGGTTCCGGGGCTGGGGCGGGCGGTGCACCGCGGGGGACGGTGGGCCGCGCGCCCGGGGCCGCGGACCGGCCGGACAGGACAGGGCCGCCCGTGGCCGGTCCCGCCCCTGGGACGGCGGCCGCGCCGGGTACGGGTGCCGAGGACAGTCGTGGCGAAGGTCCGGGCGCAGGCGTCTGCGCCATGGGATGACGAGGCTCCGGGCCACCGACGCCTGGCCGGGACCCGCCCGTGCCGGAGGCCTCCGGCACGGGCGGGCGCGGTTCGGTACCCCCGGCGGGAGGCCGCGGCCCCGGCGGCCGCGCCGGTCCGCCCTTCGGCTGTGGCCGCTGTCTGCGCGTGCCGCTCCTGCGGGCGGTGCGGGCGACCGCGGGGCCGAGCGGTGCGGCGTCGGTCTCGATCCCCAGGCCGGGTGTCTCGGTCCGGCCGCGCGAGTTGACCCGGATCTCCCAGCGGTGGACGGGCATCGGGCCGACGACCAGCGCGCACAGCAGTCCGGCGCCGGCCAGTTCCGACAGCCGTGCCGCCTGCTCGTCGTCGGGGGCCGCGCACACCACGACCACCGGCCGGGTGCGCTCGGGCGCCTGGTCGGCCGCCAGGGAGTCCAGCAGTGTGTCCAGGCCGGGGCCGTCGAAGCGCGGGTGCACCCCGCGGGCCACCAGCACCTCGGCCGGTTGGCCGGGCAGGTCGAGATAGGCCGCCGCCGCCTGGACGAACGCGCGGATGGCCTTGCGGTCACCGTAGGTGCTCAGGACGCGCGGGCCGCGCAGCAGGTCGAGGAAGACGACGCCGTCGTTGCTCAGACCCAGCGGAACCAGCACCCTGGGCGTGCCGGGCGGCTGTGCCGCCCCGTCCTCGTCCGGCACGGCAAGGTTCTCGGCGTCGGCGGCGGAGGCGTGCCAGATGAGCGGGTCGTCGTCGGTCTCCCACGGTTCCCCGGGCGGCGGCACGTCCCGGCCCGCGAGGCGTACGGCGACCTCGCCGTCATCGCGCCGGGTGGCGGGCCGGACCGTGACCGCGAAGCCGAAGGCCTGGGAGGCGGTGCGGTGTACGGCGGTGTCGGCGCCGTCCAGGGCGTGCTGGGCGGCGGCAGCGGTGGACGCAGAGGTCAGCAGCCGGGTCAGTTGCCGTACGGCCGCGCGGAAACGCAGAAACTCCCGCACGGGCTCGGAGAAGGCCTGGCGCGTCAGGCGCACCTGGCGGGTCAGCCGGCGCCAGGCCCGGCGCCGGCCTCCTTGCCTGCGCACCAGCCAGCGCAGCAACAGCCACAGCAGGAGCAGGAGTTCGGCAAGCGCCAGGATCAGTGCGCTCACACCCGAGTTCCAGGAGAGAGCGAGGGTGCTGTCGGCTTGCGCCACGGATATCCAGCCTTCCACCGGGCCCGCCTGATGGATGTGCACGAGAACCCCTCGGTATGTCACGGACCGTACGGCACAAGTGCCAGGTATGTGTTGACCAAGGTGAGTGTAAGACGGAAACATGTCACTCACACGCGCGGACCCTGACCGGACAGCACACATGTCGACGACGACTGTGCAGAGCAGGATCACCTCCCACAGAGATGAGCGACCGACCGTGCACAGTCTGTTTCCCGCACCTGTGATGCCCGTGAGTGAACGGAAGTTGGCGGAGCTGTACGACTATCCCGCCGCCCTGGACCGACCCTGGGTGCAGGTGAACTTCGTCGCCAGCGCGGACGGCGCGGCAACGGTCGACGGAGCGTCCGACTCCCTGTCCGGGCCTGCCGATCGCAGTGTCCTGGGGCTGGCCAGGGACCTCGCGGACGTCGTCATGGTGGGTGTCACCACTGCCGTCGCGGGGGCGTACGAGAAGATCCGCGTCGATCCCGCACGGCGCGCCGCACACGGCCTGCGCCTCCGGCCGTCCCTAGCCCTGGTCACCAACCGGTGCTCGCTCCCTCCCGACTCACCGCAGATCGCGGACTGCCCCGAGCCGCCCATAGTGATCACATGCCACGACGCCCCGCGCGCGGCGCAGCGGAACCTGATCGCGGCCGGCGTGGACCTGGTGAGAGCCGGGGACAGCGCGGTGGACCTGCGCGCCGCGCTTGGCGCGCTCGCGGAGCGCGGGCTGCGCAGAGTCGACTGCGAAGGCGGACCGACGCTGTTCGGCGGGCTGATCAGCGAGGATCTGGTCGACGCCCTGTGCCTGACCGTGGCGCCGGTCCTCGTCGGCGGACTCGGCGGACGGATCGCCACACACCCCTTGCCCGCGACACCACGCCCCATGGCCCTGGAGGCGGTCCTGCAGGCCGAGGGGTCCCTGTTCGTGAGATATCGCCGTCTTTGTGATGCCGAGTCGGGCAACGCGGGGTGATGCATGATGTTGCTCCGGCGCGGTAGATACGTGTGAGTCACGACTGTGTCGCCATGAGCAGTGCCCGCCACCCCATCGGCCATCCGGCCCCTCTCCCACGCTCCGAGGAACGAGACTGACGTGAACGAATTACACCCCGGCCGCCGACGCATCCTGAAGATGTTCGGACTGGGCGCCACCGCGACCACCGCGGCCATCCTCCAGGCCGACCCGGTACTCGCCGCGACCCTCGGGTACGACGAGCGGACCGGGGTCTCCCCCGCCACCTACCGGGCCCCCGAGGGGCTGGCGAAGAGCACCGCGGCCAAGCAGACCGCGCTCGACTGGATCGGGGCCAACGAGGGCGCGATCACCGAGCTCAGCGACGAGGTGTGGCAGCACGCAGAGCTGTCGCTGCGCGAGTGGAAGTCCTCCCTCGCCCACGCCAGGCTGCTGAAGGACAACGGCTTCACCGTCGAGTGGGGCCCGGCCGGCTTCCCGACCGCGTTCGTCGCCACCTACGGCACCGAGGGCCCCGTCCTCGGCTTCAACGCCGAATACGACGCTCTGCCGGGCCTGTCCCAGAAGAAGGGCGTGGGCACCCACGACCCGCTGGTCTACAACTACGACGCCTACGGCCCCACGTACGGCGCGGGCCATGGCGACGCCCACAACACCTTGGGCGCGGGCGGCACCGCCGCTGCGATCGCGGTCGCGCGGGCCATCCGTACCCATGGGCTCAAGGCCCGGGTCAAGCTGTTCGGCAGCGCGGGCGAGGAACAGCTTGTCGGCAAGGCGTACGCGGTCAAGGAGGGCGTCTACGACGGCCTGGACGCCTTCCTGGACTGGCACCCGTTCAACATCACGGTGCCGTTCTGGAACACCACCAGCGCGCTGATATCGGCCACCTTCACCTTCCTCGGCGCGTCCGGCCACGGCGGCACCCCGCTCGGCAACAAGAGCGGCCTGGACGGCGCCCTGCTGATGGCGACCATGTCGGAGTACCTGCGGGAGAAGAACGTCGCCCCGTCCGGTCGCTTCCACTACGCGATCATCAACGGCGGCGGCGCCCCGAACGTGACCCCGGACATGTGCTCCATCTGGTTCTTCGTCCGCGAGGGCAGCCCGGCCCGCGCCAAGGTGCTCTACGACAAGATCGTGGAGTGCGGCAAGGCCGCAGCCCAGGCCAGCCAGACCCGCCTGGTGCACAAGTTCCACTCCGGGACGTGGAACCTGCTGGCCAACAAGGCCGGCGCGGAGCTGCTCAACGACAACATGCGGCAGATCGGCGCCCCGAAGTTCACCGACGCCGACCACACCCTGGCGAAGGCGGTCCAGAAGTCGCTGGGCAAGCCCGAGGTGGGCATGCCGACCGACCTGACCCCGCTCGCTCCCCCGGCGGCGGCCTACACCGGTGGTCTGGCCACCGACACCGCCGACATCAGCTGGCAGGCACCCACCGCCGTGCTGCTGTCCGCGGCCTACCCGCCCGGGCTTCCGAACCACAACTGGGGTGTCACCGCGACCGCGGCCACCAACATCGGCCACCAGGCGCTGCTGTCCGCCGCCCGCTATCTGGCGGCGGGCGCGATCGACCTGATCGAGCAGCCGGACCTGCTGGACTCGATGAAGCAGGAGTTCAAGGACCGTACCGAGGGCCTTGCGTGGGCCTCGATGATCCCGGACGGAAATCAGCCGCCGCTGTACGAGCCACCGGCCGACTTCCTGAAGGCCACCGGGCAGAGCTGGCCGCCGAAGGGCGTGACCTGGCCGGTGCCACCCATCGTGTCCACCGAGCAGCTGGGCACCACGGGCCCGGGCCTCCCACCCGTGACCTGACAAACGTGTTTACGCTCGTCGGCTTTGGGCCGCCGCAGCCAATTGACTTACGTCATCTCCCGCGCGGCGCGTTCGACGCTCCCCGGAGCCGTTTCTTGGGCCCCGGGGAGCCGCCGCACCCTTCACGGGCGACGTGGTTTGACCGTCAAGTGACCGATGTGCGGGTTCTGTTCCCGGCGAAGAGTAGGAGGCGCAGACTTCGTCCGACGGAGGGGAACTCCTGTCATGCACCGCGATCAGTCACCCCTGCAGGCGCGTACGGCGCCCGAGCTCGTGCCCTCGCTCTTCCTGGACCTCGATCAGATGCTCGACGAGTTCACCCCGCTGCCGATCCGCGCGGAGTTCCGTTTCGACCCGGACATGCCCGCGGTGATCACGGTCGAGTTCCTGTCGGAGCGGGGACCGAGCCTCATCTGGCGCATCGGCCGCGAGCTCCTGCATCACGGCCTGACATCGATGAGCGGCTGCGGCGACATACGGATGTGGCCGGCGCTGCCGAGGGAGCGGCCCTCGTCCTGGCTGCTTCTCGAATCGCAGGAGGTGGAGGTCCTGTTCGAGGTGCCCGCCGCGCCGCTGGCGCTGTGGCTCGACACGACGTACCGGGTCACCCCGGCCGAGGCGGAGATGGACGGTCTGAACTGGGACGGCTTCCTCATGGAGCTGCTCGAGGGCCCAGCGACACCGCCCGAATGACCGTCACCGGGTGCGCGCACGGATGGCTTGCGTCTCGTAGCGTCACCTGTCAGAGTGGTGACGCACAGGGTTGCCGTCGTTGGCCCGGTGCGTGGCCGGCGGCACACGTATGCCGCCCCTGGCACCCGATGACAACGCTTTGCCGCAGGCCGCGAGTGTGCGGCGGACGAGGAGGAATGACGTGAGGTCCAGCAACCCGATCTTTTCCCGCTGGGGCGCCGCCCGTGACGCAGGCGCGGCAGACGCCTACGCGCAGCGGCCGGTAGGTGCCGCGGTCGGCGGCCATCCTACGGACGACTTCGCGACCAACCCCTACGCCCCCGGTGCCGACACGTCATCGCGGAGCGACGGGGCCGCGGTGACGATGGACGACGTCATCGTCCGCACCGGGACGACCCTCGCCACCGTGGTCCTGACGGCCGTACTGTCCTGGCTCCTGCTCCCCGTCGACGCCGCGAACCTCGGCCGGTCCTACGGCATCGCCGTGGGCGCCGCTCTCGTCGCCTTCGTCCTGTCGCTGGTCCAGGCCTTCAGGCGGACGCCGTCCCCGGCACTGATCCTCGGGTACGCGGCGTTCGAGGGGGTCTTCCTCGGCGTGCTCTCCAGCACGATCTCGACCTACATCGCGCCGGGTGTGGTCGTACAGGCGGTGCTCGGCACGTTCGCGGTGTCCGCGGGTGTGCTCATCGCCTACCGGATGCGCTGGATCCGTGTGACCCAGAGGTTCACCGGGTTCGTCGCCGCCGCCGCGACCGGCTTCGTCCTGCTGCTCGTCGCCGACCTCCTGTTCTCGGCCTTCGGCGCCGGCAACGGCCTCGGCTTCCACAGCGGCGGCCTCGGCATCCTCTTCGGCGTCGTCGGCATCCTGCTCGGCGCGGCCTTCCTCGCCATGGACTTCAAGCAGGTCGAGGACGCCGTCGCCTACGGTGCCCCGCGCGAGGAGGCGTGGCTGGCCGCCTTCGGTCTCACCATGACACTGGTGTGGATCTACCTGGAGGTGCTGCAAGTGCTGACCATCTTCAACAGTGACAACTGAGTTCTCCGGCGTCCGAGGGGCATGCGCGATGCGCATGCCCCTCACACATGTCCGGCAAGGCGGTCCGGCCGAGTCCCACCTCGGCCTGACGGGCAGGGCACTCAGGGGCGCAACGCCTGAAGCGCCAGCTCGCCGTACCGACGCCACAACACGGGGTCCCGCTCGGCGATTCTGATGAGCTGGACCGCCATACCGCACAGCACCACACGCAGATCAAGCGTCATGGCGTCGGCGCGGACCATGCCTGTGGCCTTGGCCGCCTCCATCAGGTCCGACAGCTGGGTGAGCAGGCCGGAGATGCTCCCGAACCCCGCGTCCGCGAGCACCTCCGACAACAGCCGGTCGCCGGCGAGGCCTTCGAAGAGACGGAGCACGTAGTCGCTGAAGGCCTGGTAGGGGTCCGCCTGGTCCAGTGCGGGAGCGGTGAACCGCTGGAGCTCGGCCAACCGGTGGTTCACGGCAGCCCCCACAAGGTCATCCTTGGTGGGATAGCTGCGGTAGACGGTGGCCTTGCCCACCGCGGCCCGTTCGGCTATCTGCGGCACGGTGCCCTGCAGGCCGGCCTCCTGGAAGACCTCGAGCGCCGCCGCGAAGACCCGCTCGTGGTTGCGACGGGCGTCCGCCCGGCGCACGGTGGTGCCGGACGCGGCAGGGCTCGGACTCGTCTCCACGGGCTTCACCTGTTCATTGTGCCCGCCCTCATGCGCTCGCCCGCCGCCCCCTGCACGCGAGGAAGTCGCCGGATGATGCGGCCCTCGGCGCCAGGGCGGTCGGAGGGCCGGTCCGTCGCGGGCTCTCCGTGAACCTTTCGCACTCCCGCATCCGTGTACCCGGAAACGACAAGTGGACCCATGAGTCCGGATGGCTGTGCAGGAGTAATGATGAACCGGTTGGACCATGAGAAGCACGCCCTGCCCGCCGACGCGGCCCGCACACTCGTCGAGGCGGCGCGTGCCGCCTCGCCCGCGCTGCGCCGGTACGCCGACGACGCCGAGAGGAACAGCCGGCTCGCCCCGGAAGCCGCGCGGGCCTTGCAGGACGCCGGCCTGTTCCGTCTCGGCACGCCCGGACACCTCGGCGGGCACGAACTCTCGCTCACCACCAGCGTCGACGTCCTGGCCGAGATCGGCCTGGCCTGCCCGTCCAGCGCCTGGGTCGTCATGGTCTCCTACGTGGCCCAGCAGATCGCCGCGTCCTTCGGGGACAAGGCCCGCTTCGAACTCTGGGGCGACGGTCCGGACGTCCCCATGTGCGGTGTGTTCAGCAGCGTGGGGGTTACCGCCGAGCCGGTCGAAGGCGGGCTTCTGGTCTCGGGCCGCTGGGCGTGGGCCTCCGGCTGCCACCAGGCCGAGTGGGGCGTGCTCGGTGTGCCGTTGCCCCGGCCGGCCGCGGGAGGGACCGAGCCGGGGGTCGCACTCCTGCGGACGAGTGATCTGACCATCGAGGCGACCTGGGACATGGCGGGCATGCGCGGCACGGGCAGCGACACCCTCGTGGCCGACGGCGTCTTCGTCCCGTACCACAGGACCCGGACCTTCTCCGACGTGGTGGCACTCGACGCGCGGGCCGGTGAACCGCTGTACCGGGTCCCTCCGGGCTCCCTGACGCTGACGTCCCTGGCGCCGCTGCTCGGGGCGGCCCGTGCCGTCTTCCGTACGACCCTCGACGCTGTCGAGAACGGCAAGCCGATGGCCATGTCCCTCCATCGCCGCCTGGCCGACTCCCCCAGTGTCCAGGCGGCACTCGCCGACGCTGCCACACTGATCGACTCCGCCTCCCTCCACCTCGCGCGCTCCGCCGCGGCGGTCGACGCGGCGGCGGCGTCGTCGGCCGCTCCCCCTCTCCTGGACCGGGCCAGGGTGCGCATGGACGTGGGACACGCCTCCACGTGTCTGCGACAGGCGGTACAGCTGCTGCTCACGGTGAACGGAGCGGGCAGCTTCGCGCGGACCGCGTCCGTCCAGCGCTACTGGCGCGACCTGGAGACGGCGGCCCGGCACCCCACCCTCAACCCCGGCCTCGCCCGGGAGATGTACGGCCGCGCTCTGGTGGGCGACGAGCGACCCGTCACCCCCATGGTCTGACGAGCCGCCCGACCCGTACCGCAGAAGCCTGGATCGAGGCACACACCATGGCCGATCTCCCCACTCCCGTCCCCGTGCGCGACGCCCCCCACCGTGACGTGCTCGGACACTTCGCGTCCGGCGTCGCCGTCGTGACGGCGGCCGGACCCGAGGGGCCACTCGGGTTCACCTGCCAGTCCTTCGTGTCCCTGTCGCTGGACCCGCCGCTGATCTCCTTCGCGCCGGCGCGGACCTCCCGCAGCTGGCCGCTCATGCGCGCTTCTGTCGCGTTCTGCGTCAACGTGCTGGCCGAGGAACAGCAGGACCTCGGCTCCGCCTTCGCCCAGTCCGGCACCGACAGGTTCAGGGGAGTCCAGTGGTCCCCGGGACACGGCGGCGCTCCGCTGCTGGAGGGCGCCTGCGCATGGATCTCCTGCGACCTGGTCCATGAATACGCCGGCGGTGACCACACCATCGTCATCGGCCGGGTCACCGCCCTCCGGGCGGATTCGTCACGAGAACCCCTGATCTTCCATCGCGGACGCTATCGCGCTCTCACCCATCCCGTCTGACCCGCGGAACCACGAGTCCGCACGCACGTCGACCCGCGGCCTTCGAGGCCGCGGGTCGACGTGCGATGTGCGATGTGCGATGTGCGAGCGGGTCACACGGTCCGGGCGCGCAGCTGGCGGGACTTCCAGCCCAGCAGCAGCGCCTGCAGGATGAACCAGACCCCGCCGCCCGTGGCGTACACCGACAGCACGTCCAGGGAGGGGTTGTCGCCCGCGGCCTGGATGTTGTAGGTGATTCCGACGAGGAAGGACAGTCCGCCCGAGATCAGGGTCGGCCACTGCTTGCCCAGCTCGGGACCGCGCCGCCGCAGTCCGACGATCACCTGGGCGACCCCGGAGACGACGGCCCAGGCGCCGAACACATGGAGCACCGCTGCCACGCCGCCGGCGCCGGCGATACCGATCGCGATGCCGGCCAGCGTGCTGAGGACCCCGTTGAACGCGATGACCCGGCGCTCGAAGCCGTTCGGGGTCGCCCGGTAGTCGATCAGCGAGGACACCGCGTCGATCAGCGGGTAGACGACCAGCAGCGTGATCGCCACGGCGTCGACGTCCTCATGGGCTCCGGCGAACGCCAGGGCCCACGCCACGGCCAGGACACCGCGGCCCAGGTACAGCCTCAGCAGGGAGGAGCGTTCGTCCGTGGTGGCCGCCGGATCCGCCGGCGTCGATGTCTGCGTGCTCATGTGGGTTCGGCCTTTCTCAGGTCAGGGGGTAGTCGCCGACCCGGTCAGTACCGGGAGGGCGAGACGCACGTGAAGCTGGAGGCAACGGCCGGGTCGCCGTGGCCGTCGTAGCGGGACACCTGCGGGTAGCTGCACAGGTCGCGGGTGACGCTCTGCTGGGAGTCGTTGATCAGCGTGGCGGGCAGCGTCGTGGGAGCCTTGCCGTCCTCGACCCAGGCGGTCAGCGCGGCGAGGCCGTCGGCCGATCCGTCAAAGCCGTTGAGGCCGCAGTGGTTGGTACCCGGAGCGAGGAAGAGACGGTAGAAGTCGTCGACCCGCTTGGTCCCGCCCATCTCCCGCTCGACCTGCTGGCGGTACTTAACGGTGCCCTGGGTGGGGATGTACTGGTCGGCCTGGCCATGCCAGGTCAGCAGCTTGCCGCCGGACGCGCGGAAGCCGGACAGGTCCGGGTCGTCGGTGCCGATGACCGTGTCGTACTCGGCCTGGGACTGCTTGAACAGCTGTGTGAACCGGCTGTAGGTGATCGTCGAGATATCGAAGGAGGGATCCTTCGCCACCCAGAGCTTGACCCAGTCGGCGGGCACCTTGAACGGCGCGCCCGTGACGTTGCCGTCGGCCTCGGTGACGCCGGCCAGGGCCGAGATGTCGGCGCCGACCGGGACGCCGGGCCACAGCTTCGTGCCGGAAGTGGTGCGCGGACCGTCCCAGATCTTGCGCACGACGGTCGCGTCGGCCGCCGTGATGGTCAGCTCCTTGCCCTCGCACACGACCTTGGTGCCGATCAGCCGACGGGGATCGAAGTCGCAGCGGGACGGGTCGTTGACCAGGCCGTCCTTGACGCCGTCGAGCGGGTCACAGGCCGTGACGGCGGCGTTGGTGAAGGCGTCGAACTCACACTTCGACGGGAAGGTCTTCTCGTTGTTCATGACCACCTGCGGCCACAGGGTGGCGACCTCGAACTCGTCCCAGTTGACGGCGGGAGCATCCGCGAGGATGCCGTCGTAGTCGTCGGGGTAGCGCTGGGCCTCCATGTAGCCCTGGCGTCCGCCGGTGGAGCAGCCGGTGAAGTAGGAGTACGCGGGGCCCTTGCCGTAGACCTCGTCGACGACCTGCTTGCCGACGACGGCCGCCTCGTGCTGGGAGCGGGAGGCGAAGTTCTTCAGCAGCGCGGTGTTGACCTGGCCCTGGCTGTTCAGCGCCCAGCTGGTGTCCAGGGCGTCGCCGACACCGGCGTCGGTGCTGACGGCTGCGTAGCCGTTCTTGACCGCGGTGCCCAGGCCGACGCCGTTGTCGCCGGCCAGGTAGGCGGCGCCGCCGATCCCCTGAAAACGGCCGTTCCAGCCGCTGGCGGGCAGCCAGGTCCGCACCGTGGCGTGGTCGCCGGCACCCGGGTGGGTGAGGGTAACCGTCACCTCGCAGTAGGCCGGGACGCCGGAGACCGAACCGCCCAGGACGCCGGTACCGGTGATGGTGCCGCCCTCCTGGCTGACCGCGGTCACGGACTCCACCCTGGTCCCGGTCGGGGCCTTCACGGAGGGCGCCGTGCAGGCGAACGTCGTGGCGGTGGAACCGTCCTGGGGCTCCGCCGAGGCGGTCGGCAGGTACACCGCCGCGGCCAGCGGCACACCGGCCGCGAGGACAGTCAGAAGTCGTCTCATTGGTTTCCCATCGAAGAAGGAGGTGTGTACCTGGCCACAGCGACACATATGCACGCCACATGAGGCGGGCCGAAGACTGATCCGAACTTTATCACCGGTTAAGCCGGTGACGAAAGAGTTGGGTCGAACTCCGGTGAACGAGTGGGGCCGTCACCTTCATCCGGGACACACTCTGGCCGCACACCACACATCCCGACCACAGTCAGTTGACGGTCCATCCCCAGAAGGACCGGCCGAGCGCCGTGCCGGACGTGTTAGGTCATTCGACGGTCCGTCGCTCGGACACGTCACTGACCTGCTCCTCCTTCAGCCACCGCGAGTGATACCGCTGCGCCCACGACCGGCTGACGTATCCGGTGCGCATCCCCAGCCGCGCCTCGGGGTCCTCGAACGCCTTGCGCATATGCCCGAGCACGACAAACGTGATCGCCCAGGCCAGGATGTCGTGGACGAAGATCGCGCTGGTGCGGGAGATGAAGGGCAGCAGCCCCATGAACCACATCAGCAGGCCGGTGAACATCATCACCAGCACGGCCCCGGCGATCCAGCCCGCGTAGAGCTTCTGGCCCGCGTTGAACTTGCCGGCCGGGCGGGCCTCGGGTGACCTCCGGCGCCTGCGGACGGCGCGCAGCCACTGCCGGTCGTACACCGCGAAACGGTTCAGCCTGCGCAGGTCCGCGCGGAAGGCCGGAGACAGCAGCCCCAGCAGAAGGGGCAGGGGCAGCGAGATACCGGACCACTCGTGGACCGTGACCATCAGATGCCGCCGTCCCACGAGCTGGGCCACCGGCCCGAGGTAGAGACAGGCGGCGGTGACCAGGCACAGCAGCATCAAGTAGCCCGTGGCCCGGTGGACCATGCGCTCGGCGGTGCTGAACCGGCGGACCCGGCCGTCGTGTTCAGGCCGCGTCGCTGTGCCGGTCGGCTCCGTCGAGCCAGCCGTCGACCGCATAACCGCGCTCCTCCCAGTAGCCGGGAACGACCTCGTCGGTGACCGAGATGCCGGACAGCCACTTGGCCGACTTGTAGAAGTACATGGGGGCCACGTAGAGGCGGACCGGTCCGCCGTGTGCGTGGGTGATGGGCTTGTCCTGCATGTTCAGCGCCACCAGGACGTCCGAGCGGCGCGCCTGTTCCAGGGTGAGGCTCTCGCTGTAGGCGCCGTCGAAGCACGTGAACCGGATCGCCGCGCCCGCGGAACGCACCCCTGCGTCGTCGAGGATGTCGGCCAGCTTCACCCCCTCGAACGGTGTCTTCTCCACGCGCCATCCGTCGGTGCACACGACGTCGTGGACGACCCGGGTCTGCGGCATCGCACGCAACGCGTCGAGCGTGTAGGTCTTCGGCTTCTCCACCAGCCCGCCGACCGTGAGTGCGTAGTTCGTCTCGTCCTTGTGCGGCACCGAGCCGACGACGCTGTAGTAGCGGAAGCCGCCCGGATTGGGCAGCAGACCGGTCAGGCCTGTGGCGTCGACCTGCGAGGCCTTGGCGAGGAACCCCTCCCAGCCGCGCTGGAGATAGGGCGCGGTGGCGAGCCCCGCCGCGCCCGCGCCGAGCATGCCCAGCATCGCCCGCCGCCCCACCGGTGCGCCCCCGGTCCTCGGCTTCGGCTCTTCCGCCATGGTGTGCGCTCCTTCCAACACGTGTGACCTCTGCCGGACCTGTGGGCCACAACATCGTCACCGGTTTAACTGGTGACGATGCTTGCATGGAGATATCGGAGCTGTCAACACGTATGAGACGGGGCCTGCCGCGCCACCGCCGCGGCAGAAAGGAACACGACTGCTACGCTGTGAGTGACGTTGACCGTGTATCGAGGAGTCACAGACGTGGTGGGTGAAGACGACATCTCCGGGTGAGACCCGGATCTGACGGCCACCGGCCGGCGCACAGGAGCGCTGCCGAGGTGGTCCGTATCGTCGTTCCCCTTTGCCCACGTCTGCCCAGGGCAGAAGTCCAAGCTCTGCCCTCAGTCCCTTTGAGGTCGCCTCCATGTCCGACGCCGCGATCGTCTGCTCGAACCTCTCCTTCGCCTGGCACGACGACACCCCGGTCTTCCACGACCTGTCCTTCACCGTGACCCCCGGCCGCACCGGCCTGGTCGCACCCAACGGCTCCGGCAAGAGCACCCTGCTCAAACTGATCGCCGGTGAACTCAAGCCCGCCACCGGCTCGGTGTCCGTCGGCGGCACTCTCGGCTACCTCCCGCAGAGCTTGCCCCTGACCGGCAACCTCACGGTCGCCGAGGTGCTCGGTGTCGCCGCGGTGATCCGCGCCCTGGACGCCGTGGAGTCCGGGGACGTCAGCGAGGAGCACTTCACCACCATCGGCGACGACTGGGACATCGAGGAGCGCACCCGCGCCCAGCTCGACCGCCTGGGCCTCGCCGACCTCACCCTGGACCGCAGCCTGAGCACGCTTAGCGGCGGCCAGGTCGTCTCGCTCGGACTCGCCGCCCAGCTGCTCAGGCGCCCCGACGTACTGCTGCTCGACGAGCCCACCAACAACCTCGACCTCGAGGCCCGGCACAAGCTCTACGACGTACTGTCGGACTTCACCGGCTGCCTGCTGCTGGTCAGCCACGACCGTGCGCTGCTCGACCGCATGGAACGCATCGCCGAACTCGGCAGCGACGAACTGCGCTTGTACGGCGGCAACTTCACCGAGTACGAGGAGGCCGTGCGCGCCGAGCAGGAGGTCGCCGAGAAGAACGTCCGCAACGCCGAGCAGGAGCTCAAGCGGGAGAAGCGGGAGATGCAGCAGGCCCGCGAACGCGCCGAGCGCCGGATGAGCAACGCCTCCAAGAACCTCAAGAACGCGGGTCTGCCCAAGATCTTCGCCGGCAATATGAAGCGGGGCGCGCAGGAGGCCGCGGGCAAGTCCGGCACGATGCACGCCTCCCGGGTCAGCGAGGCCAAGACCCGGCTCGACGAGGCCGGACGCGCCCTGCGCGACGAGCAGCGCCTCACCCTCGAACTGCCCGACACCCAGGTGCCCGCCGGCCGCAACCTCTTCCTCGGCGAGGGGATGCAGGTCTGCCTCGGGGAGAAGGACGTGTTCGCCCCCGGCGGCGTCGACCTGTCCGTCCGGGGCCCCGAGCGCATCGCGCTGACCGGCCCCAACGGCGCAGGAAAGACCACCCTGATGCGTCTGATCACCGGCGAACTCGCCCCCGAGGGCGGGGAGATCAAGCGCAACGACGGCCGGATCGCGTATCTCTCGCAGCGTCTGGACCTGCTGGACCTGGACCGCACCGTGGCGGAGAACTTCGCCACGTTCGCCCCCGAGCGGCCCGAGGCGGAGCGGATGAACCTGCTCGCCCGCTTCCTGTTCCGGGGCGCGCGGGCGCACCTGCCCGTCAGGGTGCTCTCCGGCGGCGAGCGGCTGCGCGCCACCCTGGCCTGCGTGCTGTGCGCCGAACCGGCCCCGCATCTGCTGCTGCTCGACGAGCCGACCAACAACCTCGACCTGGTCAGCGCGGGCCAGCTGGAGAGCGCGCTCAACTCCTACCAGGGCGCCTTCATGGTGGTCAGCCACGACGAGCGGTTCCTCACCGAGATCGGCGTGAACCGCTGGCTGCGGCTGGCCGACGGCACGCTCACGGAGACGGGAGCGCCCGCGGTGTGAGCCACCAGCGTGTGCAGTGGCCCGCGTCCGAGGCGGCATGCCCCGCGGGCCGAATACCGATCACGTCGGACGGTTCCCCATGCCCCAGCCCGCTCTGCTCGCCCACGACCTCGTCCGCAACCTGGGCGGCCGTCGCGTCCTCGACGGCATCTCCCTGACCGCCTCCCCCGGCCACCGCATCGGCCTGATCGGGGAGAACGGCGTCGGCAAATCCACCCTGCTGCGGGTGCTCGCCTGCGTGGACGAACCCGACGCGGGAAGCGTCACCCGCCCCGCCGACCTCGGCTTCCTCCACCAGGAGATGCCGTACGACGCCGACTCGACCATCGCCGACGTGCTGGACGAGGCGCTGCGCGAGGCCCGTGAGGACCTCGCCGAGCTGGACCGGCTCGGCGAGGAACTCGCCCGCGTCCCGGAGGAGGACCCCGGCCACCAGGAGCTCCTCGACGCCTACGGAAGACGCCTCGAGCAGGCCCAGGACCGGGAGTCCTGGGACGCCGACCGCCGTGCGGCCCTGGTCCTCGAAGGCCTGGGTCTCGGCGCGTTCGGGCACGCCCGCACGCTCGGTTCGCTCTCCGGCGGACAGCGCGGCCGGCTGGCCCTGGCCGCGCTGCTCGTACGCCGGCCGTCGGCGCTGCTGCTGGACGAGCCGACCAACCACCTCGACGACGGCGCCGCCGCCTTCCTGGAGGAGCAGGTTCGCGGCCTGCCCGGGACCGTGGTCGTCGCCAGCCACGACCGGGCGTTCCTCGACGCCGTCTGCACCGACCTGATCGACCTCGACCCGGCGGTGGACGGCCCGGTCCGCTACGGCGGCAACTACAGCGCCTATCTGTCGGAGAAGCGCGCCGAGCGGGAGCGCTGGGAGCGGCGGTACGCCGAGGAACAGGAGGAACTGGCGGAGTTGCGGCACGCGGCGGGGGTGACCGCGCACCGGGTCGCGCCGGACCGGGGCCGCACCGACAACGAGAAGATGGGCTACGGCCACCGGGCCGGCCGGGTGCAGAACCAGATCTCCCGCCGGGTCCGCAACGCCACCCGGCGGCTGGAGGAGCTCGAGCGCACCCAGGCCGCCGAACCGCCACGCCCGCTGCGGTTCGCGGCCGGGGAACTGGCCGCACGTACCGAGGAGGACCCGCGGCCCCTGGTCTCCCTGCACGAGGTGCGGGTGCCGGGCCGGCTCGCACTGGACGGCCTGGAGGTGTCGACGACGGACCGGCTGCTCATCACGGGCGGCAACGGGGCGGGCAAGTCGACGCTGCTCGCCGTGCTCGCCGGACGTCTCCCGGCCGAGGGCGAGGTGCACCGGCGGCGCAGGCTGACGGTCGGGCTGCTCACCCAGGACACCGTGTTCGAGCGGCCCGAGCGCACGGTCCGGGACACCTACGAGCTGTCGCTGGGCCCGCAGCGGGCCGAGAAGGTGCCGCTGGGCTCGCTCGGACTGATGCACGAGGCGGACCTGGGCAAACCGGTCGGGCATCTGTCGGTGGGTCAGCGCCGCCGCCTGGCGCTGGCCCTCCTGGTCGCCCGCCCACCTCAGCTGCTCCTGCTCGACGAGCCCACCAACCACCTCTCCCCGCGTCTGTGCGACGAGCTGGAGGACGCCCTGGGCCCGGGCCACGGCGCGATCGTCGTGGCGAGCCACGACCGCTGGCTGCGCCGGCGGTGGCAGGGCCGCGAACTCCGCCTGGAACCGGGACGCGACCGACAGGAGGCGGTGCCGTACGCTCTCGAGCACGCTGTGACCAGGGAGAACCGTCTGGAGCGGTGACACTCCTTGCGCTCGACATAAGTCACCTGTCAAGATGGTGATGTGAATCTTGACCATGTCTTCGTATGCGGGCACCCGGCCCTCGACTTCGCGGCCACCCTCCGAGCCCGGCGCTCGACCCGGTTCGAGATGTTCGTGACACCGGAACGGCTGAACGCCTGGTACCTGGAGTCCGGCCTTGTGGACACGATCACTCCCGGCGCGGAGGACGACGTCCGGGAGGCCACGACCGTACGCGAGGCCGTCTACCAGCTCGTCACCAACCGCCGCCTCGGCGAGGACTTCGACCGGGAGGCGCTCGACGCGGTCAACGCCGCCGCGCGCAAGACCCCGGTGACGCCGCAGCTCACCCTGATCGGGCGGCTCACCGAAGCGACGCCCGAGCAGGCGCTGGCGACCGTCGCCCGGCAGGCCGTGGAACTGCTCAGCGGCCCGGACGTCCCCTTGATCAAGGAGTGCGGCAACCCCGAGTGCACCCGGGTCTACATCGACCGCTCCCGGGGCATGCGGCGCCAGTGGTGCGGCATGGAGTCCTGCGGCAACAAGATCAAGGCGGCCGCATACCGCGCACGGAAGAAGACCGCGCCCGCCGCGACCACACACTGACCCCCTCACCCGGGCGGCGCACGGTCCCGGCGAACGCGGGGCTCAGTCGGCGGCGAGGTCCTTGAGGGTCTTGCGGAACCTGCTCAGCAGCATGCCCCGTGCCCAGCGCACGGGCAGCGGGAAGGCGGCGTGGACCCGTTCCCGGCCAGGAACGGGCTCGGGGTGCTCCAGGAGGCCGAGGACCAGGTGCGGCTCACCGCGCCGGACTCCGTCGGCCACCGCCTCGCGGAGCTTCGGGACATCCTCGTCCAGAGCCTTGCGGAGCATCCCCCTGAGCAGCGGTTCCATGACGGCGAAGCGCTCGGCCAGCCCGTCCCGGATCCGGCGGGAGGCGAGCGTCCCCTCCTTCATCGCGTGCCCCCAGCTCACCGATCCGCCGGCCCGGCGCTCCTCGGCGATCCGCGCGATGACGCTCTCCAGCTCGTCGAGCCCGTCGGCCAGCGCGTCGTCCGCTTCGGCTAGCAGGTCGAGGCTGCGGACCGCCTCGGGACACCGCTCCCGCAGCACCGGCCAGAGCAGCTCGTCCTCGCTGAGGCGGTGATGGCGTACGAAGTCGACAAACCACTGCACGGTCGTCACCAGGGTCCTCGTGTCGACGGCCGCACCGCCCGCCAGTTCGGTGAAGGACCTGACGACGAGTTCCGCGCCCCGGGTCATGACGGCGTGGACGGCGAGGAATTCCTTGAAGAGAGGGGCGCCTTCCGTTTCCGACGCCTGCGTGGCGGACATCCGTGGACCCCTCATCCCTGTTTCCGTGCCGCGAGGCGAAGACGACGACCGGGCGGACCGCCGAAAGGCGTCCGCGGGCCGGCGGATCACGGAATGTATCACGAGGCACACGTGTTAGCGCATCCGTGGTGAAGTCCTCATGACACATTTGAACGCGGTGCTCAGCGTGCTGTCGGAACGGGCCCTTGGGACGAGGGCCTGAACCCACAGCCGTCCTCGCGGCAGGTGCGCACTGGCGGCCTCAAACGGGACTCGGCCGCCAGTGCGGGGACGGGAACGGACCACGGGATCGTGGGTGGACTCCGAATGTCCCGTCACGGCTCCGCCGCCCGCGCGTCCGGCGGCAGGGCCTTCCATCTGAAGAACGCAGCCGACGGCCGAAAAGGTTCACCTCGGCATGCGCGTCCGGTCGCCACTTCGAGGTGTCTCAGAGATACATGGCTCGGTGGCTGCAGAGGGCGAACGTGTCACCCGAGCTGAGGATGGTCACGATCTCCTCGCAGTAGCGCCGGTACTCCGCCTCCTGCTCGGCCGGCAGGGTCACGGAGACGGCGGGCCCTTGGGGCACGATATGCCGCAGGGTGCCCAGAAGGCCTTGCGGGGGCGGCAGCAGCAGCACGTCCATGACGCGTCGGAAGACATCGGTGAGGATCTCCTCCCGATCCGGCGGTTCGGCACACGCCTGTTCCGGCACCGGACGCCAGACCCTGTCGGCCTCGACGAACAGGTCGAGGCCGGCCGCCAGATGCCCGAGGTCGACCGCGGTCAGCTCGATCGGGTACAGACTCGTCAACTGGTCGCCGCCCACGCTGTGCAGGATGTACCGCTGCTCGGCCGGAGCGGGGTCGGCGGACGCCTCTTCGCTGTGCCACCGGGACCACAGCGGCAGCTTCAGCAGCACCTGCACCCAGCTGTCGTAGGCATCCGAGACGACCCGCTCGTCGTCGGACTCCAGGCCTGCGCTGTGCAGTCGGTAGAGGTGGCGCAGAAGCGGTTCTTCCAGGCTCTGGAACTTCGCGAAGAACACGGCATCGTCAGGGACCAGGGCGTACAAGAGCTGCTCCTCTCACCAGCATGACGACTCGAAGCCGACAGCGGTACGGCCGTCGTGCGGGACACATGTGCCACCGCCCGGCGGCACCGCTCGGACCGGCCCGCCAGTGAACAGGCTTTCACAGCACTCGCCCAGCCGGACAGGAGCCTGCCATGAAAACGAACGGAACGGGCCATCACGAGGTTCATCGATAGTAACCATCTTGACAGGTGACGCAACTTCATGAAAATGTCGTCACCTGTCAAGCCGGTTACTTCCCATCCCTCGGAGGCACACATGTCGGTCGTGCGACGTGCTTGCGGGCACGGCAGGAGGAATCAGTTGACGGATCCGCCGACCGTCGCCGGCTGCCAGGCTCGATGCGGCACCCGACACCCTGGGGAGTCGCCCTGGCTGCGACCGCCCAGGAGAGACGGTTCCATCCGGACACCACCGCCGCGATGACACACCTCGAGCCCTCCGCGGCTGCGCAAACGTGTCACAAATCGTGGCTACACTTCGCGGTCTTGGCCGCAAGCCCCTCGGGCGGAGACGGCTTGGGTCCCCCGGCGGCGCGGTGACGACAGGCGACCAACAGCACCTCATGAGAAATGGCGAGGTCAGCCGCGAGATGGACGCGACAGTGCGCTACTCAATCCTCGGTACCGTGCGGGCGATGCGCGGGGACACCGAGATCGACCTGGGGCCCCCGAAGAGACTGGCCCTGCTCGCCCTGCTGCTGCTCCGCGCCCCCGGCCCGCTCACCCTGAGCGAGGCGGTCGACATCCTGTGGGACGAGGAACCGCCGGCCAGCGCCGTCAACGTGGTGCACCGGCACATCGGCGCGCTGCGCAGGACCCTCGAACCAGAACTGCGCAGCCGCACCCACGCCGAACACCTCGTCCGCGCCGCCGACGGCTACCGCCTGCTGGCCGACACCTCGACCTCGGATCTGCTCCGCTTTCGCGACCTGCGCGCCCAGGCACAGCTGGCCGTCAGGGGCGGCGCTTCCGCACAGGCCGCGGAGGACTTCGTCGAAGCACTCCGGCTGTGGCGCGGTCCCGTCGTCGCCGCCGGCACCTCGGTGGCCCGGCATCCGGTGTTCACCTCGGTCGGCCACGAGTTCGTCGCGACGGTGAAGGAAGCCGCCGACGCCGTCCTGACTGCGGCGCCCGCGCTGACGGAGGAGATGCTCACCGTGCTGCGGCGCGCCGTGGAGTGCCACCCTTTCGACGAGGCACTGCACTCCCGGGTGATCGCCGCCCTGGCCGCCACCGGCCGACAGGCCGAGGCCTTGCAGCAGTTCGAGACCATCCGCGGGGCGCTGACCGAGGAGCTGGGCGTCGAGCCCGGCCCCGAACTGCGCGCCGCCCAGCAGCACCTGCTCCAGCGCAGGGTCTCCCGGGCCCCGGACGCTCGCCCGCGCCGTCTCGTGGAAGTCGGCAGACCGGCCCAACTTCCTGCGGACTGCGCCTCCTTCGCCGGCCGTCGGCAGACACTGAGCCAGTGCCTGGAGCTGCTGCCACTCAAGGACGAGAGCCGGCCCGCGACGATGACCGCGGCCATCTGCGGCATGGCGGGAGTCGGCAAGACGACGCTGGCCGTGCACTGGGGCCACCTGGTCGCCGACCACTTCCCCGACGGACAGATCCACATCGACCTCCAGGGCCACCACACCTCCCGCCCTCCGCTCGACCCAGCCGAGGCCATCGCCGAGGTGCTCGGCGCGCTGGGCGTGGAGCACGACCGTTCGCACGCGAGCGACGCCGCACTCGCCGCCGCCTACCGCAGTGCCCTGGACGGGCGTCGGCTGCTCCTCGTCCTGGACGACGCCGAGGACAGCGAACAGGTACGTCCCCTGCTCCCCGCCGCGCCGGGCTGCCTCGCCATCGTCACGAGCCGACGGCAGCTGGAGGGCCTGGCCGTCACGGACAACGCCCGGATCATCACGCTGGATCCCATGACCCGCGAGGAGGGCCTCGAACTGCTCGACCGGCGCCTGGGCACCGACCGGACCAGAGCCGAGCACGCTGCCGCGGAGGAGATCGTGGAGCTGTGCGGCGGGCTGCCGCTGGCGCTGGCCGTCGCCGGTACCCGAGCCCTGGTGCAGCCGCAGTTCCCGCTGGCCTCGCTCGCCGCCAGACTCCAGGACGCCAACGACTGCCTCGACGTTCTCTCCAGCCGCGACACCCGCACCGACATCCGCAGTTCGTTCCACCGCTCCTACGAAGCGCTGAGCAGCAGCGCCGCGCGGCTGTTCCGGCTGCTCGGCCTGCATCCCACGCGTGACATCACCCTGCCGGCCGCCGCCAGCCTGGCCGGCACCGACCGGCGCGGCACCCGGCAGGACGTGGCCGAGCTGATGGACCATCACCTGCTCGTCGAACTGACCGACGGCCGGTACACCTGTCACGAACTGCTGCGCGCCTACGCGAGAGAGCTCGGCTCGCTCCTGGATGCCCCGACCGTGCGGTCCGAGGCACTGGCCAGGATGTTCGAGCACTATCTGTACAGCGCCAACGCCGCCACCGCGCTGCTCGCACCGCACTGCAGCAGCGTGACCCTGCCAGCGCCGAGACCAGGGGTGAGGCCCCAGAAGTTCGGCGACCACGCGGACGCCGCCGGCTGGATCGTCGCCGAGCAATACCTGCTGCCGGAACTCGTCCGCGCCATCGGCCACGACCCCCGCGGCGAGACGTTCCGCCGGCAACTAACCTCGGCACTGGAGATGTGTCTGCGCTCGACCGGCTTCTAGACGGCCCCGTAAGGGGCGCGGGGAACGGCGCGACCAGCCCCCATCGGCCCGCAGGTTCATCACCGTTCGTCCAGCGAAGCGCTCAGGCGGCCTCGGGTCGCACAACGCCCCGCAGCTTGCGCAGGGCGTTGTGGTGACGGCTCTTGACCGTGCCGGCCGGGATGCCGAGGATGCCGGCGGTTTCCTGGATGCTGCGGTCGCACAGGTATATGTGGACCAGCACGGCACGGTGATCGGGAGACAGCCGGCGCAGTAAGGGCCTGGCCACCAGGGCGTCGTGCACCGCCTCAGTGCTGTCGGTACGCGACACGGGGTCGTTGTAGGTGACTCCGACGACCTCCCTCCGGGCATGGGGTTTGCGCACCCAGTCGATGACCAGGTGCCGGGTCACGGTGAACAGCCAGCCGCGGACCGACCCCTCCATCCCGAGGAGTCTGTCGATGTTCCGCCAGGCCCGGATGATGGTCTCCTGGACGATGTCCTCGGCGAGTCCGTGGTCACCCAGCATCTTCTCGGCGTACGAGACAAGGCCGTCCCGGTGTTCCCTCATGATGGTGCCGAGCAGCTCGGACCGGGACATAGCCGTGAGGGGCGTAGCCATAGTGTTCTGAACCATCCTGGTTCTCTGTCGTGCGGCGACCGGGGGCCGGATGTAACCCCCGCGTGCGCACTGTAGGCAGCGGCAAGTGCCAGAAACCTGCCGCATTTGTGCCGCCGTAGTGCCGCGGCTCGCGACCGCCAGACACACGCGCCCAGAGAACCCCTCTCACCAGGGACTCTTCGCTCCGGGACGTCGATTCCCCGTCTCGACGAACCCCAAACACATACGCGCCGTGCGATGTATGTCACGTGTGCCGAGCCTCCTTGAGCTCACCTCCTGAACCGGCACCCCAAGAAGACACGTGTGATAGTCGTAAGCGAGACAGCCACCTGAAAGGTATGACCACATTGCGTAAGAACCTGCTGCGGCTGGGTGTGACCGCGGCTGCCGCCGTCAGTCTGTCCCTCGGTGCAGGCACGGCGTTCGCCACCCCTGGCGGTCCGGGCGTAACGGGAAAGATCATCTCCCAGACCACGTTCGGCGGGAAGGACTACATCCTCCGCCAGGTCACCATCCCCCCGGGCCAGAGCACGGGCTGGCACTACCACGACGGAACCCTCTACGGCTTCGTCGAACAGGGCACACTCAGCCACTTCGACGCTGACTGCGAGTCCGACGGCGTCTACCAGGCCGGCAGCAGCCTCACCGAGCCGTCCGGCGCGGACCATGTGCACATCGGCCGCAACCTCGGTACGACCGATGTCGTCCTCGACGTCCTGTACGTCCTGCCGCACGGCGCCCCGCTGTCGGAGGACGCCCCCAACCCGGGCTGCGACTTCCAGTAGGTCCCCCAGCCCCTGCGCACCACATGACGAGCCCGCCACGGCGACACACCATGGCGGGCTCGTCGTACGACAGGACCCAGAGGCCCCTTCACCTGTCCACCGGCGACCAGGAGCGCAACACCGCGGCCTGGCCGTGGATCCGCCCGCTCGTGTCCATCAGATCCCACATGGTCACGTCCTCGATCCAGAAGGGCCGCCCGCTCTTGCCGACGCGTATCCCCCGGTAGCCGGTGGCGAAGTGGTGGGCTGTCACGGCGCGCACGAACGCCTCCCGGTCCTCCTGTCCGTCCGGGCACGCCGACAGCCGGGACGGCAGGCCGACGAACTCGTCCCAGGAGTAGCCGAAGCAGTCCTGTGCCGTGCTGTTGGCGTAGACGAAGCGCGGATCGGCGGACGTGTCATGCGCCAGCAGCCCGAACGGAGCCTGCTCGTACAGCCACCGCCCGGCATCCCGCCCGATGTCCCGCACCGCCGGACACAGTGGCTCGCCCACCAGCCGCAGATGGCTGGAGAGCAGCAGTTCGGCGAAGGCGGGGTCTGTGGGTCGCGGGTGCGGGGTCATCGGCGTGGCGCAGTCGTCAGGAGATGTCATCACCGTTCACACGTTTCTTTGTCATCGTCACGACCCTTGACAGGGGAGTGTTTACGGCAACAGCCTATGGCAACGTTGTCAGATCACGGGAGCGGACGACTCACCCATGGCCGATCAGTCGTATCCATCGTCACACCCCACCCGGCGCACCGTCGTCGCGACCGGCTCGACACTACTGGCCGGGTTCGGCCTGGGCACGGTCCTCGCGCCGGCGGCAGACGCCGCCCCGCGCACCGCGAGTGTGACCGGCACCGGCGCTTCCGCCGCGCGCGGTGAGATCGCCGCCCATCGCCCCGTCCGGGTCTCCTCGCAGGCCTACGCGCCCGCCCCCGCCGAGTTCGCGGTGGACGCGCTCCCGGCGCAGGGTGTGCGCGGCACCGGATGGCGTGCCGAGGCGGGCGACCCGCAGTGGATCGAGGTCGACCTGGAGACGGACTGCCGCGTCGACCGCGTCCGGCTGACCTTCGAGGCCGACGCGAGCGACCCGGTGTTCACCCCGCCGACCAGCGGAAACCCACGCCAGGGCACCACGGGCAAGGAGATTCTCTCCAGCTACGCCAGGGAGTTCGTCGTCGAGACGTCCCGCGACCGCGCCTCCTGGACCAGTGCGTACCGCACCACGGCCGGCACCGGCGGCGTGGTGGACATCCCGCTGCAGAAGCCCGTCACGGCCCGCTGGATACGGATGACGGCCCACCGGCGCTCCAGCCCCCACCCCCTCGGCCTCAACGGCTTCGAGGTGTACGGCACCGCCCCGGGCCACCGCCCGAAGGCCACCGGCTGGACCGACTGGGGCCTCCACCACGGCGACGCACCCCGGCTCACCGTGGCCGCCGACGGCACGGTGCCGCTGGAGTCGGGCTGGACACTCACCCTGGACGACTGGACGGACGGCGACGGCGCGGCCCTGTCGCACACCGGCGTGGACACCAGCCGTTGGCTGCCCGCGACCGTGCCCGGCACCGTCCTTGGCTCCCTCGTCGACCAGGAAAAGCTGCCCGACCCGGTCGCGGGACTGAACAACCTGCGCGTCCCCGAGGCGCTGTCCCGGCACTCCTGGTGGTACCGGCGGGACTTCGACCTGCCCCGCAGCCTGCGCACCGGCCAGGGGCGGCACATCTGGCTGGAGTTCGACGGTGTCAACCACCAGGCCGAGATCTGGCTCAACGGACACGGAGTGGGCGAGGTGACGTTCCCTTTCGCCCGCTCCGCCCACGACATCACCGATTTCCTGGCCGCCTCGGGCGGCAACGCGCTCGCCGTACGGATCTCCCCCATGCCGGTGCCCGGCAGCCCCGGCGACAAGGGTCCGGCGGGCGAGGCCTGGGTGGACGCCGGAGCCAACACGATGAACCTCAACTCGCCGACGTACCTTGCCTCTTCGGGATGGGACTGGATGCCGGCCGTCCGCGACCGCTCGGCCGGTATCTGGAACCACGTACGGCTGCGATCGACCGGCCACGTCGTGATCGGCGACCCGCGGGTCGACACCGTGCTGCCCGCGCTGCCGGACCTGTCGGTCGCCGAGCTCACCCTGACCGTCCCGGTGCGCAACGCCGACTCCACCGACCACGAGGCCACCGTCTCCGCCTCCTTCGGAGACGTCCGCGTCTCGCGCACAGTCACCGTCCCGGCCGGCGAGGACATCGATGTCATCTTCACCCCCGACGCGTTCAGCGCCCTGCGGGTGCAGGACCCCGACCTGTGGTGGCCCAACGGCCTGGGCGAGCCCACCCTGCACGACCTCACCCTGGTCGCCCGGACCGGCGGCGGCGAGAGCGACCGGCGCACCACCCGTTTCGGCATACGGCAGTTCGGCTACGAGTACGACACCCCGCTGAAGTTCACCCCGTCCTCCGACGCCTGCACCCAGACCGTCCAGGTCGGTGACCGGCACGCCCGCCACGTCCGCGTCCGCTGTCTCACCCGCGCCACCGACTGGGGCAGCTCCCTGTGGGCGCTGTCGGTGTTCGACAGCGCCCGCCCCGGCACCGACCTCGCCCTGCACGCCCCGGCCGAGGCCTCCAGCGTCGACGAGGACGGCCACAGCGCCGCCCATGTCACCGACGGCGACTCGCACACCCGCTGGTCCTCCGACTTTGCCGACGACCAATGGATCCGCGTCGACCTCGGCTCGGTGCAGTCCTTCGACCGGGTCGACCTGGTCTGGGAGCAGGCCTACGCACGGACCTTCGTCGTGCAGGTCTCCGCGGACGGCGAGCAGTGGACGGACGCCGCGTCCGTGGACAACACGGCCGTCCCCCTGGCCTTCAACAGCGGGGACGCCAGCCTCCGGGTGACCGACTTCGAGGCCCGCACGGCCCGTCACGTCCGCCTGTCCTGCGGCATCCGCAACACCAGCTGGGGCAACTCCCTGTGGTCGCTGGCGGTTGTCGACAGCGCCGAGCCGGGCACCGACCTCGCGCTGCACCGGCAGGCGACCGCCTCCAGCGAGGAGGACGACCACCCGGCGGCCCACGCCACTGACGGCGACCCCGGCACCCGCTGGTCCTCCTCCTACGAGGATCACCAGTGGATCCAGGTCGACCTCGGCTCCGCCCGGCGCTTCGACCGGGTCGCGGTCCTGTGGGAGCAGGCGTACCCGAAGACGTACACCATCCAGGTGTCCGACGACGGCGACACCTGGACCGATGTCACGACCGTCTCCAACACCCCCGATCCGCTGAAGATCAGCGTCAACGGCGTACGGGTGCTGGTGCGCGGCGGCAACTGGGGCTGGGACGAACTGCTGCGCCGGATGCCCGCCGAGCGAATGGACGCGGCGGTGCGTATGCACCGGGCCATGAACTTCACGATGATCCGCAACTGGGTCGGCAGCAGCAACCGTGAGGAGTTCTACGCCAGTTGCGACGAGCACGGCATCCTGGTGTGGAACGACTTCCCCAACGCCTGGAGCATGAACCCGCCGGACCACGAGGCGTTCTTGTCCGTGGCCCGGGACACCGTGCTGCGCTACCGCATCCACCCGAGCGTGGCCGTGTGGTGCGGCGCCAACGAGGGCAATCCGCCGGCCGCAGTCGACGAGGGCATGCGCAAGGCGGTCGAGAGCCAGGTGCCGGGAGTGCTCTACCAGAACAACTCGGCCGGCGGCATCGTCACCGGCGGCGGCCCCTACGGCTGGGTCGAGCCGGAGCGCTACTTCGATCCGTCGACGTACGGCAGCAAGGACTTCGGCTTCCACACCGAGATCGGCATGCCCGTCATCTCCACCGCCGCCAGCACCCGCGCCATGGTCGGCGACGACGGGCCGGAATGGCCGATCGGCGGTGCCTGGTACCACCACGACTGGAGCGAGCGCGGCAACCAGGCGCCGCAGAACTACAAGACGGCCATCGAGACCCGCCTCGGCACGGCCCGCGACCTGGACGACCTCACACGCAAGGCACAGTTCGTCAACTACGAGAACTTCCGCGCCATGTTCGAGGCCTGGAACGCCAACCTGTGGGACAACGCCAGCGGGTTGATGCTGTGGATGTCCCACCCGGCCTGGCACAGCACCGTCTGGCAGACCTACGACTACGACTTCGACGTCAACGGCGCCTACTTCGGCTGCCGGAGCGCCTGCGAACCCCTGCACGTCCAGGCCGACCCGGTGAAGTGGCAGGTCATCGCGGTCAACCACACCCGTGCGGCGCTCAAGGGCGCGACGGTCACGGCGGAGACGTACGACCTGTCAGGCCGTCGGATCTCCGGCACCCGGAAGGCGCGCGTGGACGTGGATCCCGCGTCCTCGGCGGCGGCGTTCACCGCGGCTCCCGAGGACGACCTGCCGAACCTGCACCTGCTGCGGCTGACCCTCATGGACGACAGGGGTCAGGTCCTGTCGCGCAACACCTACTGGCGCTGCCGCACCCCTGAGGCGCTGCGGGCCCTCAACCAGGTCCAGCAGGCCAGGCTGTCGGCCGCTCTCACGCAGGTGTCGCGCGACGGGGAGCGGCGCACGGCGACCGCTACGGTCCGCAACCGGGGGTCCATGGTCGCCGCGATGGTCCGGCTCTCCCTGCTGGGCGAGGACGGCGCCCGTGTCCTGCCGACGCTCTACGACGACAACTACCTGTGGCTGCTGCCCGGTGAGACCCGCACGGTCACACTGACGTGGCCCGCGTCCGCCCTGCCCTCGGGCCGGCCGAAGCTGCGGGCCGAGGGGTACAACACTCCCCCGGTCACCGTGCGTTGCTGAGTGCGGGTGCGGGTCACACGTCGCGCTCGTAACTGGCCCACGCGATGTGCGACTCGTGCAATGTCACGCCCACCTCGCGGATCCCCCGGGCGCCCTCCCCCAGCGCGCCCGCGTGGATCGCCTCGACCAGGCGGTCGGCGATCACCTTGGCCAGGTACTCCGTCGAGGTGTTCACCTGGTGGAACCGCTCCTCGTCGTCGAGGTTGCGGTAGTTGAACTCGCCGATCACCTTGCCGAGTTCCGCGGTGGCCAGACCGATGTCGACGACGATGTTGTCGTCGTCCAGCTCCGGGCGCCGGAACGTCGCGTCCACGACGAACGTCGCCCCGTGCAGCCGCTGGGCCGGGCCGAAGACCTCGCCGCGGAAACTGTGGGCGACCATCATGTGGTCACGTACGGTGATGCTGAACAAGAGTCCTCCAAGTGGGAGTGTGCGCTCGGCACGGAGCATAACCAGCGCACATGTGAACCAAATACGCGGCCTTCTCGTGTCCAACATGTGTCGGAGGGCCCTGGGCCGGGCCGCCCTCCGGCACACTCGTCCTCTTCCCCTTTCGGGAACATGCGGCGAGGATGTGCGTGCCGCCTGCGGGTGGCTTCACCGGCAGAGGAGGACGATGGAAACGTCACCGGGAAGCCGTCTGGAGAAGGCCCTTGCCGACTTCGCCGAGCGGTACGGAACTCTGTCCAGGGCCCGGGAACAGATGAGGGCGCTGTCGGTGACGGCGCGTTCCAGGGACGGCGTCGTGGAGGTCACCGTGGGCGCCAACGGCCACGCGGCGTGGATCCACTTCGTCGACAAACGGTTCCGCGCAATGGCCGCCCCACAGCTGGGCGCCAGCGTCCTGGAGGCGCTGACGACGGCCCGGGCCGAGGTCGCGGCCAGGGCGAGCGCCGTGATGACGGCCGCGAACCTCCTGCCTGCGCTGCCCTCGCAAACCGCGCCCAGGGGCGAGCCGACGAGGTCGCGGCCGCAGGGGCCGCTGTGGGGCCGCAGGCCCTCGCTGAGCACTCCCCTGCCGCCGGAACTGCGCGAGGCCGTCATGGCGCTGCGGGACTCCGTGTGCGAGGACATGAGCGAGTCCTCCCGGCCCTCGACGTGCGGGTGTGCAGGGGTGCCGGAACAGCCGACGAGAGGTGCGGGCGGGGCCGCCGGGCCCGCCTGACGGCATTTTGTCCGGGCCATTGCATGTGTTCAGGACCGAGGGCGGACACACAGGTTTGACCACTCACACGTTACTCTGTGGCCGGAGAAACCTCCTTCGCCCTCCGAGCAGGAGTAACACGTATGACAGATTTCCCCTCTCCTCCGCCGGTTTCCCAGGACCGTCAGTTCGTTCTCGGCCAGCATCTACGTCTGTCGGTCCTCGCCTCCGGGGAGGACACCGAGGGCCGGCACGACGTGTCCGATGTCGTCCTGCCCCCGGGCGCCGGGACGCCGCTGCATCTGCACACCGGCTACGAGGAGCGCATCTGGGTCGTCTCCGGTTCGCTGACGGTGTGGTCCGGTGAGGATGCCTTCACCCTGCGGTCCGGGGACTTCTACGCCATCAAGATGAACACGCCCCACACCATCAAGGCCGGTAACGAGGGTGCGCGCACCCTCGCCATCACCTCTCCCGCCAGGTTCGCGGAGCTCATCAGCCGCACCGGGACGCCCGCGCACCTGGCCACCACCGAGACCGAGTGGGACATGGGGCTGTTCCAGGCTGTCACCGAGGAGTTCGGCGACGTCATCCTCGGCCCGCCCGGAGCCACTCCGGCCGATCTCCAGCGCGACGCCAAGTAGGCAGAGCGCCCCCTCATCCATCGGCCGGACCCCTTCCGGGGTCCGGCGACGAGAGGATCACAACGACCATGCCGAGCCTTCTGCGTGAGGACGACATCGTCCGCGTCGAGAGCAACGTCTATGCGGTGTCCGGCAGCAACACCAACTGGGTCATCGTCAAGGACGGCGACAGCTGCACCCTCGTCGACACCGGCTACCCGGGCGACCGCGACGCCGTGCTGGCCTCGCTGGAGGCGGTCGGGCTGAACGCACGCTCCGTGGCCGCCGTCCTGGTCACACACGCGCACAACGACCACATCGGCGCGGCCGAGCACCTGCGCGCCATGTACGACGTGCCCGTCCTGATGCACCAGGAGGAGGTGCCGCACGCCCGCCGCGACTTCCTCGACCAGGTGTCCGTCGGCCAGGTGCTCGCGCAGGCATGGCGGCCCGGTGTGCTCCCGTGGGCCGTACACGCCCTCCGAGCCGGCGGAACCACGCATGTTCCGGTCTGCGAGCCGCAGGCGTTCCCCGCGGCGGGAGCACTGGACCTGCCCGGTGCGCCGGTGCCCGTGCACACTCCGGGGCACACCAAGGGCCACTGCGTCTACCACCTGCCCGACAGCGGCATCCTGATCACCGGCGACGCCCTGGTGACCGCGCACCCCACGTCGCGGGTCAGCGGACCGCAGCTGCTGCCCGACATGTTCCACACGGACCGTGCCCGGGCTCTTGAATCCCTGACCGTGCTCGAGGGCCTGGACGCGGGTCTCGTCCTGCCGGGTCACGGACCCGTGCACCACGGGTCGGCCAAGGAGGCCGCTGTGACGGCCCGCGAGCAGGCCGCCAGGTGACGGAGCCGGCCCCGGACGGCGCAGCACGGTCCCACACACACAGAGCCCCGCCAGGGGTTGCCGGGCAACGGTTCGACGACACACTTACCGGGCAGTATGCGCGGAGGGAACCTCGTGCGAGTGACGTCGTCGAACCCTCGGGAGGTCGAAGAAAGTCCACACTTGGTACATGCCCAGGCACATCAGCGCCTATCGTGAAGAGTGGGCATGCCAGACGAACCATCTGGCGCTGACACTTATCCGCACGGGACCCCCGACGTGGGTACCATGCGCAACGTCATCCATATCGAGGGAGTGAACGGTGTGACCAGCCAATCAGCCGCCACGCTCCGATCGCGGTACGTAGCACAAGCCGCGTCGGATCTGGAGGAGAACCGCCGCAAACAGCAGGAGCTGGCGGAGAGGATCACGATGTTGAAGCAGGAGGAAGCCCTCCTGGCGGACATCCTCAACCTCGCCGAGCGGTACGAGGGTTTCGCGGACGCGTCCCGTCTGCCCGAGCAGCTGCAGGACGAGCCCGTCGCCGCAAAGGCGAAGCGGGCTCCGGTCGGAACCCCCGCACGACGATCCGCGTCGGCCAAGTCCGCTCCGGCCGCCAAGACGGCGAAGGCCGACGCGAAGGGGAAGTCGCATCAGCCTCTGCTCGGCGACCTGCTGGCGGACCTGCTCGGCCAGTATGAGGAGCCGCGTCTGGCGAAGGAGCTGCGGGACGAGCTGCTCGAGAAGCACCCGGACCGCGACCCCACACCGCAGGTGGTGCGGAACACCCTCGAGTCCTTGGTCGCCAAGGGACGTATCCGGCGCCACAAGCAGCAGCGTTCCGTCATGTACACCCTGGTGGACCAGGGCTAGTCGGACAGCTCCGGCTGACACCTCCGCTCGTCCCGCGGGCGCGGTGGTCCCCAGACGGGCACCGCTGTGCACCCCGCGCGACACAGCCCGCCACGCGGGACGGGTGAGGCACCTCAGGGTGTGTGCCAAGGGTTCCTCCGTGGGCTTTCTCTGTTCCCCCTACCTCCACGGATGTCCCGGGGGAAAAGGTTCACCCGCATCGTCGCCGCGTCAGAACCCGCTGAGGGGCCTACGCCCGCCACATGTTGTCGAACGCGGCGTTCTCGACGTCCCGCCGAAGTCGTACGGCCTCCAGCTGTGTCACCGCGTCGCCGACGGCGGCCAGCACCGTGGTGACCGCGCCCCCGGTGAGGCTCTCGCGGGCCTCGCCCGGCTCCTCCCCGATCCCCGCGGCCGCCAGCAGAGCGGCGAGGACGGGCTCGCCGGACGCCCTGCGTTCCTCCGCACTGCGGCGGGCCTGCGAGTCGGCCAGGACGGTCCGCGCGGAACGCAGCCCGAAGCGGCCCCGCGGGTGAGTGAGGAGCCCAGCCCGCTCCAGGTCGTCGGCATAGGCTGCGGCGAGGTCGCTGCCACGGCGCCACAGCCACGCGTCGACCTTCTCGTACGGCTTCCGCCGGGTGAGCGAGGCGTGCGCCTGGTCCAGCAGACGGTCATCCCTCGCCACCCGAGGACCGGGCACCATGCGGTCGCCATCCAGGCTCAGCGCTCCGCTCTCCAGGAGATCGATGGCCTCGGCCCCCGCGAGCGCGAGGGACAGGTCTCCCTGTCCCACGGGCTGATCGGACGGCATGCCCAGGGCGACAATCGTGAGGTCGCGTGCGGTGGTCATGAATCCCTCCTCGTCTCCAGCAGGCGCAGCCACACCTCGCTGATGGTGGGGAACGCGGGTACGGCGTGCCAGAGACGCTCGACCGGCACCTCCCCAGTGATGGCGACGGTGGCCGAGTACAGCAACTCGGCGACGCCCGGCCCGACGAAGGTGGCGCCGACGACGACCTGTCGGTCCCGGTCGATGAGGACCCGGGCCCTGCCCCGGTAGTCGGGGCGGTACTGGACGGCCCCCGCAAGGTGACCGATCTCGTAGTCGACGACCTCGACGTCCCGGCCGGTGCGCTCGGCCTCACGGACGGTCAGACCCACGGAGGCCACCTCGGGGTCGGTGAACACGACGCCGGGGACGGCCTCAACGTCGGCCGTACTGCTGTGCGGGGCCCACCGGCCGGTGACCAGCCGCTCCCCCCGGGCGCGGGCGGCGATCACGGACCCGGCGACGCGGGCCTGGTACTTGCCCTGGTGGGTGAAGAGAGCCCGGCGATTGACGTCGCCGACGGCGTACAGCCAGTTTCCGGGGACAGCGGTGACGGTCAGGCTGTCGTCGGTGGCGAGCCAGTCACCCGGCTTCAGTCCGACGGTGTCGAGGCCGACGTCCTGCGAACGTGGGGCGCGGCCGGTGGCGAAGAGGATCTCGTCGGCGGTGATCTCACCACCGTCCGACAGGCTCACACGTACCTCGCCCTCGCCGTCGCCCGCCCGCTCCGCGCCGACGACGGAGACGTTGAAGCGTACGTCCGCACCGGCCTCCCGCAGCCGCTCGGTGACCAGCTCGCCCGCGAAGGGCTCCAGCCGGGGCAGCAGCCCGTCCTCCCGGGCGAGCAGGGTCACCCGGCTGCCCAGGGCCTGCCAGGCAGTGGCCATCTCGACGCCCACCACACCGGCGCCGACGATCACTAGGCGCTGCGGTGGCTGCCGGGCGCTGGTCGCCTCCCGGCTGGTCCAGGGCCGCAGGCTCTCGATCCCGGGCAGCGGGGGCAGGGCCGCGCGGCTGCCTGTGCACACGGCGACGGCGTGCCGGGCCCGCAGGCGGACAGTCTCACCCTCGGGGGTCTCCACGGACACCTCCCGCTCGCCCGCCAGCCGTCCGTGGCCGCGCAGCAGGTCGATGCCAGCCGACTTGATCCACTCGACCTGGCCATCGTCGTTCCAGTCGGCGGACATACGGTTGCGGTGTGCCAGGACGGCCTCGACGTCCAGCGGATTCTTGAGCGCGGGGTCGAGACCCGGGACGTGCATGGCGTCGGCGCGGAGCAGGGCGGGGCGCAGCAGGGCCTTGCTGGGTTCGCAGGCCCAGTACGAGCACTCTCCGCCTGCCAGTTCGCTCTCCACGATGACGGTGCTCAGGCCCGCGGCGATGGTGCGGTCCGCGACGTTCTCGCCGACCGGGCCTGCGCCGATCACTATGACGTCGTATGTGCGGGTGTTCTCGGTCGTCATGTGTCCTCCGGTGGCTGGAGCCGGTCGGATGGGTGTCGGTCGGACGGGTGTCGTGGTCCTTGGCGGGGCGGTCTCAGCGGCCGGGAGCGCGCTCGGTGACCTCCTGGAGGAACCACTCGTTGCCGTCGAGGTCCTTGAAGGCGGCGAAGGTGCCGTAGCTGGCCCGCTCGGGGTGCAGGCCGGGGACCCGGTGGGAGCCACCGGCGTGGTGGAAGGCGCCGGTCTCGTCGCGGAACGGGCCGGAGACCTCCACACCGCAGGAAATCAGCTCCTCCTGGGCCTTGAGGATGTCGGTGACGGTCAGCTGGAGGCCGTGGAGCGTGCCCGGCTCCTGCTGGGTGAGGCCCTGACCGAAGATGATCGAGCACTCGGACCCGGGCGGGGTCACCTGCACGATCCGGTAGCCGTCGTTGATCGGGAAGTCGGCGTCGAGGCGCCAGCCGAGCTGTTCCACGTAGAAGCCCTTGGCCCGGTCCACGTCGGAGACGGGCAGAATGACGACTTCGAGCTTCATGTCCATGGCTGTGATCTCGCTTTCGATGGTTCGGCATACGCTGGCCGGCACTGCGTTCTCAGTGTCGGCCGCGATCGACATGTGTCGCCTCAGTCACCTGACTCAATTCGTTACCGGAGCCACAGCACCTGACGGCTTTGGAATACGTGTGAAGGGTGGGTGTTCCGCCCTCGGCCGCGAACGTGCGCCGGGGCGGAGGCCTTCGACCGATCACGGAAGGACAGATCTTGAGAAGAACCTTTCCCGCCTCCCGCGCCGGACGCTTACTGACGGTGGGTGCCGCACTGCTCTGCGCCGGAGGTGCCCTCGCCCCGGCCGGTACGGCTGCGGCGAGCACGGCCACGGAGAGCCGGCACAAGGTGGATTACGTCGCCCTCGGAGACTCGTACGCCTCCGCGCCGCTCGTGCCCACCCAGGTCGACGCGACCTGCCAGCGTTCCGACCAGAACTACCCCTCGCTGGTGGCGCGGTCCCGGTCCGCGACGCTGACGGACGTCAGCTGCTCGGGTGCCACCACCGCCGCGATGACGGCCCCGCAGGCCGACGGTGTGCCGGCGCAGTTCGACGCCCTCGACCGGGGCACCGACCTGGTCACCGTCACCATCGGCGGCAACGACATCGGCTTCTCGACCGTGCTGGGCACCTGCGCCCATCTCACGTCTGGCGACCCCACGGGCGCCCCGTGCCGGTCCCACTACGCGGGCACCGGCGCGGACCAGG
Organism: Streptomyces sp. NBC_00019; assembly: GCF_045041015.1. Lineage (NCBI taxonomy): Bacteria > Bacillati > Actinomycetota > Actinomycetes > Kitasatosporales > Streptomycetaceae > Streptomyces > Streptomyces sp. NBC_00019. Next base: position 243,917 of record NZ_CP108303.1, read on the forward strand.
TCACGGACGCGGTCACCCGGACCGCACCGAAGGTCGCGCAGGTGCTGCGCGGCATCCATCGCCGCGCGCCGCACGCCCGTGTCGTGGTGGTCGGCTATCCCGACCTCTTCCCCGAGGACGGAGTGGGCTGCACCAGCAGCAAGGTGCCGCTCGCCGCGGGCGACTTCGCCTGGCTCCGCGACAAGGAGAAGGAGCTCAACACGATGCTGGCCCGGCAGGCCCGGCGCGGCGGGGCGGAGTACGTGAACACGTACACGCCGACCGTCGGCCATGACCTGTGCAAGCCGATCGGCGAGCGGTGGATCGAGACCTTCGCTCCTGAGACACCGGCCGCGCCGATGCACCCCAACGCCATGGGTGAGAGCGTGATGGCCGCCGCTGTCGCGGGTGTCCTCAGGCGCCACTGACGTTCCCCTTCGTAGCGAGGTGACCGGCGCGGCACGATCAGGTGCCGGGCCGGTCATCTCGGGTCATCAAGGCCGTCAGAGGAAGCTCGAGGCCGACGGGCCGTATCCCGACAGGGCCGCGCTCTCCGCCCAGTTCCACACCTGCGTGTCCGTCGGCCAGTCACGGTCCTCGGGGATTGCCGTGTCTCGGGACGGCCGCTCGCCGGAGACGCAGTCGCGATCCGAGCGAGGCTGCGGGGTGACCCGTACATATGTGTGCGTCATGGAGACCATGTCCTGCCCTCGCTCTTCGATCGGACGTGTGGGGGTGGCGGGTCCCGTGCAGGGGGTACACGGGACCCGCGGTCTTGGGGGGGGGGATCAGGCGGCGGCGCTGGCGTTGATGGTGACCGGGATGTTGTCGCGCGTGGCCTTGGAGTACGGGCAGATCTGGTGGGCGGCCTGCGCGAGCTCCTCGGCGGTGGCCTGGTCGACACCGCCGAGCACGGGGTTGAGGACCGCGGAGAGGGAGAACTCGCCGTCGTCGCCATGCGTGAGGGTGATCTCGGCGGTGATGGTGGTACTGGTCAGCCGTATCTTGCGGACGGTGGCGGCGCGGCGCAGGGCGCCGAGGAAACAGGCGGCCCAGCCTGCGGCCAGGAGCTGCTCGGGGTTGGTCGCGGTGCCGGCGCCGCCGAGCTCCTTGGGGAGGGCGAGGCCGGTCTCCAGCAGACCGTCGGAGGAGCGGACGTGACCGCCGTTGCGGCCCTCTCCGTCAACGTCGACAACGGCGGTGTAGCTGACTGCCATGACTGGTGCTCCCCATCTGGGTCGAAAGGTCTTCGGGCGCCCCGCTGACCAGGACACTTTTCGTGTCACCAGTTGAGGCGGTGACGTAATCATGGCAGTCATTCCCGTCACCCGTCAAGCCGGTGATTGACAGCTTCGTTGGTTGCACATGTCACCTGTCACCCTTGTGCCATGTCCCAGCTGTGCCATCGGTATCGAGTGACACCTGCCTCGCGGGCGTCGGATTCTGTCGCGCAGATGAACGGCACGCAGCGCGCCGGGAGAGGCACAGAACCGATGAGACACATCCGCTTGTTGGCGACGTTCACAGCGGGCGTCGCACTGGCCGCGGCGGCGGTCACCCCGTCGTTCGCCGACCCACCAGGGCTGCCGCACGCCAGGGCGGCGACCTGGGCCGCGTCCGGCGAGGCGACCGTCCGCCTGATCACCGGCGACAACGTGACCGTAGCCAAGGGCCCCGACGGCCGGCAGACGGCCTCGGTGCGGCCCGGTCCCGGACGCGACGGCATCGTCTTCCACACCTTCGAACAGGACGGGCACCTGACGGTGCTCCCCTCCGACGCCTCACCTCTGGTGTCCCAGGGCCGCCTGGACCGGGCGCTGTTCGACGTCACCTCCCTGCTCGCGCAGGGCTACGACGACGCGCACACGGACGCGCTGCCACTGATGGTCGGTACCTCCGGCACCGCGGCCTCACGCACGGCGGACAGGCTCACCGCCCTCGCCGAACAGGGCTCCCCCACAAGGGAGTTGCCGAGCATCCGCGCCCGCTCGCTGCATGTCGCGCAGGACGACCTGAGCCGGTTCTGGCACCAACTTGCGCCCGGCGCCACCGAGTCGAAGACGGCCGCCATCCCCCGCGTATGGCTCGACGGCCGGGTACACGCGGTCCTGGACCGCAGCACCGCCCAGATCGGCGCCCCGACCGTCTGGCAGACGGGTGTGCACGGCGAGGGCGTCAAGGTCGCGGTCCTCGACACAGGAGTCGACCAGACCCATCCCGACCTGGCCGGACGAGTCGTCAAGACTGCGAACTTCTCGGACAGTACGACCACCGACGACCCCTACGGCCACGGCACGCACGTCGCCTCCATCGTCGGCGGCAGCGGCGCGGCCTCCGGCGGCACCCGCAAGGGCGTGGCCCCCGGCGCGGACCTCCTCGTCGGCAAGGTCCTCGGCGACAACGGCTCCGGCTCCGAGTCCCAGGTGATCGACGGCATGGAGTGGGCGGCCGCCCAGGGCGCCAAGGTCGTCAGCATGAGCCTCAGCTCGAACGAGGCAGGCGACGGCTCCGACGCGATGAGCCAGGCCGTCGACGCGCTCTCCCGCACCACCCCCACCCTGTTCGTGATCGCCGCCGGGAACAACGGCCGGGACGGCGCCTCCACCGTCGGCTCGCCGGGCGCCGCCGACTCGGCGCTGACGGTGGGCGCGGTCGACCGGGACGACTCGCTGGCCGCCTTCTCCAGCCGCGGCCCCCGGGCCGGCGACGGCGCGGTCAAGCCGGACGTGACAGCGCCCGGCGTCGGCATCGTGGCGGCCCGCGCCGCGGGCACCACCGAGGGCGACGTGGTCGACCAGTACTACGTGGGCTACTCGGGCACCTCCATGGCCACTCCCCATGTGGCGGGCGCCGCCGCCCTGGTGGCCCAGCGCCACCCCGACTGGACCGGCCGCCAGCTCAAGGACGCCCTCGTCAGCACCGCCCGCACCGTCACCGGCCAGCAGGCCACGGAACAGGGCGGCGGGCGCGTCGGCACCGTCGCGGCGGCCCTCGGCACGGTCACGGCAACCGGCAGCCTCACCACGGGCTCCTTCCAACTCAGCGATCCGGCACGGACGTTCGACCTGACGTACACCAACACCTCCGACCAGTCCGTCACCCTCGACCTGACACCCCGCCTCACGGACACCTCCGGCCGCCCGGCCCCTGCGGACGCCGTCCGCCTCGCGGACTCCGTACGTGTTCCCGCACACGGCACCGCCACCGTCCCCCTCACCGTGGACCCGGCCAAGGCCGGCCAGGGCACCTACTACGGCTACGTCACCGGCACCCCCTCCGGCACCACCGCCCCGCCCGTGCACACTACGCTCAGCCTGATCGTGCACGGCCCCGTACACCGGCTGACCGTGCGGACGTACGACGAGCACGGCGACCGTATCCCCGGACAGCCGATCATCTGGGGCCCCGGCGGCTTCGTGACCTACACGGACCCCGAGCACGGCGTCGCCGAGGTGGAGGAAGGCACCTACCAGGTCAGCCGCACCTTCCTCAGCACCGCCGAAGACGGCCAGGAACTGCGCGAAGTCGTCCTGCCGGACGTGCGGGTCACCAAGGACACGACCGTCACCGTGGACGCCCGCAGCACCGTCCCGGTCCAGATACGCACCCCACAACCCGCCGAACAGCGCGGCGTCCTCAGCTACCAGACCTACCGCGAACTCGACGGCCACGCCCTGGTGCAGGGCACCATGTTCTTCGACATAGCCAAGCGGTTCTACGTCAGCCCCACCCCTCAAGTGCGCACCGGCACCTTCGAGTTCGCCTCCCGCTGGCAGCTCGTCGCCCCGCTCCTCCAGGCACGGGCCACGGGCCTGCCCGGCCGCCTCAACGCCTACTACATGCCGGCCTCGCCCCTCTTCGGCGACCGCGGCACCACCCTGCGCGCCGTCGACGCGGGCGACGCCGCCGCCCCCGCGACCGGCGCCGTCCGAGGCCGGCTCGCGGTGCTCACCGACGAGCAGGGCACCGGCACCGACGAGGCTCTGAAACGGCTTGCGGTAGCGGGCGCCAAGGGCGTCCTGCTGGTCCACTTCGACGACAACCCCTGGACCCGCTGGGGTCCGGACGGCGACCGCTCACCGCTGCCGGTCGTCCGCATCGGTGCCACCACTGGCGCCGAGATCCTGAAACGGATCGACCACCACACCACCGAGGTGACCTTCCGCGGCACGGCCCGCAGCCCCTACCTCTACGACGTCATGCAGGTGTCCAGGCAGCAGATCCCGCAGCACGTCACCTACACCGTCTCCGCCCGCGACAGCGCCACGGTGCGCACCACGTACGCGGACAACGGAGGCAGTGGCTGGGCCGCCGAACAGCGCTTCGCCCGACGCCCCTACCAGCAGACGGCCTGGCTCCAGTACAACCGCTACGTCCCCACCGGCTTCACCCGCACCGAGTACGTCAGCGCCGGTGACACGGTCTGGCAACACCTCGTCCACCACACCACCGTCTACGACCCCGACGTGCCACTCGCGCTCGGCATGCGTGACACCCCTCGCACCTACCGGGCCGGCACCGAGTCGAAGGAGACCTGGCAGGGCGCCGTGCTCCGACCGTCGATCCCCGCGGGCGCCGCCGAGCCGACCGTACGGCAGGGCAACGTACTGCGCCTGCGCATATCCGAGTTCACGGACTCGCAGTCCGGCCACTGGTCGCGCTACCTGGCCGACGGCGGTGGCGTCGGCACCGGCCGCACACAAGCGGTCGGAGACACGGTGGCAGCGTCCCTCTACCGCGACGGAACCAAATTCACCGACCTCGACACCGCCTGGACCGACGTCGAGGTACCCACTGGCCCCGCCAACTACCGCCTGGAGCTGAACACTTCACGCACCTCCCCCGACTGGGACTACGCAACCGCAACCTCGACCACCTGGTCGTTCCGTTCGGCCCCCACCGACAAGCCCACCGCGCTACCCCTCCTCCAACTCGACTACGCCGTACCCGTCGACGCCCACAACACCGTCACCCGGGCCGGGTCCTACGGCGTGGACATCACCCTCCGCACCCAGGACGGCGCACCTGCCCCGCAAGGGTCGAGGGTGCAGGCCGAGATCTCGTACGACGACGGCCGCACCTGGCGTCCGGCGAACGTACGCGACCGTGGTCACGACACATTCCGGGCCACGATGGACCACCCGCGCCACGGGAGCGGCATCTCATATGTGACCCTGCGCGTCACGGCCCGCGACGCCGCGGGCAACAGCGTCCGACAGACGGTCTCCCGCGCCTGGGCGGAGCGCCGCTGACCAACACGGCCCACGGGGCGGGAGGCCACACATGCCTCTCGCCCCTACCACCGCGCGGCCTGGAGTACAGTCCTCGGACTGTCCACACCACGACTAGCGGGAAGGGCCTTCGGGATGCTGGAAGCCGCGGGAGTCCCGCCGGAGCAGGAGGCCGTCTACCGGCTCCTCGTGACATCGGACGGAGCAACCGCCGACGACATCTCCCGGCGTACCGGCGTGAGCGAGGTCGACAGCACACGTGTGCTGGATTCCCTCGTGCACCAAGGGCTGGCCAGCCACACCGACGGCACACCTCGGGTGTTCCGGGCCGTCCCCCCGGACGTGGCCCTCATCCCCCGCATCAAACAGACTTCCGATGCGCTGGACACGGCGCGGGCGGAGGCGGACCGGCTGCTGGAGACGTACCGGGAGACCGCGCGCCGCCACGACGCCGGGCAGCTGCTGGAGGTCATCACCGGGGCGGAGGCCCTGCGTCAGCGGCTGAGACAGATCCAGGTCAACGCCCATGAGGAAATGCTCTGGTTCTGTCGCGCCCAGTACGTAGCCATGCCCTCCGGCAGCAACACGGAGGAGTTCGAGGCGCTCGCCCGGGGTGTCCGCTACCGCGTGCTGTACGAGAAGGCCTTCTTCGACGACGAGGGGGCCGTCGACAACGTCGTGGCGGGTGTGCGCGCCGGTGAGGTCGCCCGCGCCGTCCCGTGGCTGCCCCTCCGCCTCGCGATCGCCGACCGCTCCGTCGGCATCTTCCCCCTGGTGCCCGGCGGCCCCCAGGGCAGTCCCCACCAGCCGACCACCGCGCTGGTCAGGGACAGCAGCCTGCTCGACGCCCTGGTCGCCCTGTTCGAGAGCTACTGGGAGAACGCCGTCCCCCTGCATCTCTCCGAGGCGGGCGACGGCTTGGCCACGGACGACACCGCGACACAGCCCTCCCTGTCACCGGCCGACGGCAAACTGCTGTCCCTGCTGGTCGCGGGGGTCGCCGACAAAGCGATCGCCTCGCAGATGGGCCTCAGTCGAAGGACCGTCCAGCGCCGCATCCAGAGTCTGATGGAACGTGCCGGGGCAGGGACACGCATGCAGCTCGCCTGGCAAGCAGCCCGCCGCAGCTGGCTCTGAGAGAGCGCGCTCGGCGTCAACTCCCCTGCCCCAGCAGCCTGTTACGGCAGCGGGAAACCGAGCTGCTGGGCGGCGTCAGCCAGACCGCCGGCCCTCCACCGCATCACTGCCTGCTCCGTCGTGGACAGGGACCGCAGCTCGGCACGGTCGAGGTAGAGCGTCCCGTCGAGATGATCGGTCTCATGCTGCATGATCCGCGCCCCGAGCCCGGCATGCTCCTCCACATGGCGCTGTCCCGTCTCGTCCTCGCGAGTCAGCCTGATCCGCTCGGGACGAGCCACCACGGCCTGCCAGCCGTCCACGCTCAGGCACCCTTCGAAGCTCGCACTTCGCGGTCGTCCGACAGCCTTGTACGACGGGTTGACCAACACCGTGAACGGCACCGGCTGCTGCCCGCGCTCGATCAACCGGGCGGAGAACTCTTCGGGTGTCGACAGCACCGCGATCCGCAGCGGCAGCCCGACCTGTGGCGCGGCCAGTCCGACGGCTCCGTGGATCTGTTCCATCGTCTCGCGCATCCTGGCGATCAGACGCTGCAACATGTCGTCGTCGAGCTGCCCGTCGTAGGAAGCGGTTTTCTGCCGGAGTACCGGATCGCCGGCCTGGACGATGCTGAGCGGCCCGGGCTTCTCGATGAGTTGAGCCACCTTGTCGGTGAGTTCATTGCTTCCCATGTCTGACAACCGGAGCCGGACCGGGACCGGGTTCACACAAACACTCAAGGAGTGAGGAAGGACACATGCGCGATGCCGCCGCTGCCTGCTCTGAACCCGTACCGACGCGGAAATCGCTCTGACCGCCACGAGGGCCTCTGCGGGAGAATCGTTCTGAGCGAAGAATCGAACTGTTCGAACCAAGCGCCGATTAGCGAACCTATGTCCCATTTGCAAGATTCGCACCCGACGCCACCGCTCCCGCCCCTCTCGCCCATCGAGGAGAGGTCGTCATTACCCATACGGCAGTGAAGGCGTCCCACAGATCGCCCCTCATTGACGTGACGTACATGAGGGGCGATCGCCAGGACGTCTCAGGTGGCCCGCCGCAGAGGAACGACGACCCGCTCCCCCAGCCGACCGGGGGTGAGCCGGTAGTACTTGATGTGCCCGATCTTCTCGGTCTCCTCGAGCCAGCCAAGTCCGATGACCTGTTTCCGCGTTCTAGAGAAGACGGGTGGCGCCATGCCTACCAGCTGGGCCAGCTGAGCCGCTGTCTCCAGAACGGCACCCGAACGATCAGTCGGGTGCAAGGCATACAGCATGACGACGAGACGCTGGTTGGCCGTCATGCCGGCCGTGGCCTCCAGCAGCCTGAGATTCTGCTGCTTGTCGTCACTGGTCACTTTGCCTCCCACCGTGCTGGAGTGTTCTCGTTGAAGCCGGGGATGTCTGGTGGATTACATGCTTTCACTGCTTCGCGCTGCTCCAAGCCTGTTCCATGGAAAGCAATGTAAGGGCTGATGCGGTACAGGTTGTAGTTCCCGATGCGTCCACGGACTACGAGGACACGGTGCTTGGTCAGCTTCCTGTTGATCTTCCCGACCGCGTCCGTCGACATGCCCACCCTCTTGGCGATGTCGGCTCCCGTAGCTCTCAACGGCTCCATCCCCTCGGGAGATACGCCGATCCACCACAGAACAAGAAACTTCTCACTGGGCGTGAACGCCCTCGACTCAGTGATGGCCTCGACCCTGGCTTTGTCCACCTGGGTGTGCCTGCCCGAGAAGGCGTACGGCGCATAGGGGACCGGCTCGCCTGTGTCGGCGTCGACCAGTCTGCGTACTGCTCCCAACAGGCCCTCCGTGCATGGGTCATTGCCGCAGTGTTCCTTCGGGGGCGGCCTTCGGACCGCACTCATGAACTTAACGTACATGAGCAGGAAATCAATTAACTCCGCCTGTCGGCCGTGTCGCTTGCCTCAGGGACCACTCGCACACCGCTTCAACAGAGGCTCTATGCCCGGCTAGACATGTACGTGACGTCAATCTACCGCTGTCCTAGGAACGTGGTACCCAGTTCCTCTGAACTGCCTCCGCTGTCACAGGAACTGCCTGCCAGTTCGTACGATCGTGGTCGAAACCCCTATTTCCGCAGGTCAGAGCCCTATTGGAGATGGCGCTCTCTCCCCTTTAACTACAGCGCCGTACTCCACTCCCCCGCTCCCCCACTCCGCTGGCTCGCTGCTGGCCTTCGGTCGGTCGACTGCCCGGTCCGTCACCCGCACCGGGTTGAACCCACGACTTGCACGCTCGGCAACAGCGCTCCCCCCGTGCTCCCGCACCACAGAAAGCCAGCCACGACGAACAGGCACACGATCTCTCAGGCGCGCGTGTGCCTCGATCAGCCCCGCTGGGCTCAGCCACGCCAATCGTCTGTGAACCCACCACAACGGGAAAGCGGCCAACGAGGCGGCAGGGGCTACGTCGGGGCACCGCAAGCCCGCCAGGGCTGAGGAGCTGCCGACCCCTCGCCCGGGAGGGACGACCCGCGGCCGAACGAGCAGAGCCGGATCGGGCCTGAGTCTCGTCGTGCGGGTCAAGTGATGCGGCCAGAGCCGGACTTGGGGCCCGTGGGACCTGCCCCACCTATTACTGCGTAATAGCGAGAAACGCCTGTGGCCGGCACGAGACAGTGCTCGTGCCGGCCACAGGCATGTTGATCAGGAAGCGGCGGTCCGCGACCCAACGCGCTGGCTCTGATGCTCGTTCAGGATGTCCAGCATCTTGTCGAACTCGGTGTCGCTCATCTTCTGGATGAGGTGCATGGCGATGAACGCACCATCGTCGTAAGGGAGTCGTCGAGCAGCCGCTGAATCGGCCTTGACTGTGTCCTCATCGGTAGACAAGCTGTCGGCCGCCCGGGGGTCAGGCACGGTCTCCCCCTGCCCGAGGGATACATCCTCCGCCGGAAGGTCAACTACCTCCGCTTCTACTGGCGTTGCCTCGACGACACCAGGAGAAGGACTGCTCGCAGGCTCGCGCTCACTGGGACGGGTTGGGGTAACGATCTCCGGCGGCTCGGGAGTCGGCAGTTCCTGGATGGTCTCCCGGTCATCGACAGCCTGGGCAGGTACGGAGACTTCGGGAGTGGTCTCTTCGTGGAGCGCAACCGGTGCAGGCGCCCGCCGCTCCGCATCCTTACGCGAGCGTTCGGCCTTGAGCTCTTCGAGGGCGGCTTCCTGCCGATCGTGCGGTTCCTTGGCGACGGAACGCAGGAGTTCGACCGGCTCCTCCCCCACGACTGCCTGGAGCTCCGGGCTCAGGTTGAGCAGAGCCAGGCGCTGGGACACCCAACCCTGTGATTTGTGCAGCCGCTTGGCGAGCTTGACCTGTGACCCGTGAATGGCGAGCAGCCGTTGGAGAGCCCGTGCCTCGTCCAGGGGGTCGAGGTCGGCTCGATGGATGTTCGCGACAAGTGCGGACTCGAGGATGGCGTCGCCGTCACTGCCCTGCTCATCGTCGACCATGACGTTGAGGTGGGTGAGGCCCGCGTCGCGAGCTGCTGCCAGTCGGCTGCTGCCGTCTACGACGACATGGGTGGTGTCTGGGTCGAGGTCCTTCTCACGCGCCGGGTTGGCCTTGATGTAGACGTCACGGTTCATGACCGTAATGGCCTGCTTCTGGCCGTGTTCCTTGAGGCTGCTAGCGAGGTCGCTCAGATCCCCGAGCGTGGTGCGCGGGTTCTCGGGGTTGGGGCTGATGTGCGAGACCGGGAGTCGTGTGGGAGGAGCCACGCCGTCGGTCGGCACACCGGTGGCGGCACCGATGGCGGCTCGGCGGGCGCTGACGGGCCGGGCACTTCCTCCGAAGCGTCCGGCTCCCAACTGGTCGGCCTTGCTCATGAGATCTCCCGAGCCAGTGCGCGCATGGCGACGGCCTGCTGGGAGGCGGGCGCATAGCTCAGCAGAGGCTGCTTCATGCGGACAGCTTCCTTCTGTTCCTTGAGGTCGTTGATGAGGCCGACGACTCGAGGATCCTTTATGTCGACCCAGCCCTCCAGAGACGACGTGGCGATGTATCCACGTCGGCCGTCGTAGAGGTTGACGACGATGCCCAAGTAGTCGATGTCGAGGGCGAGATCGTTGCGGAGATCCTCTATCTGGTTCGTCAGCAGGTCATAGGCGTCAGCGGAGCTGTCCTCGGCCTGGACGACGATGAGGGCTCCGGACTGGCCCGGTCCTTCACCGTCACGTCGGCGCCCGTAGTAGGCGGCCGCATCCATGCTGAGGCCGAGGCTGGGCGGGCAGTCCACGATGACTACGTCGTAATCGGCTTCGAGCGGCATCAGGGCCCGCTCCAGGGCCGCCTCCCGAGCACGCACAGCGGACAGGCGTACGTCGAGAAGGAAGGCGTCATGGCACGCGGGCAGGAGGTGCAGCCGTCCCCCGAAGTGATCTTCGTCGACAGAGACGATCAGATCCTTCAACTCACCCTTGGGGTCGCCGGCCATGTGGTTGGTGAGGCTGTCACCGTTCATCGCCAGGGGGGCCGCGCCCAGTTGGTTGGTGAGGTGGCACTGAGGATCGAAGTCAACGAGGAGAACCCGGAGCCCTTGCCCCGGAAGCTTCTCGATGTCGAGCGGGTTGGTGTCGGATTCGCTTGCCTCGGCCTGTGCGTCACCGGCCCGGAGTGCGGCGACCAGAGCCTTGGCGACACGCACGGGGAACAACTGGTTGGGGTCCTCCGAAAGGGCCTCCCCCACTCCCGCGGTGATGGCGGTCTTGCCTACGCCACCCTTCTGGTTGCAGACGACGATGCGCCGCGTGATGTCCGGACGCTGGACATCTGGCGAGGGGTTGGTATCGAGCCAGAGCTGAACTGACTGAGCGAGACCCTGAATCAGGGATACACGCCGGTCCTCCGCGATGCTGCGAAACTCCTCCCACTGCCCGGGCGGCAGGAAAGTGGAGAACGACTCGGCTCCAGCGGTGTCGACCGAAGCCGTGGCTGAGGCAAGGTCACACCAGGCGGACATGCCCTGCTCGACAGCGGTCTGGATCTCGACGCCGAGTTGGGCGGTTCTGACTTTGAGGTTCTGCCGGAGCCATCCCGGCAGCTTGGAGACGACCTTGGCCCGGTCGCCTGAGGTGGCTGGCATACTCATGGCGCTACCTTACTAACGTCGTAGATCATCTGCTGCATCGACACGTTAGTTAGTGCGACTTCGTGATGCGGGGGAGCCTCAACACCCCTATTACGGCGTAATAGCTCTGCCGGGTTCACCAGCCACACGGGACCACCCACCCTCCCCGGCCGCGCGTCTCCCCACAAGCCGTTGAGCCTCCCGAACCTCTCCCCCACTGTGTCCAGTCGAGCTGTCGGGGGGTCTCAGACCTATTACGGCGTAATAGGTCTGAGACCCCCCGACAGCTCGACTGGACCGGCTGTCCCTCTACTTGGCAGGGTGAGCGCCGTGAATGCGTCGACGAAAGGTCGGTGCTCGGACCGAAGGTGACTGAGGCGTTCCAGCGACCCGGCGGGACGAATCGACCGATCCCAGCTCAGCTAGCGGCGCGGCGGTGCTCATTCCCCTGATCTGTGACGCTCGATGAGCGGAAGGCTGTCGCGGGTCCCACCCATGAGCTGTGCGGGTGGCATGCCGCCTCGTAGTGCCTGCGCGTTCGTTGGCGAGCTCCTGGACGACAGCGCCGGAACCAGAGCGTTCCGAATCGACATCGATCGCCAGGACGACACCAGTGCGATACGCCGACATGACAAGACGGAGAGCGCAGCATGACTGCCGCCGAAAGCCAGCCCAGCCCGCATCCCCGGCTCGGGTGAACGACTATGCAAGCTCCGCCGAGGCGTACTCGGCTCTGAGCGAGACCAGCCTTCTGAACGCCTATTACGAGAGGCCCGCGATGCTGTGCCTCGCCGGTGAGGTAGCCAGCCGACAGATCCTCGACGCCGGCTGCGGCTCCGGCCCCTGTTCGCCGCGCTACGCGACCGGGGCGCCCTCGTCACCGGCCTCGACTCCAGCGCCGGGATGGTGGGGCTGGCACGGCGGCGGCTGGTCGCCGACGCCGCCCTGCATGTGGCCGACCTGAACAAAACGCTGCCGCTCTCCGACGGTGCGTTCGACGATGTCCTCGCCTCGTTGGTGCTGCACTACCTGGAGGACTGAGGGCCGACGCTGGCCGAGATACGGCGGGTACTCAGGTCAGCCGGCCGACTGATCGTGTCTGTGCAGCATCCTTTCGTGGACTACGCGATCCAGGATCCTCGGCCCGACTATCAGGCCACCACCCACTACACCGACGACTGGGCCAACCTGGTGGGGTAGTCCGCCCCGATGGCCTTCTGGCGCAGGCCACTGCACGCGATGACCGACGCCTTCACCGCGGCCGGCTTCCGCCTGACCGTTATCAGCGAGCCACAGCCCGATCTGGCGCCCGCGAGCCCTACCCTGACGACTTCCAGGACCTCTCGACCGCAGTGTGCTTCCTGTTCTTCGTTCTGGAGGTGCCCCCGCTACTGGCTCCTCGGAGTCCCCTCTATCTATTACGCCGTAATAGATAGAGGGGAGCAGCTAGAGGGCGTCTGAAAAGCCTGTCAGCGGGCTGGTCTTGCGAGGCGGTGCACGAGGAGCATGGCCATGGTGAGGTAGATGGCGTTCTCCGAGCAGACGCGCAGGTACTCGTAGTCCTTCGACAGGCGGCGGCATCGTCCCAGCCAGGCAAACGTCTGCTCCACCACCCAACGTCGCGGAACCACGGCGAAGAGAGGCACTGCCGGAGGCGGTTGTCCCACCCGGGTTCAGGTCGAGCGGAATCCTCCGTCGCGGCGCTGCACGACCTCCACGGTGATGCCGGTGGTCTCCCGGGCGCCAGGCATGAAAGTCGGCGCCGCGGTAACCCTGGTCCGCTCACACATGCCGCAGACGCGGAAAGGTATCGGCAGCCCGGGTGAACAACACAACGGCTCCGTCCCGATCGCCGACGCTCGCCGGGCTCACACAGGCCACCAGGACGGTGCCGCGGGTATCGACAAGCAGGTGGCGTTTGATGCCGCTGACCTTCTTGCCGCCGTCGTAGCCGTGCAGGCCACCGCGCTCACTGGCCCGAACGCTCTGGCTGTCCACGACGGCCGCGCTGGGAGTGGGATCACGGCCGAGCTGTGCCCGCTCGCGTTCCCGCAGAGCCGTCAACATCCGTTCCCACACGCCCTCTAAGTGCCGACCTCATCGCTCTCGATCTGTCCGTGTTGCAGTTCCAGAGCGGCGTCCAGCGCCAGACGAGCCGCTTCGGTGAGCGCGACAGAACGGGCCGTGGCCTGCTGCAGTTTGGTCAGGGCCCGCAGGGCTGCGTCGAGATAGCGGTTCAGGCTCACCATTTGCAGCGGTGTCTGGCAGTGAGGCAGCACCACCTCGATCTCCTCCAGCCAGTAGTCAGCGTCGTCGTCCCGCAGCAGCGCCTCGCGTTGTTCCAACAGCCGAGTAGCAACGGGCACCAAGAGTTCGTGTCGCCGCTGTGCTGCTTCTTGAGCGCGGCGTTCGGCAGCCTGCTCCAGAGCGAGTCGACGTTCCGCCTTGAGAACCGCCTCGGGGGTTCGACGCACATGGCTCGCTCGGGGAGTCTCATCGGTCAGCTCGACGGCCTTCAGTCGCTTCGCCTTGTTGTAGGCGGCGCTCGGCGCAGCCACTGCCATCGCGGGAGCCAGTTGGATCCATTGGGCTCCTGCGCTTCGTGCGTCATCCACTGCACGAGCCTGGTGGATCTCGGTCTGCTCGCGCAGGTACTCCCACAGCTGCACTCGCTTGAGAGCTGCGGCTCGCTGCACTTCGGGCGACTGCCTCCGTAGCGCCTGGATGTGCTTCTCCGCATACAGCAGTGCCCCGAGCAGTTCGTCATCGGCAGGCATCCGCTCCACGTCCGGATCCTCTGCGTCCTCGTGCATCTGACGCAGCTCGCCGACAACAGCCGAAGCATCGAGGGGACCGATTCGCATCGATGCCTTGAGCAGCGGTTTCGTGGGACGGACCGAACTCCGCGTGCGTTTCGTCATGCTGGCATCCTGTCCCACTCAACCCCGATTCACAGAATGTGAAACAGCCTCTCTAGAGGGCACCCCAGTCCGAGCCAGACCTATTACGTCGTAATACGAGGCCGTCGGCGTAGCTGGTGCTGTGTCACAGAGGTCCATGAGGCTTGCGGTTGAATGCCACGCGCCATGCTGAAGACGATCCGCACCGGCGCCTCCTCCTGGTCGGCGGAGAGTTCTCAACAGTGCAGCCACGCTCTCTGACCGCCACTCCGGGGCAGCACGCCAGGCAACTATTACGCCGTAGTAGCCCGGCCGGTCATCCGACTCTGAGCTGAGGCGTCATTGCAGCGTGAGGCTGGGGGAGTGGAGCGCTCGCGCTCCCGCAGGAAACCTGCTCGGGACACACCTGGCCTCGATGGGCAGGTCGTCCGAGCCGACAATCATGTCCAGTTGGCGATGATCTCGTTGTCCAGCTCTAGCAAGCGCAGAGTGCACAGCACAGCACCGCCCCAGCCAACTCCGAGGCCGTTGGCCATATCGCAGAGCCATGGGGGAGTAGTGGGACGCACCATCTGCTCTGGCGGAAGCGACCCGAGGACCCCAGGTTCTACCCTCGACCAATACACCGGTGTGGCCCTTGGAGATCCAGGCAAGCGAGACCGCTATTACGCCGTAATAGCCTCAGGAGCTCAGGGAATCAGGAAGCCGGCCAACAAGGCGAGCGGCAAGAAGATCAAGGGAACGGACATCAGCCAGCCCATGCGCTCAGACGTTCTCGAGCCAACAAAGATGCAGAACGGTCCCATGAGCAGTACATAGGCGTAGAACGCCCCCAGACCATGATGCCTGCGCCCATAGATCCCTCCCTGCAGAGCCCACCGCAATACCGACGACAGCCTCTGACCAACCCTTCATGCTCCGTTATTTGAACAAGTTCAAATTCCTCCTGTCCAGAACGTTAGTCATGCGGTGCTTGGCCAGCCTCGTGCCCAGCCGGGGGAGTGGCCCGCACGGCTGACGGCGGGGCTCCAGCTCAGGCCAGAACGAGGTCATTACGTGCTCCTCCAGTTGAACTGACCGTTCGTCAGGGAAACTTGCGCGATGTCCTGCCCTTACTCAGGGACGCTCACCGCCAGCGGATACACCTCCAAGTGGCAACGCCTCCACGACCCGAGTCCGGGGGAGTGGAGCGAGACACAAGCTTGTCTTCGTCGATGCATGGTCGGCCCCACAAAAACGCGGACCGCGGCCCGGACAACGCCCCAACACAATGAGGTGGATCGCTTGTGGTCCCGTGTCCGGAGCGGGAGTTGAGCGTTCGGCTCGGTCTGCGAACGCGTCTGGCAGCGGCTGCACGAGGTCCTGCTCGGTCCGGACTCTATGGGGTCGCTGCCAGACGTGCGTGTCCCAAGGACTTCGGTGAAGGATTGGCAGGCGATCCTCGGTCTTGTCGCGGAGAAGGGCTGGACGTGCCAGTACTCCGAGGGGAAGACGGTGCTTCCGGTGCCCCGGGCGGAGGACGTGCTATCCCGCCCGGAGGATGCCGGATGTCCGGACCTGAGGGGGCGGAGCATCGCGAGAAGGACGTCAGCCCTGGGCGTGGGCGATCCCTGAGCGGTCTTCTTGTCGTAGTAGCCCTGGGAGGCAGGGTCACCGAGCGCCGTAAACGCCGATAGGAAGAAGACTCGCTTGAGCTGCTTGTTCCCTCTCCGGGGAGGCTGTTCGCCGCGGATCGAGGAACCCTGAGCTGCGGGTGGCCGGCGGCCGGAAGGTACTGCCGTCCCCGACCTCGATCAGGAGGCGGGCACCGGTCCTGACACCGACTCCCGGCATCGGTTAGGACCGTGCAAAGAGGCGTGGACTGCCATCAGTTTTGGCTGGTGGTGCACGGCGGTCAGCGAGGCGGCGAGGCTCGGGACGATTCAGAGCGGCTACCTCGGTTTTGGGGGCGGTCACGGTCTGCTCGTCCAACGCCGTGAAGATCTCCTCGGCCTACCGCTCGGCCATCCTCGGAGCCATCGGCCGCAGCAGAATGATCAGCCGCCGACGGCCTGCCTTACGGATCTGGGGCAGCAGGCCAAGAAGCCGGTTGGCAAAACGAGTTGCCTCACCGGCCGGATCGTCGTCGAAATCAACGCTCATCTTCAGCTCGGCGTTCGCCTCGCCCTCGCCGTCAATCGCCCACAGCGTGCGCAGCATCGGCGATGATGACGCGTACTTTCGCGTCGGTCTTGGCCTTGCGCGGGGAGAGCTCAGCGATCCGTCGCATCGTCATGCCGGGAGCCGTGCGCAACATGGTCAAGAACCGCACGCTCGCCCGGGTCATTGCGGATGCGGGCTGGCGTGAGTTCCGCTGCCTGCTGGAGTACAAGGCCGCCTGGTACGGGCGGGAAGTGATCGCGGTGGACCGCTACTTCCCCTCCACCAGACTGTGCTCCGCCTGCGGCAGCCTCCGGGAGAGGCTGCCGCTCAGCGCCCGTACCGGGACGTGAACGCGGCGAACAACCTTCTGACCGCCGGGCTGGCGGCGACGGTCTGCGGAGCCGATGTAAAACCTCAACAGAGCACTCCGGGCAGGCAGTTGGCGACGAAACAGAAAACCCCACGGCGCGAGCCGTAGGACTCCCCTCGTTCACGAGGAGGAGGAAGTCAAGTGCTCGGATTCCTCGGCCCCCATCTCCGAAGCTGATCATGTGCCTGTCCGTGGGACAACAAGGACTCACGTCGCCGCGGCGGGACGGGACTCGCAGAAGGATCCGTCTCGGAGCATCGCGAAGCAGACGTCGGCCCGGCGTCTGGCGAGGCAGAGCAGGGCCTGGGTGTGGTGCTTTCCCTGAGCGATCTTCTTGTCGTAGTAGGCCCGCGATGCCGGGTCGCCCAGGGCGGCGAACGCGGAGAGGAAAAAAGCCCGTTGGGGCTGTTTGCTTCCCCTCCTTGAGGGGTGTACGCCGCGGATCGATGTGTCCGAGAGCCGGGTCGCCGACTTTCCCCCGGATCATCAACAACAGGAGGGGGAGTCATGCCGGACCTGGAGACCGGAAGCCCCATTGCGGAGCAAATGAAGACGGTAAGCGGGGGAGCGAAGAGCTACTCACGCAGCAGGCACCCAGAGGAGGGAGCTCCAAGTGCCCTCGCCGGGCGCCCGGGGGTAGTCCGACTCGGAGCACCAGATCACCAAGCAACAGAGCGCACCGCCCACAGGCCTGCTGGGGGGCGCGATCCCGTCGGGGAAAAGGCGGGATGGGAGCGTCCTCGCCGCAAGGCGACTCGTTGTTAGCCGCCCGTAGGGCCGACATCCACGAAGCCATCCTCGAAGTCACCTACTGCCTCATCACCCAAAAGCACAGCTTTTCCTCGGACACCGTTCAGGTCCGGACGGTCAGACCTGACAAGCGGCCGCGGCTCGTTCGCGGACCCAAGTGGGCATCGCCCCGGCCGGCTTGCCCACCTTCTAACGACAGCATCGCCGACGTCACCCGGGCAGGGACTAAAGCCTGAGCCGAAAAAAGGCGGGACCTCCACTCACCATCAGCCACCACTCCACCCCTTCATCAAGTACCTGCGTAGGCCTGCCACACTCCGCCACGCCCGGGGCCTACTCAGAGAACGAGACCAGGGACTGAATAGGTTCACGCCGATACTCGCCACTACGCAGGACCAAGAAGCAGCCGTCAGGGCCTTGGCCCTTCCAGAAGGGGCTGAGCAGACCTTGCGCGGGGACTCAGAGGGACTCTGGTTCTTTTGGTCCCTGACCTTCCGTCCCTGACATCTTCGCAGGTCAGAGCCACTCTCGACTACCCATGAGGGACTGTAGGGACTGAAAACTGCAATTATGACGTAGACATAGAGATGTATTCGTACGCGCGGGCGTATACGAACTCATATATCAAGTACAGCTCATAATGGCGAAGTTGAGTCCCTACAGTCCCTTCCTGCCTCAGGGATAACCCTCTGACCTGCACTGATTCTCAGTGTCTGGCCAGCGACACTCCATGTGCACAGCCCCTGCCGTTTGGTCCCTGGCCCCTTTCCGTCCCTCCCTGCGCCCCGCCGCCCCTCAGGTGGAGACACGCCTCCTGCTCGTCGGTCCCTTCAGCCCCTAGGGTTGGGGGAGCCCCCCGGCCAAGGGACCCAAGGGACCAAGGAACCTGATAGAAACGGCACGCGGGTTGGACAGACTCCCCTTTTCGAAGGTGGGCCTTACACTCTTTCGCATCAGAGTCCCTTCGGTCCCTGACGAGGCGGCCGCCACGTCAGGTGTGTGAAGTGATCGGGCAGACAGAAGTGACGAGGACGATTCCTGTGCCGCGCGAAGGTGAGAACCGAGAGAGTGCAGCCAGAGTCGCGCCCGCGTCCCCAGGAGCCGTGGCGAGGTGGTGTGCTGCGCAGGGCTGGCCCGTCCATCCTCTGTCCCCGGGCCGGAAGACGCCTGTTGGGAACTGTTCCTCCTGCTCAGGGGGCAGACACGAGCCGGCGTCGTGCCCCTGCATCCCCGCAGGACGTCCTTGCCACGGCTTCCACGCGGCGACGACCGATCCGACCCTCGTCGATCGATGGTGGACCGACACTCCTTCCGCCGGAGTGGGTGTCGCCTGTGGCCCTGCCGATCTCGTCGTGATCGACATCGATGCCCACCAGGTATCTGTCGCCGACCGAGCACACCTGCTGCCCGGTATCACTATCCCCGAGCAGGTGACACTCGACGGCCTGGCCTCCGGCTTCGACACGTTTGCTCTGCTAGCGGCCTATCGCGGCCAGACGGACCCGGCGCAGGACGAGAGCACGTTGCGGGTACGTACGCCCACAGGCGGCCTGCACGTCTGGTACCGGAATCCAGAAAAGTCCACCCGCTACCGGTGTTCGACCGGTTCTAGTCGAAGCACGGCGCTCGCCTGGCAGGTCGATGTGCGTGCCGACGGCGGCTACATCGTGGCCCCGGGCACACGTACTCCGAAAGGTGTCTACAGGGCGGAGGGGACCGTCCGGCATCCGGCCGTACTGCCGCAGTGGCTTCAGGGCGAACTACGCCGTACTGGACATGTCATTGAGAGCCGCACTGCGGCCATAACCGCTGTGCCCCTCGCGGCAACCGTTCCTCCGGCACGTGGCGCCAGGCGCTCGGCCGACGCCCATCAGGTCATCGACCCTTTGATCGCCATGGTCGCGGAGTGTGCCGCCGCCCCCGAGGGCACCGGTTTCTCGGAGAAACTCAACAGGGCTGCTTACACGGCCGGTGGTTTGGTCGGAGCAGGACATCTCGATCATGCCGCGATCCGTGACCGACTTATTCGTGTCGCCCACTACGCCCGCCCCCGGCAGCAGTCCCGGAATGAAAAGATCGTTGACGACGCCCTTTCCGTAGGGTCCGTCCGCCCTCTTCACCTCAAAGGACGTCCATGAGCAGCAGTGCCGAAGGCGCGCCGCGTTTTGATCCGCAGGCTGCCGCTCAGCAGATGCTCGACCTCCAGTCCGCAGACCTGGTCCCTGCTCCCGCCCGGCTCCCCGCACAGGGCTCCACCGGTGCTTCCGCCGTCCAGTCCGCCCCTGTGGCAGGAACCTCGGCCCCGCTGCCGCCCTCCCTGTCCGACCGGGGGAACGCCCGTCTCTTCGTGCAGCTGCATCGCGATCAGTTCCGCCACGTGGAGGGCCTGGGCTGGTTCGCGTGGGACGGCTATCGGTGGAAGCGCGGGGGAGGGGAGAAGGCCGCACTGTGGGCTGCGGGGGAGATGGCCGAGGACATGCCGATCACCGACTCGCGCGGTGTCTTCAGCAACCGTGAGCTTGCGACACACAAGCGGCGCACGCTGTCCACCACCGGCCTCAAAGCCCTCCTGACACAGGCGAAGGCGTCCCCGGACATCTCGGTGGATCCCGACACGCTCGACGGGGACCCCTACGCCCTGTGCACCCCCGTCGGCGTGGTCGACCTGAACAACGGGCATCTGCGCAAGCCCGACCCCACCCGTGACTTCCACTCCCGTGCCACCAGCGTCGCCCCGCAGGACATGGAGACGCCCCGCTGGCACCGCTTCCTCGCCGACACCTTCGGGGACGACGACGAGGGCCGGGAGATGATCGACTTCCTGCACCTGCTGCTGGGGTACTCCATCACGGGCGATGTCGGAGCCCAGGTGCTGCCCTTCCTGCACGGTGAGGGCAAGAACGGCAAGTCCGTGCTGCTCGACATCATGATCCAGATCCTCGGCGACTACGCGGACGCGGCCCCGCCGGGCTTCCTGATGGACCGGGGAGCCTTCTCGGAGCACTCCACGGAGCTGACCGAACTGCACGGGCGCCGCCTGGTGGTGTGCAGCGAGCTGAAGCCGAACGACAAGTTCGACGAGGCACGTGTGCGGCTTCTCACGGGCGGCGACAAGATCAAGGCCCGTCGTATGCGGCAGGACTACTTCTCGTTCACCCCTACCCATCACCTGTGGCTGCTCGGCAACCACCGTCCGGAGGTCTCCACCGGCGGCTTCGCCTTCTGGCGACGCATCCGCCTGCTGCCCTTCACCCGGACGGTCCCGGCCCGCCGCAGGATCGACAACCTCGCCTTCGAGCTTGTCCGCGACGAGGGCCCGGGGATCCTCCAGTGGCTGATCGAGGGTGCGCAGCGGTATCTGCGCACCAGAGACCCCCTGGAGGGCCCTGACCGGGTCCGTATCGCCACGACGGCCTACGCCACCACCGAGGACCACATCGGCCGCTTCCTGGCCGAATGTTGCACGCGGGACGGCGACTCGGCAAAGGACCTGCGGGTGGAACAGGGGCTGCTCTACGCCGAGTACAGCTCTTGGTGCAACGTCGGCGAAGGGATCCGGCCCGCGACTCCCCGAGCCTTCGCGAACCGCGTCCGCCAGGAGGTGGGTGTGACCTCGCCGACCGACATGATCAAGTCGAATGGCCGGAAGTATTACCCCGGCATCGCACTCCTGGAGCAGGCATGACGGCTGGCGTAGGTCAGCCATCCACAGCACGTGCCCTACACCGGTCTCGTCGTGCGCTCTACGATGGTGGCCAGGCCCCGCGTGCGGTGGCCCCCACAGAGCGGCCCGCCACTTGGCGGCGAGCGGGCCGGAGCGACACGAACAGATGTCCGGCGTGCCCCCCGTGGTCGGGGAGCACGCCGACGAAGGAGGGGCTGCAGCCATGAGTTCGCTGTTGACCGAGAGCGACCTCATCCACGAGGCCGAGGTGGTGTGGCTGGAGAACCTCGAAAACCTGGACTACGTCCGTCAGGCGCTGGACAAGACGAGGCGGCGCAACACCAAGCCACCGTATGCGCGCGACGGCCGCATGGTGGGCTACGCGCTGCTGGACGAGGACGCCTCTCCGGACCCCGACAGCGGCCTGTACAAGCGCCGGGTGTTCTTCCTGCTGCCTCATGACCGTGACAGCCTTCCCGACGGCCTGTACCGCGAGGGAGCTCCGGGTGAGGCCGTCGACCCGCGCACCATCGCCCCGAAGAAGCCGGGAGCGAAGACTCCCCGGTCACAGTCCGGCTCGGTGGTCGTGGCGTCGGCGCCCTGACCCGTCCCGTACCGATTCCCCGGCGTGGCTCCTCGCGGGCTTGTCCCTGCAGGCCCGGCAGACAGGTCCCCAATACTACGACGAGCCAGACCTCGCGTCGGGTTCACGTGCGTCGGCCCGCAGCGGGCCGACGCACGTCGTGAGGTGCCTACGCGGCTCCGTCCCGCTGGCCGCCGGTCCGCAGGACGAAGTCACGGACCGTGCCCGCGAACAGCTCGGGCTCTTCGATGTGCCCCATGTGGCCGCTGTTCTCCAGCACCAGCAGCTGCGAGTCGGGGATCAGCTCGTCGAGTTCGAAGGCCCAGCGGGGCCCGCAGATCACGTCGTGCCGGCCCACGACGACCAGAGTCGGTACCTCCAGCCCCTTGAGGGCGGCGCGATCGTCGATGACATCGGGTACGAGGTCCTCGTCCAGGCCCGAGATGTACGTGGCCCCGATCGCGTCCCGGAGCGGCGTCAGTCGCTCTTCGTTGCCCCAGTAGTCGGCGAAGTACGACGGCAGCACCCCGCGGGCGACCGCCACGGTCTGCTCGTCGCTGGAGATGGCGGACATCGCGCCGAACGCGGCCAGCACATCGGGCAGGCCGGGATGGCCGGCGTGCTGCGCGGCGAATGCCTCCACCATGCGACCCGCCTCCGCGCCGTGTTCAGGACCGGTGACGGGCGCGCCCTCGTACAGCACGACGCCTGCCACCTGCTCGGGACGGTGCAGGGCGTGGTAGGCGGCCACGAACGCGCCGTGCGAATGCCCCAGCAGGTGCACCTGGGGCACGCCGAGCTGGTTGATCAGCACCTGCAGGAAGCGGCTGTACCTCTCCCGGGTGTAACCGTGCGGGTGGGAGGGGAGACGGCTGTCCTCGGCTGTGCCGACAGGCTCGACGTAGACCATCGTCAGGTGCTTCTCGAGAGTGGGCATGCGCAGGTACTCCCAGAAGATGCCGGGTCCGCCGGAGTGCGCCACGCACACAGGGCCGCTGCCGTGGACGTGGTACCGCTGGACGATTCCGCCCCTTTGGAAGGAGTGGATTCCGGGGGAGAGGGGGTCGGTGGAGGTGTTCATCGGGATCTCCGTAAGGTCCGCAGGTGTCAGTGACACCGACAAGACGCTCCGGAATCCGAGAAGTTTTATCGCCGGAATGTGATCTGGGTCATGTTGCCGGGGGGATGTGCCCGGGAGCGGACTCAGGCCGGGACAGGAGCGGGCGCGGCCTCGGGGCGTGCTGCGTGGTACAGGGAGACCCGGTCGAAGCGACCGCCGTCCAGCGACATGATCCAGGCGACCCCGGGCGGGCAGTGGTCCGGGTCGTCGGGCGGGTTGACCAGCTTCATTTCCCAGACGACCAGGGACCGGCCGGCCACCACGTGCAAGGGGCGCTGGCGCACCCCCGCCGAGAGGTCCCCGTCCATCCCCGCCAGCAGGAGGTCGGCTCCGCCCAGCCGCTGGCCTCCGGTCAGCAGCGAGACCTCGGAGGAGTAGCGGTCCTTGACCACCTTGCCGAACTCGCCGCGCTCGGCGGCCTCCAGTGTCTCGCGCACCTCCTGCCAGCTGGCTTCGGTACGGCGTGTCACGTCCGCGTGCGCCGTGGCCGTGGTGGCGGTGAGGGTCAGGGCGAGGGCGCTGCGTGCCTGGCTCAGCCGGCTGCGCACGGTGCTGACGGGAACCGAGCAGGCTTCGGCTATCTGTTGGTACGAGGTGATCCCGGTGGAGAAGTAGCGCAGGACGAGCGGCAGGCGAAGGGTCGGGGACAACGCCTCGACGGCCTCCCAGATCCAGTCCCGCAGCGCATGGGTCTGCAGGATCTGCTCGGGCGTGCCGCCGTCCGACGGCAGCGGCACCGACTCCATCGGCTCGACACGCTGCGAGGTGCGCAGCAGCGTCCGGCAACTGTTCCGTACGACCATGCGCAGCCACGGTCCCACGGCTTCCGGATCGCGTACGTCCACGATCCGGCGCAGTGCCACCAGCGCCGCTTCCTGCATAACGTCGTCCACGTCCGGGCCCGGTCCCAGCAGGCTGAGCGCCACCGCGCGCATCCCGGGCCGGTGTCGCTCCAGCAGCAGGGCGAGCGCTGATACGTCGCCCGCCTGTGCGGCCCGTGTCAGTGCCGCGTCCTCCACCGGCCCGGTGTCTCCCGGTATCCCGCTCATGCCTTGTCCTCCCGGCCGCGACACGTGTCTTCTCTCGACCCTAACCGCTCCGAGAGGCCCGGGGCTCAGTACCAGTGGTTGGCCTGCCAGAACGACCATGCGTCGCACGGGCTGTCGTAGACGCTGTTCATGTAGTTGAGGCCCCACTTGATCTGGGTGGCCGGGTTGGTCCGCCAGTCGTCGCCGACGGAGGACATCTTGGAGCCGGGCAGAGCCTGGAAGAGACCGTAGGCGCCGGAGGAGGCGTTGACCGCCGTGTACTTCCAGCTGGACTCGTGGTCCACGATGTTGCTGAAGCATGTCCACTGGCCGCTCGGCACCATCTGGCGCGCCATCGCCTGGATCTGCGCAATGGTGTACGAGCTCTGGACGGGGAAGCTGGAGGAGTCACGGGAGGCGGCGGCGGCCTTGGCCTCGGCGCGCTCCTTGGCGTCCTGCGCCGCCTTCTCGGCGGCTTCCTTCTTCTCGACAGCCGACTGGGCAGCAGCCTTGCGAGCCGATTCCTCGGCGTCCTTCTTGGCGCTCGCGTCGGCGGCGATGGCCTGGACATTGGCCTGCTGCGTCAGGGACGCGGTCTGCACCTGGGCCTGCTGGCCCGCGGGTATGTCCGCGAGGAGCGTCGAATCGGCTACTGCCGCCTCGGCGTCGTTCGTCTGCGCGGTGCTGCCCGAGGCAACGCCGACGACGCTTCCGACAGCGGTGACCGCGGTGGCAGAGGCCACTGCGAATCCCCGGACCGAAATCGGACTCACACGTTTTCCTTCCGGCTCGTCCGTAGGCTCATGCCGTGACCGCCGCAGGTATCTTGCCTGCAGGGCCTGACAGTTCGAACACTCTGCCGGGCCGGAGCAGATGGTGCAATCGTGAAGCAGGTGTGAATACTCACACCTGATGTCAGCCGAGTAGTGGGTGGAGCGGTCGTCCTCACGTCGGGGGAAGAGCATGAGGACGACCGCCCGTCCTGCCGCCAGGTCAGCCAATCAAACCCTGACCGCAGGAGTTCCTCTCTGGGGCAACGGGTCTGGAGCCGTGGGAGGTTCACGGATTGGACGAGACAATCGGGAACACTTGTGCCTGCTGCGAAATACCCCTGGTGAAAGACCTGTTGGCTGGTCCGGCATCCTTGATCCCGCACAGATCGGAGTGCCAGTGACAAACGATTCGACGGTGACGCACGGTCGGGAACCGCTTCCGGAACCCGCCCGGCTACGGCAGCACGTGGAGTTCCTCGCTGCCGAGCCGCGCAGCCGACTGCGGGCACCCCGGGCGATGCAGCGCGCCGAGGATTACGTCCATGACGAACTGACCGCCGCGGGCTGGCTGGTGGAGCGGCAGCCGTTCGACGCGCGCTGGCAGATCGGCTCGACGGACCGGCACGGCCACCGGGCACTCGCCCTCAAACCGCGGCTCCACCGGCGTCTGCGCGGCGCGAACCTCATCGCCTCGCTGCCCGGCTCCGGCGACGGGCCGGCCGTGCTGGTCGGTGCCCATCTGGACAGCGTCAGCGGAAGTCCGGGCGCGGACGACAACGCCTCGGGCGTGGCGGTGATCCTGGAAACGGCACGACTGCTGTCCGCCGCACCGGTTGCTCCGCGCGTCGTCCTGGCCGTGTTCGACATGGAGGAACTCGGGCTGATCGGAGCCCGACAGGCGGCCCGTGAACTGGGCCGTCGCGGCGATGTGCGGGGGATGATCTGCCTGGAGTCGGTCGGCTACTACGTGGACGAGCCGAGAACGCAGCGACTCCCCGCCGGCTTCGAGCGGATCTTCCCCGAGGCGTCCGCCGAGGCCCGGGCGGGCGGTTACCGGGGTGACTTCACCCTCGTCGTGCACCGGCGATCCTCGGCGGGTGCGGCCGAGGTGTGGAAGCGGGCCGCCGCGGCGGCTTCTGTGACGGTCCCCGGTCTGCTGCTGCGGGATCCGCGCCCCGACGGCCTGCTGGGCCTGCTCATCGGACTGGCCGTGCCACCCGCCGCCCATCTGGGGCGCAGCGACCACGCGCCGTTCTGGAACCGCGGTATTCCCGCGCTGATGCTCACGGACACCGCGAACTTCCGCAATCCGCACTACCACCGGCCGACCGACGTGCCGAGGACACTCGACTACGACCGTCTGGCCACCGTCACCGCGGCCACCGCCGTGACCGCCGTCTCATGGCCCGATGCCTGACGTACGGTGTGAACATGCCGCCCGGCCGCGACAGCTGCCGATGCCGGTCCCGGGGATGCGCAGCGCACACCTTTCTGTGGCAGCATGTGTGCGTGTCGCTACGACACATGTGTCGTAGCGACACATCTCCGGAGGTTCCATGTCCGCACCACCCGAACCCGCCGCCCCGTCGACGAGCCTCACCCTGTCTCTCGGCGACAACCCGGTGGCCGTTCTCGAGGCCGCCGTGTGGGCCATGGCCGCTCTCGTGAGCACCCAGCGGCAGGCGCTGTCGGCGCCTCTCACGGACGTGCTCGCGTGCGATCCACAGCGCACCGCGGTCCTGGAGAGCCTGGGCCTGGTCCACCGGGGCCCCGACGGCTTCGTCGTCCACCCCTCGCTGGACCAGGCGGATCCGGCGACAGCGCGCAGCGCGGTGGAGGCGAAGCTCAGCTCGCTGCGCCAGGCTGTCTCGGCCGCCGTCTCCGACGTGGCCGGTACACCACAGGGTGGTTGGGCAGGGCAGTCCGACGAGGTGCTGCTCGGCCAGGGACGGGCTTCCGCCGCGACCGGCCGCGCACTCGCCTCGAAGATCGTTCCTCGGCTTGCCAGGTGCGCCGAACGGAGACCTACCGACTGATCTGGCTGCCGGCGCCGTTTTTGTCGGAAGAGGCGCTGCGGGCCGCTCTGCCCCGGCTCGTCGAGGCCCTGGTACCGGGGGCGTGGCTGGTGGCAGGGACCAATCCCGTCGCCGATGACGCGCTGCGCCGCTCCGTCGGGCAGTGGACCGCGGTGCGTGGCGGCGGCAACTCCTTCGATACGGCGCGCATGAGTACGGTGCCGGGCGGCCCTGTACTGGTCGCGGCCCGGCGACCCGCACGCTGAGTCGTTCACCCCGAGGGCCTGGCACCTCCCGTGTCCCGCGACGGGATCCGGGCAAGGGGCGGTGTCGACGTTCGGTGCCCGTTCTTCAGGGGCCCTGGAGCAGATCCGCGGTGGCGGACTCCCAGTCGATCTCGGCGAGCTCGCGACCGGCGGGAACGAGCTCGTAGGTGTACTCCAGCCACTCCGCCAGCGGGGGCACGGGCAGCTCGAACAGGGCCGCCATGTCTTTGGAGGCCAGCTGAAGCCATGCGGTGGCCGGGTCCTCTGCCTGCGCCGGCCATATCTGGACGTCACCGAGGCCGCTCACCGAATACAGCCCCTGCTGGAGGAGGTCGCGGCCGATCCGCCACAGGACACGCGGGCCGCCCTCGACGACAAGCTCCACGGACACGACCAGAGGAGCCCCGGGATCGAACCGGAACTCCGCCCTGATGGTCTGCCGGGCGGCGACGTCCAGCACGCGCTCGATGTCCAGGATCAGCTCAGGACGGGCGTGCGACGCCAAGCGGGCCTGTACACCTGATTGGTTGCTGCTCATGGCGGATGGGTCCTTCCCCGTGACGAAAGCTGGCCCGACCTACCCTCGTCGCTGCAGGAGCGTCGTACATAAGTCACTTGACCGTCCAACTTCGCCGACTTCGACAGTGAGTCGTGGTGACGGACATGCGCCAGACGGACACCGGTCCGTATCGGGGCGCCCTTTCCGGGGTGGCCCTCCCAGGGGCGCTCGGCCTCTGCGGGCGCTGCGGGCCGCCAACATTAAGTCATTCGACTGTCGCCCCTGACCTGCACCTGAACGATCCTGGAACGGTCGCCCGCATGCGAGAGCGGGGTGATCGTTATGCTCGGAGGGGCCAGCCGTGAACCACACTCCCGTCGTCTTCATCCATGGCACCTGGCTGCATGCGCTGTCCTGGGAGTCATGGGCGGAGCGCTTCGCCAGCCGGGGGTTTCTCTCCTTCACGCCCGGCTGGCCGGGGGAGCCGGCCACCGTCCGGGAGATGCGTAACCCTTCCGAGACGCTCGCCGGTATGGGCCTGGACGTCCTGACAGACCACTACGCAGAAATCGTACGTTCATTCGAAACCGCGCCGGTGATCGTCGGCCACTCGGTAGGCGGCCTCATCGCGCAGCATCTCATCGGCGCCAACCTCGGCCGGGCCGCGGTGGCCATCGCACCCTCCCCGATCAACGACATCCCGCTGCCCGCCCCCCCGGCCCGGTTGTGGACCCCCGGCCGGGCCGACGACGCCGACCCCGAAGAGCTGGTGCCCCTGTCTCGGAAGCAGTTTCACCACGCCTTCGCGAACACCGTCGCGGCGGAGGAGTCCGACCGGCTCTTCGAGCGCTACGTCGTACCGACGCCCCGCCGTCTGCTCGCCGACCTCGGGCATGCCGGCGCAGTACGCAGTCCGCGTGCCGTGGTGGATGTCGGCAACGCGGACCGCGGACCGCTCCTGCTGATCTCCGGGCAGGAGGACCTGCTGGTGCCCGACTCCGTCACGCGCGCGGTGTACAAGCAGTACGGCGACTCCACGGCCGTGACCGACCTCAAGCAGTTCGCGGATCGCGCGCACTCCCTGGTCATCGACAGCGGCTGGAGATTCGTCGCCGACTACGTGCTCGGCTGGCTGGACGAACGCGGCCTCCGCGCCCACCCCGCGTAACGGCTCGGCGTGCCGCCGTCACACGTTCTGGTCGCCGGGAATCTTGCCCAGTGCGTCGCGGAGGGCGGCGCGTGAGGTGATGCCGAGCTTGGGGAAGACGCGGTAGAGGTGTGAGCTGACGGTGCGGGGGGACAGGTGCATGCGTTCGCCGATCTCCTTGTTGGTCAGGCCGCTTGCGGCGAGATCGGCGATCCGGCGCTCCTGCCAGGTGAGGGCCGCTAGGTGAGCCGAGGAGGTGAGGGTGGACGCACCAGCGGCACGGAGTTCGGCCCGGGCGCGCTCGGCCCAGGCCGTCGCGCCCAGCCGCTCGAAGGTCTCCGCGGCCAGGGTCAGCGAAGGCCGTGCCGCCTTCCGCCCTTGGGTGTGTCGTTGGCGGATGCCGTGGGCGAGGCGGATGCGGGCGTGTTCGTAGGGGAAGTGGGCGGCGGCGGGGTGGGTTTCGGCTTGGTGGTAGAGCTGGTCGGCTTCGGCCGGGTCGGTGGTGGTCATGGCGAGGGCGCCGTAGGTGATCAGAGCCAGGCGGGGGGAGACGTCGGGGAGGCCGGCTTGTTGGGCGGCGAGGGCGTGGGTGCGGGCCTGTTCGGTACGGCCGGTGTGGAGGGCTGCTTCGACGAGGTCGAGGAGGGTGCGGGGCGCTTGTTGGGCGCAGGGCGTGAAGATGCCGGGCGGTGTGATGCCGATGGCGTGGAGGTAGGCGGCTTCGTAGTCGCCTTCGGTGAGGGCGGCGGTGGTGCCGATGGCGTCGGTCATCTGGGTGAGGAGTCCCAGGCCGCGGGGCCGGGCCCAGGCATCGACCGTTGCCTGCAGCTCCCGGGCCCGGTCCACCTGGCCCCGCAACGCGGCCACCAGACCCAGCTGTGCCTGCGAAAGGTAGACGTACAGAGTGTGCCGGTGTGTTGTGGCCAGCTCCAGGCAACGCTGTCCGGTGCGCTCGGCCTCGTCCCACTCGCCGACCGAGATCTGGTCCATCATGATCATGTGCAGCATGGACATGGCGTTGGTCAGGGCCCCCGTCTCCGCCTCACGGTCCACGGCGCGCTCCAGATGCGACCGGTACTGGCTGAGCGTGTCCACGTGGTAGGCGGCGAAGGCCAGCATGGCGACGTCCCACGGCTCCAGGTCGCGGAGACCTGCGTAGGCGTGTTCCACCCGCTCCCGTACACCGGCGCCGCGACGCACCACGTCGCTCCAGGCGTCCTGGTAGATGCGCGAACGCGAGGGCACCAGGTCGCCCAGTGAGTCCAGGAGCTCATGAGTCCGCTCCCACGCGTCCTCGTCACCCGCGTACAGCGTGACGGCCAGCAGCAGGTCGACCAAACGCGTGAGCGTTTCGCTCGGCTCCCGCACCCCGTCGGCGCGCATGCTCTCGATCGCCGCGAGGAGCTGGCGCTGCGCGGACCGCATGTCTCCGTCCTCCCGCGCGGCGGCGAGGGAGGCGACATAACCCGACACGACCCCCGAGGCCTGGGAATTGTTGCTGTCGGCCCCGGTGTCCGAGCGGGCCAGCTGCCGGGCCTGGTCCAGTCGGCCGGAGTGCCCGGCGATGTGCGCCGCGTTGCTCAGCCGCCTGGACCGTTCCTCGCGGCTCTCGCTGAGTTCCGCGGCGCGGGTCAGCCAGGCGACGGCGGCCACCGCGCCGCCGCGTCGGGTGGCGGACTCGGCGGCCGCCTCCAGTGCGGCCGCGACCTCCTCATCCGGGTCGACCGTCGAGGCCGCCAGGTGTGTGGCCCGCCGCTCGACGTCGTCGCGGTGCACCTGGGCGAGGGCCGCGTGCGCCGCGCGCCGCTCGTTGGGTGTGGCCGTCTGCACCACGGTGGAACGCACCAGCGGATGCCGGAAGACGAAGTCACCGCTGACCGGATCGACGTCCAGCAGACCGCAGGCCGCGGCCTCGTCGGCGTCGCGGATGCGGTAGCGCGTGCCCCGGGTGCGGTCGGCCGCCGTGCCCGATCCGACACCGTCCAGAGCACCGCGCAGCAGCTCGGCGCGCACTGCCTCGCCGAGGGACTGGAAGCGCGCGTCGTACACGTGCTGCAGGCGCTGGGGCAGCGGGATGCCGGTGTACCCGAACAGGTTCTCGGGACTGCGTCCCGCCTGGCCGCCGCGCACATAGGACGGCAGTTCCAGCAGGGCCAGCGGATTGCCCTGGGCCTCGTCCAGCACCAGACGGCGGCTCTGAGGATCGAGCCCGGGGTGGCGTAGGTCCAGGAGGTGTTCGGAGACCTTCTCCGGCAGAGTGGTCACCGACAGTTCGGGCAGCGCGGCCGTGTCGAAGCCCGATGGCACCTCGGAGCGCAGCCCGACGACGAGCTTGACCGAGCTGCCGGTCAGCCGGCGCCCCACGAAACCGCACACCTCGGTGCTGGCGGTGTCGAGCCACTGGCCGTCGTCGAGCACCAGCAGGAGGGGTTGCTGCGACGCCGCGAGGGAGAACAGGTCGAGGACGGCGATCCCGAGCGTCATGACCGAGGGGGGTGTGCCCTCGCCCCGGCCGAAGACGACGTCGAAGACCCCGCGATGCGCGTCGTCCAGTTGGTCGATGTAGGTGAGCAGCGGATACAGGAACTGATGCAGACCGGCGAACGGCAGTTCCGACTCGGCTTCGACGCCGGCCGCCCTGATCACCTGGTGTTTCTCGGCCTTCGCGAGTTCGACGACGTGGTCCAGCAGGGCGCTCTTACCCACACCCGCGTCACCGCGCAGGACGAGAGCCTGCCCTCCGGAGGCCGCCACGAACGCCGACAGCACCTCCTGCTCACTCTCCCGGCCGACCATGGCCCCGACGATCGACTCCACCGCCCCCACTCCCTTCACCGCTGAACCGGCCCGCGCCGAACGCTCTCGCGTCCGTGCGTACGGATCATGCCAGGCGCAACGGTGAGGGTACGTCGTCCCTGGCGGCTACGTGTCGGGCGGCTGCATGCACGACAGCAGGACGCCGGCCGACCGGTCACTCACACCTCACGCTGAAGACTAGATGGCCCTGCGGGATTTCGTCACCCGGTATGGCCGAAAAAGTTCTTGTTGTACGGCTGCATGTGTTGCTTCTGCTGCGAGACATGTGTCGAACCATCAGGAGGAGCACCACGATGAGCCACTCAGCCCGTGCGTTCTGGGTGCGCTCACCGGGACACGGAGAGATACGTGACGTAACGCCCACGGAGCCGGGGGCGGCGAGGTCCTGGTGCGCACCCTGTGGTCGGGTGTCAGCCGCGGCACCGAGACGCCGGACGGCGTGCCCGCCGAACGGGCCGTCCTCGCGGGCACCCTCGAGACCGCCGTGAACGCCCTGTGGGATGCCGCGCCCCTGGTCGGCGACCGGATCGCGGTGGTCGGCGGCGGCATGGTCGGCTGCTCGGTGGCGGCCCTGCTGGCCCGGTTCCCCGGTGCACGGGTGCAGTTGGTGGACACCGACCCCGCACGGGCCGGCATCGCCGCCGCGCTCGACGTGGAATTCGCCGTCCCGGGCGACCGCGCGAGGGGTGCGACCTGGTCGTACACGCCAGCGCCACCGAACAGGGCCTCGCCCGCTCCCTGGAACTGCTCAGGGCCGAGGCACGGTGATCGACCTGAGCTTGGTACGGCGACCGGCGCGTCGCTCCTCCGCTCGGCGAGGGCCTCCACTCCCGTCGGCTCACCCTCCGCAGCAGCCAGGTCGGGACCGTCTCACCGGCCCGCGCCGACCGGCTCGCGCTCGCCATGGAACTGCGGTACAAGGACCGGGCCGACTCCGCACATGTGGGCTAGTCTCATATGTGTCTATCTACATGTGTGTATGGACACAGAGGCGGAGCCCGGCGGGCACACCGCTGGGAAGCGAGGTGGGCATGGAATGGGCAGGCCGAGGGCTATGCCGGACGCAGCCGGACCGGATGTTCGTCGAGGGCACCGCCCAGAACAAGGCCAAAGC
Source organism: Streptomyces sp. NBC_00019 (assembly GCF_045041015.1). Lineage (NCBI taxonomy): Bacteria > Bacillati > Actinomycetota > Actinomycetes > Kitasatosporales > Streptomycetaceae > Streptomyces > Streptomyces sp. NBC_00019. The sequence goes on from NZ_CP108303.1 coordinate 276,530, forward strand.
CGTGTGTCTCGACTGCCCGGTACGGTTCGAATGCCTCGCCTACGCCCTCGACCACCGCGAGGAGTACGGCGTGTGGGGCGCGATGACCGAACGGGAGCGCCGTGCGCTGCTGCGCCGCCGGCCCGCGGTGATGTCCTGGGCGGAGGTCTTCCGAGCGGCCCGGACGTGTGAGGACACCGCACAGCGATTCTCGGCCGTGTGGCGCGACCGCTGAGGCCGCGGGCCGGTTCAGGGACCGGTGCAGGTCGTCGACCGCCCACCGCGAGCGCCTCCGGCAGACGCGTACGTGATCGAGCTACAGGCGTGTGAACCAGGAGGGCAACCCCACTCGTTGCGATGCTGAGAAAGGTTCTGCTTCAGCACAACCACGGTGAAAGGTCGCTCACATGCCGGACGAGAAGCGCGTGATGGAGTTTCTCGAGCGGGTGGTCGCCGACAATGCGGCGGCCTTCGCGGGGGTGTCGACATCTCTGGGCATCCGCCTCGGGCTGTACAGGGCGATGTCGGGGGCAGGGGCGCTCACCTCGGACCAACTGGCCCAGAAGGCGGGGCTCGTCGAGCGGTACGTCCGGGAGTGGCTGGCGGCGCAGGTCGCCGGCGCCTACGTACTGCACGACCCCGAGGCGAACACGTACGTTCTGCCGGACGAGCACGCGGCGGTACTGGCCGATCCCTCCCTGCCGACCTACGTCGGCGGCGGCTTCACCATGCTGAAGGCCCTCTACGGCGCCGAAGAGGCGCTGGCGAGCGCCTACCGGAGCGGTGGCGGCGTGAGCTGGCAGGACTACGGACCGGAACTGGCGGAGGGCGTCGCCGCCTTCTTCAAGCCCGGATACGACGCGGTCCTCGTTCAGGAGTGGCTGCCCGCCATGGAGGGTGTCGAGACCAAGCTCCGGCAGGGCGCCTCGGTCGCCGATGTGGGGTGCGGCTTCGGCCACTCGACCGTGCTCATGGCCAAGGCGTTTGCGCAGTCCCGCTTTCACGGCTTCGACTTCCACGAGCCCTCCGTCGAAGAGGCCCGGAAGCTGGCCGAGGAGGAGGGTCTCGGTGATCGCGTGACGTTCGAGGTCGCCGCCGCGCACGACTTCCCCGGCGGCGGCTACGACCTCGTCACGTTCTTCGACTGCCTCCATGATCTCGGTGATCCCGGTGCCGCACTCCGGCACGCCGAAGAGGCCCTCGCGGACGACGGAAGCTGTCTCGTCGTCGAGCCGAACGTGTCGGCCGAGCCAGGGGAGAACATCCACCCGATCGGCAGGTCCTTCGCCGCCACCTCGGCCGTTCTCTGTCTGCCGGCAGCCATGGCGCAGAACGGCCCGCACGCGCTCGGCAATCATCCGGGCCCGGAGGCTCTCGAAGCGATTGCCGCCGAGGCGGGTCTGCACAGCTGGAAGCTCGCCGTCGAGACCCTCACCAACCGCATCTACGACGTCAGGCGTTGAGCGGTCGGCTGGTTCCGATTCGGTCCACACACGTGCGAGTGGCGAGCGAGTGTGCGCGAGTGGCGAGTGTCACGTGAACCCCGGCCTGTGGCACACACGTCCACACATGTGAGTGAACCACCCAGATCGGGAAGAAGCTGATGCACGATGAAGGACGGCGCGTCCGTCTGGCTCCCCTATCGCCGAAGCCAGATCCCCGGCCTGCCTGACGGGCTCTCCTACGCCTACTGGGACGGCTCGGGCCCGCTGCCCGGCGACCCCGGCGACGTCCGGTTCATCGCCGGCATTCCGGCGCCCGGTGCCGAACGGGTCCTGGGCCCCGTACTGCCGCGGATGGGCAACCTCGAGGTGCTCCAGCTGCTCAGTTCCGGCTACGACCACATGCTGCCGCTGCTGGGTGCCATGCCCCCCGGAACCCGGCTGTCCACCGGGCGCGGAGTGCACCGTGAGGCCACCGCCGAGCTGGCGGTCACCCTGCTGCTGGCCCTGTGCCGGGGGCTCGACCAGTTCGCGGCACAGCAGGCGCGGGGAGAGTGGCGGACCGAACTCCGGCCCACGCTGGTCGGCAAGCGCGTCCTGGTCATCGGCTACGGCGCCGTCGGCGCGGCCGTCGCCGCGCGGCTCGGTGCGCTGCGCTGCGAGGTGGTTCTCGTGGCCCGGACGGCGCGCACCACACCGGCCGGGCATGTGCACGGGGCGGCGGAGCTGCCCGCTCTGCTGCCCACGGCGGACGCGGTGGTGCTCTGCGCGCCCCTGACCGACCGGACGCGCGGCATGTTCGGCACAGACACGCTGGCGTCGCTGAAGGACGGGGCGCTGCTGGTGAACGTCGCCCGCGGCGAGCTCGTGGACACCCGCGCGGTGGTCCGCGAGGTACGGGCGGGGCGGCTGCGGGTCGCTCTCGACGTCACCGATCCGGAACCGCTGCCGCCCGGCCACCCTCTCTGGAACCTGCCCGGCGCTCTGATCACCCCGCACGCGGCGTCGTTCACCGACGCCTTCTCCCCGATGACCATCGATTTCCTGCGGCGGCAGCTGCACCGCTATCAGCGGGGCGAGGAGCTGCACAACGTCGTCCTCACGACGACCGGCGCCGAAGCCGGCGAACAGGCTGCGTAGGCCCATGACGACCTCCACATACGGTGATCACCCGACGGTGCTCGGACCCGACAGCGACCTCGCGCAGGTGTTCGCGTTCTTCGAGTCGGAGGGATACGTGAACCCGGCCGCCGCCTGGCCGGCCCTGACCCGCACCTGGAACTGGGCCGCGCCGCTCACCACCGCTGTCCCCCGCGCGGACCGCCCGGCGCCGACGGCACGGCCGGTACCCGGCGGCTTCACGCTGTCCGGACAGTGGCGCCGTCCCTCGTACGACGGAACGGACCCCTGGCTGGCGCTGCCGCTCGGCCCCGCGAGCCGCGGGGGTCCCGACCTCTTCGTGGTGGCCGCCAAGGTGCTCCCGGACGGCGAGGGCGCGCCCGGGTCTGTGTTCCGCCTGGAAGACGTGTACGTGCCGGCCGGTTTCGTCACGTACTCGACGGGCGAACCGCTGCGGGCCGGGGACGCGGCCTTCCTCTGGACGGCGGTCACCGCCCTGGCGCTGGGAGCGGCGCGCTGCATGACCGATGTACTGACCGCCCGTGCCAAGGGCGCAGGGGACACGGCGGTGCCGTCCGCCGCCGCCGAACTGGCCGCCGTACTGTACGACGAACGGCTGAGTCTGGCCGCGGTCCTGCACGATGCCCCCTCCGCCCGGCAGGGCCTGCCGGCGTCCGTCGAGGTGCGGCTCGCCGCACAGGTCGGACGAGCCGGGACCGCCGTCCACCATGTGGTCGCCGCGGCGTACGAACACGCGCTGGCGTCCGGCGCAGGCACCGGCCGGCATCCCCTGGTGAACTTGATCGAGGTCTGTTCACCGATACTTCAGCAAGTGAGGTACGCGACGGAGCTGCTGCTGCCCCACGACACGACCTCCCCCAGGAAGGCTGAACACGGTGACGACCGCCGCATATCAGGGTGAACCCGGATCCAACTCGGCGACCGCCGCGCGTGCCCTCTACCCCGAGGGCGGTGAGCTGGCCTGCACGAGCTTCGAGCAGGCCCTGGACGCCGTGACACTCGGCGCCGCCGATGTCGCCGTGATCCCGGTCGACAACTCCGCGGCCGGACGCGTCGCCGACGTGCACCACCTGCTGCCGGAGTCGGGGCTGTTCATCGTCGCCGAGTACTTCCTCGCCATCCGCTTCGACCTGATGGCGGTGGCCGGCGCGACCCTGGACCAGGTGGAGTGCGTACGCAGCCATGTGCACGCACTGGGACAGTGCCGCAAGGTGCTGCGGGAGGGCGGCTGGCGCACCCTCGTCAGCGATGACACGGCCGGAGCGGCGCGCGAGGTGGCCGAACTGGGCGACCCGCGGCACGCGGCGCTCGCCCCGCCCGCCGCAGCCGAGCTGTACGGCCTAGAGGTGCTGCGGGCCGAGGTCGAGGACGACCCGGACAACACCACACGGTTCGTCGTCTTGTCCCGGGACGCCGACCTGGCCCCGCGCACCGGGGAGCCGACGATGACGAGCCTGTTCTTCAGCGTCCGCAACATCCCCAGCGCGCTGTACAAGGCCCTGGGCGGGTTCGCCAGCAGCGGAGTGAACCTCACCAAGATCGAGAGCTACCAGATCGGCGCCGGGCTCAACGCCAGCCGCTTCTACGTCGAGATCGAGGGACACCCCGACGACGAGCGCGTCGCCCTCGCCCTGCACGAGCTGCGCTTCTTCTCCACCGAGGTGCGCATCCTCGGGGTGTACCCCGCGCATCCGCACCGGCTGGAGAACTGACCCGGAGGAGCCCGGGCTCTCCACCACCGTCGCCGGGGTGGCGGAGAGCCCTTCACTGGGACAACGTAGAACCCGCCCCGGGGGTTCACATGCGCGGGACGTCCGCACATGTGCTTGACCGGCGACAAACATGGCAACCTGCTGGAAAGCCGGCCGTGGCCGCCTCTTAAGGTGTGAGTATGACTCCGCACCGCATGGGCCTCGTCCTCGACTTCGGTGGTGTGCTGACCACGCCTCTGCTGCCGGCCGCGCTCGCCTTCGAGCGTCGCGCGGGACTGGCCGAGGGGACTCTGCTCACCGGCCTCTACCTCGACCCCGAGGGGATCCGGCTCACCGAGGACCTGGAGCGCGGCGCGCTCACCCAGACCCAGTGGAACGACGCGGCCGCGGGGCTTCTCGGCATCCCGCCGGACAACCTGATGGGCCGTATCTTCGCCGACCTGCGCCCCGAGCCCTCGGTGATCGCCGCGGCGGCCGCCGCCCGCCGTGCGGGGGTCAAGGTCGGCATCCTCTCCAACTCCGTCGGCCTGACCCCCTGGAACCTGTACGACGGCCACGAGGTGGAGGAGCGCTACGACGCCCTGGTGCTGTCGGAGGTCCATGGGACGCGCAAGCCCGAACCGGTGATCTTCCGGCGCGTGCTGAGCGAACTCGGCCTGACCGCCGAGGAATGCGTGTTCGTGGACGACACCGAGCAGTACCTGGCGCCCGCGGCGGACCTGGGATTCGCCACCGTCCACGCCGTGGATCCCGCCCGGACGGTCGCCGCGCTGGAAACCCTGCTCGGCATCCCCTTGACCGACAAGGACCCGGGCCGGGTCACCACCTGAGGAGATACGTATGCGACTGGGCCTGGCCCTGCCGACCTTCGGTCCCGACGCCCGGCCGGATGGCCTCCTGCACGTCTGCCGTACCGCGGAGGACATGGGATACGACTCCCTGTGGACCGGTGACCGCGTCCTCGCCCCGCACACACCGGGCGCTCCCTACCCGAGCGCCGACGGCGAGATGCCGCGCGTCTACGAGAACCACATGGACCCCCTGGTCGCCCTGACGTTCGCCGCGTCCCACACGACACGGGTCCGCCTGGGCACCAGCACCCTGAACGGCCTGTGGCTGCCGCCGATCATGCTGGCCCGGTCGTTGACCACCCTCGACCTGCTCAGTCAGGGACGTCTGGTCGTGGGCCTCGGCCTGGGCTGGATGCCCGACGAGTACACCGCGGTCTCCGTGGCCTGGAAGGGCCGCGGCGCACGGCTCGACGAGACCCTGGACGTCCTGGAGGAGTACTGGGCCCACGACGTCTTCTCGCACGAGGGAGAGCTCTTCACCATCCCGGAGACCGTGGTGGGTCTCAAGCCGCACCAGCGGCCCGGACCTCCCGTGCTGCTCGCGGCGTTCACACCCGGCGGACTGCGCCGTATCGGTCGGCGGCTCGGCGGCTGGCTGCCCGTGGCGATGCCGCTCCCGCAGCTCCTCGCCCTGTGGGACGTCATCCAGAAGGCGGCGGTGGAGGCGGACCGCGACCCCGCCGCCCTGCGCATGGCGCTGCGCGTCAACCCGACGCTCACCGACACCAGGACCGACTCGGATCAGATGCCCCGGGCCGGCACCCTCGCCCAGTACATCGACTACGCGCGGGCCGCCGCCGAGGCAGGCGTGCACGAACTGTTCGTGGACTTCGGGCAGACCCCCGCCACCCTCGCCGAGCGCGTCGACCTGGCCGGCCGCTTCCTCGAAGGAGTCCGCCTCGGCTGACGGCGATCGCCGTCGGTGTGTGTCAGGCCGCCCCGAGGCCGTTGAGCAAGGTGTCGACGACGACGTCCGCCGCCTGACCGGGGGTGAGTTCGGGCAGCTGCCGGGACACGAGGTGCATCAGCTGGGGCAGCAGCGCGCTCGCCCATCCCTCCGGGAGACCGGAGCGCAGGAGGCCCTCGTCGGTGGCGCGGCGGAGGAAGGCGTCGACCTCGCGGACGGACGCGTCCCGCCGCGCGTGGACGCTGTCGTCGGCGAGCATGCGGGTGAGGTCGACGGGCCAGGTGCGATTGACGGTGATGATGTTCTCGACGTAGCGGTGCAGGGCGACGGCGACGGGTGCTTCGCGCAGTCGTGCGTCTTCGATGGCGTGCTCGATGGCCGTCAAGCGGGCCTCGTAGATAGCGGCGAGGAGGTCCTCGCGGGAGGCGAAGCGGCGGTAGACGGTGCGCCGGTCCACGCCTGCCTCGGCGGCGATGCTCGCGATGCTGGCGCCGGGGTCGGCGGCGAGCATATGTGCCCCGGTGGTCAGGACGGCTTCCAGGTTGCGCGCTGCGTCGGCTCTCACCGCACCGAGTCTAGTGGCGGGATGTGAAGCCTGAGACGTCTAACGCCTCTCGGCCGTGGAACCCCAACCAATAAGCGCTACATCGGAGTGGCGAATAGGTAGGCGGCGCCCTCACTGGGCTCCGGCCGACAGCGTATGGCCGGTTACGCGCCGCCATCCTCCGGGGCGGTCTCCGAGAGCCTCTTGAGCTGGGTGACCCACAGGGAGTTCAGGCGCTGCGCCCACAGCGGGGACAACACGGTGAGGGACTTGGCGGCGGGGCCGCGGACCACGTTCTCGGTCACCACATGGGTGCCGCCCTCGACCGGGGTGAGCAGCCAGGCCTGGTACAGCTGCACACCGGCGCCGATGCCCGACCAGCCGAGCCGGTGGTGCGGCACATGCTCTCCCAGGAAGATCTCGAACCGGTGGCCGTGGAACCACACCTCGAAGTTCCGGGCGATCGGTCCGGCCCGGACCTCGGTGATACCCGGAACCCACTCCGGCCACCGGGCGACATCGGTGAGCAGTGCGAAGGCGACGGCGGGCGGAGCGTCCACGACGGCCTGCGCCTGGCAGAAGCTGTGGGCCTGGTCGGGTGAGAACCCCGACGGCCAGTGGATGTCCGGATGGCTGTCCGAGGTACCGGACATTCCGGTCCCCTCTCGTGGTGCAGGGTGGCGTCAGGTGCGGCCACCGGGGGAGAGGACGGCCCTGCAGGACATCCCCGCGTCCACTCTGCGCGGGGGCCCGGAGCCCGGCATACGTCAAATGACTGAGGGAAACGACGAAGTCGGTCCTCGTCCGCAGGGGTCAGCCGTCGTCGTTCGCGTCGAGTCCGGAGAGCGCGTCCCGCAGCGCGGCCCGCGAGGTGATGCCCAGCTTGGGATAGATCTGGTACAGGTGCGTGCCGATGGTCCGATGGGACAGGAACAGCCGCTCGGCGATCTGCTTGTTGGTCAGTCCGGTCGCCGCGAGCGTGGCGATCTGCAGTTCCTGAGCGGTCAGCGCCACGGCTCCCGGTCTGGCGGCGGCCGGCGCGGACTGGCCGCCGGCCCGCAGCTCCGCCGCGGTACGCGCCGCCCAGGGCTTGGCCCCCAGACGCTGGAAGGCCTCCAGGGCCCGGGACAGCTGCTCCCGGGCCTCCGACGTGGCCCGCAGCCGCCGCAGACGTTCGCCGTAATAGAGCCGCACCCGTGCCACGTCGAAGGGCCGGCGTTCCGGATCGGGCAGAGCCAGCGCCCGCTCGAAGAGGGCGAGCGCCGCCTTCCCGGGCGTGGTCAGCGCCTCGCAGGCCAGCACCAGCAGCTCCAGGCGGGGCGACAGCCCGGCCATCGAGGACGCGCGCATCGCGGCCGCGTGCGCCGCGGCCTCCTTCTCCCGGCCGGTCCGGACGGCCGCCTCGACCAGATCCATCGTGCCCCACATGGCGATCGGGACGTAGGGGGCCACGGTCCCGGGCGGGCTGAGCGTGCAGGCATGCTGGTAGGCGGTCTCGAAGTCGCCGCTGCCGAGGGCGGCCAGCGCCCTGGCGTGGCAGGCGAAGAACCGTGCGCCGTGGGTCCCGCGGGGCATCGCCCACCGGACGATCTCCTCGGTCAGCGCGGCACTGGTGGCCGCGTCGCCCTGCGCCGCGGCCACGGCGGCCTGGATGTACTGGAAGTACCACGCGAAGAACCGGTAGTCGTGGTTCTCGCACAGGGTGAGCCCCTCGGCCGCCAGCTGCGCGGCGTCGTCCCACCGGCCCAGGTGGAAGTAGTCCAGGCCCAGGTGCATCAGCGCGCCCAGGTGGCGGCGGACGGGCGCGGTGCCGGCGCGGCCCTGCTCCGCCAGCCGGTGTGTGGCCCACCGGAAGTCTCCGAGCCGCTCCGGGAAGACCGAGGCGGTACCGATGCGGATCACACGGGTCGGGTCGTCCCCCACGGTCGCGATCAGCTCCGTCAGGCGGGGCAGCGCCGCGGCACCGGTGCGTGCCGGGTCGGCGAAGGTCTGCGTGAGCACAGAGAGCAGCTCGGGCGGTTCGGGGGTCAGCCGGTCCACGAACCCCAGCAGCGGCTCCCACAGTTTCGGGTCGCCGCCGTACCAGCACAGCAGCACCAGGACGTGCAGGGCCTCGATGAGGGCGTCGTCCGAGGCGGCGTAGCCGTGCTCCCCGGACTCGATCGCCCCGACCAGCAGCCGGTACGCGGTGTCGATGTCACCGTCCCTGTTGATCAGCAGGAACGCGGATGCGGCCGCCGCGTGCAGCGACTGCTGCCCGGTGGGATGGGCCTGGGCTCCGGCGAGCAGTCGCGAGGCGTCCTCCAGCTCTCCGCCGGAGTCCACGCCGACATAGGCCGCCTCCGCCAGCCGGCGGCTCTCGTCGGACGCCGCGGGGCTGAGCCCGGCGGCACGGGTCAGCGCCGCCACCGCGCCGAGCGCGTCGCCGCGCCGCAGCCGGCGGCGCGCGGCCTCCTCCAGCAGGGCCGCGACGGTTTCGTCCCGGCCCACCGTGGCCTCTCCCAGATGCCAGGCGCGGCGCTCCAGCTGGTCGCCGAGCACATCGGCGAGCGCCTGATGGGCCCGTCTGCGTTCGGCGGCGGTCGCCAGCTCCACCACCGCGGAGCCGATCAGCGGATGCCGGAAGGACAGCCGTCGGTTGTCGGCCGAGATCGTCACCAGCCGGTTCTGCACCGCGGGCGTGAGGTCGTCGACACCGGCCCGGTCGGCCGCGGCGGCCTCGACGGCGGCCAGGTCACCGGTTCCGTCGAGGGCCGCGAGCAGCAGCATGTGCCGACTGCGGTCGGACAGACCGGCCACACGCGAGGCGAACATCGCCTGCAACCGCTCGCTCAGGGGCAGCACGGTGGGCACCGCCGCCAGAGTCGCGCGCTGCTCTGGGGAGAGCGCCATCGGCAGCTCCACCAGCGCCAGCGGGTTGCCGCGTGCCTCGGTCGCGATGCGGCGCCGTACGGCGGGGGAGACGTCGGGGTGCGCGAGGGCGAGCAGCTGGGCCGAGGAAGCGTCGTCCAGCGGCTCCAGCCGCCGCTCGGTCAGACCGCTGGACTCGAAGAAGCTGTCGGAGTCCGTACGGGAGGCCGCGAGGAAGCCGATACGGCTGCCGACGAGCCGCCGGGCCACGAAGCCCAGCACGGAGTTGGTCGCCCGGTCCAGCCACGGCAGGTCGTCGACGACGATCAGGAGCGGTGTCCGGGCGGAAATCAGCCGGAGCAGCAGAAGAACCGCGGTGGAGGTCAGCAGACGGTCGGGCGCCGGACCGCCGCCGATGCCGATGGCGACCCGCAGGGCGTCGCGGTGGACGGTGTCCAGGATGTCGAAGTCGTCGAAGAGCGGCACGAGGAGCTGGTTGAGACCGGCGTAGCTGATGTCCGCCTCGAACTGCACACCGGCCGCGCGCAGCACGCGGACGCCGTTGTGCGCGGCACCGGTCGCCACTGCGTCGAGCAGGGCGGACTTGCCCACCCCCGCCTCGCCCGAGAGCAGCAGAGCCGCACCGTGGACCTCGGAATTGCCGAAGAAGGAGTGGATGAACGCGAGGTCCCGGCCGCGTCCGACCAGCCGTGTCGAGGCTGGACAGACGGTCGAGTCCAGGTCATTCATCGAGCTGCCTCCAACGGCTGACGTCTGGAGGCCTGGCGCCGTCCGCCGGCCTGGCTGCGCCTGCACCCGGCTCCGTGCGGCCCATGCAATCACTGCAGTGTAAAGGACGTCCAGATTTCGCCCATGTCGGTGGGCTTGACGGACTTCGGGGGCCACGTGGGCCGTCGGGCCCGCGCGGCCGCGGCCCGGAGCCGACGCCGGAGATCCCGCCCCCGCCCGGCGCGCCGCCGAAGCACCCGCGGGCAGCACACGTGTTACCCGTTCTTGGACATGTCGATGTGAACGGCGGAGGGTGTCCGACTCGTTTCAGTGGCGTCAGGCTGCGGCTCTGTGTGTGAGTGAGGTTGTGATCAGGATGAGTGCGGACGTGTCCGGTACAGCAGGTGTGACCTTCGGGCCGGAGGATGTGACGGCTCTGCGGAATTCCGTGGCGGGCCCGGTGCTGGAGCCGGGATCGGAGGGGTACGAGGCGGAGTGCGCCACGTACAACCTGACCTGCGGCCTCCGGCCGGCGATCGTGGTCGGGGCGAGCAGCGAGCCCGATGTCCGCTCGGCGGTCCGGTTCGGCGCGCGCCACGGGCTGCCGGTCGCGGTGAAGTCCGCGGCCCATCAGATGGTCGCCTCGGCCGAGGGCGGGCTGCTGATCACGACCCAGCGGATGCAGAGCATCGTCGTCGACGCGCAGGAGAGCACTGTACGGGTCGAGGCAGGTGTGCGCTGGCGCGATGTGCTGCCTCGTACGGCGGAGTTCGGCCTGGCCCCGATCGTGGGCTCGGCGCCGGACGTCGGCGTCGTCGGATACACGCTGGGCGGAGGCCAGAGCCCGCTGCTGGGACGCTCGCTCGGCTATGCCGCCGACCACGTGCGGTGGCTGAATCTGGTCACGGCGGACGGAGAATCGCGCCGTGTGACACCGCGGAGCGAACCGGACCTGTTCTGGGCGCTGCTGGGCGGCAAGGGCAACTTCGGTGTGGTGACCGAGATCGAGTTCGAGGTGTTCCCGGTTTCGCGCTTCTACGGCGGCGGCATCTACTTCGCGGGCGAGCACTTGGCCGAGGTGCTTCAGGCCTGGCGTGCCTGGCTGCCGACGGTGGGGGAGGAGACGACCTCGTCCATAGGCGTCCAGCGCCTGCCCGACATCCCGGCGCTGCCCGAGCCGCTGCGCGGTGCCTTCGTGGTTCATCTGCGGATCGGCCACCTGGGGTCGGCGGCCGACGGGGACGAACTGGTCGCTCCGCTGCGGGCGGCCGCTCCGGTGCTGATCGATCTGGTGGGGGAGAAGCCCTTCACCTCGATCGGGGAGATCCACATGGACCCGGTGGATCCGATGCCGTACTTCGATCGCAGTGTCTGCCTGGAGGAGTTCTCCGAGAAGACGGCGCAGGCGTTGGTGGAGCTGACCGGCGCGGAGTCGGGGTGCACTCTGGCGAACGTGGAGATCCGGGCGCTCGGCGGCGCCTTCGACCGCACACCGGCGTTCCCCAACTCGGTGCCCAGCCGCGGTCTTCCGTATGTCGTCTTCGGGTTCGCGGTGGGCGCTGCGGACCAGGCGGACACGCTCCGGGCCGACCTGGCGCGGGTCGTGGACGGGCTGGCGCCCTGGGCGGCGGAGCGGAACATGGTCAACTTCCTTTCGCCGGACGAGGCGACCGACACCGAGGGAGTACGCGCGGTGTACGGGGCGGAGCGGTTCGACCGGCTCGTCTCGGTCAAGAAGCGCTACGACCCGGCCAACGTCTTCCGGTTCAACCACAACATCACGCCCGCCTGATTCCGGGCCCGGAAGTGAACCGGTGGCCGCCCCGGATACGTGTGGATAGCGGCAGGTTCCCGCCGTCGATCGGCGGCGGGGCCGCGGCGGCCGTTTCGGCCCGGCGCGCATCCGGGCGGTCGTCCCCCGGGCTCCCGCTTCGACCCGCTGTGGGGGCGGGGCCGAGCGGGAGCCCGGGGCTGTCCGGAACCAGGCGTGGATATGACGTGAACGGCGGTGTCGGAACACCTCGAACGGTGGGGATCGTCGTACCGAGCGCAGGACATTTCACACACACGAAAGAGTGAGGGGTTGCCGTGACGGACCTGACGGCCGCGGTCGAATCCGTGGCACAGCTGTCCACGGTCTGGCGGGCCATGGTGCTCGACCGGGACGAGGAGGCGGACGTACGGGATCTGCCGGGTGTCGCCGTCCGCTGGGCCGACTGCCGCTTCGCGTTCTGGAACGCGATCACCCTGACCGAGGTCGGGGCCGACGCGGTGCTCCTGGAGAAGCGTCTGGAGCAGGCGGCGGACATCATGCGGTCCAAGGAACACCCGGGCTTCCTGTGGTTGTTCGAGGACCTGCTCGCGGACGAGGCGCGCACGGCACTGGAGGAGGCGACGGAACGCGCGGGTCTGGCCTACGCCTTCCCCGGCACCGGCATGGCCGGCGACCTGCTGCCCATCCCCGAACCTCACCATCCGGAGCTGACGTTCCAGCGGGTGACCACCGACGAACACCTGCGGGCCTACGCGGACCTCAACTCCCGTGCCTACGGCTTCCCCCTCGAGGACGGCCGCGACGGTCTGGTGGGCTCCGCGCTGTGGAAGGGGGAGGTGTACGCCTACCTGGCGCTGCGGGACGGGGTCCCGGTCGCCTGCGCCGCCACGGTCGAGGCACAGGGCCGGCTCTTCGTCGTGCTCGTCGCCACCGACCCCGAACAGCAGCGCCGGGGCTACGGCGAGGCGGTGACGCGCAAGGCACTGTACGAGGGCGCCCGCGCCACCGGACTGACCCGGGCCACCCTGCACGCGACCGTCGCCGGGGCACCCGTGTACCCGCGCATCGGCTTCGAGCCGAACTCCCCGATGCACTTCTACGCACTCAAGGGCTGAGGACCATGACTGCCCTTCGCGGTTCGGACGTATGCCCCGGATCCACCGTCAAGTGACTGATGCGCATGGTTTGTCCGGAGATGCAGGCTGAGGGCAGCCGACACCTCCGGCAAGCCCGTCGGCACCCGGGACACACACGAAATGCCGACACGGAGAAGAGGATCTGCCGTGACACCGGTCGAGCAGCAGCGTTCGTTGAAGAGCAGCAACCCGATACTTGCCCGGCCGCAGTTCAGGCGGCGCGGCGGACAGAAGACGGCGGCCAGGGATCCCCGAGCAGGGATCCCCGAGCGGGGATCGCCGTCACGCAGAGCCGGATCGGGACGGGCAAAGACCTGGACCAGGCCTACGCGGACGATCCCACTCCGCTGTCCTTCTCCGTCGGTGACCTGATGACGATGGACGACGTTCTGTCCCGAGCGCTGGCGGGGCTCGCGGTGACGACCCTGGCGGCCGCGCTGTCGTGGACGCTGCTGCCGCACGCTCCCTTCGGTGCGGTCGCGTCCTACGGCATCGCCGCCGGCGCGGGACTGGTCGCCGCGGCGCTGGTGGTGATCCAGTGCCGCAGGAAACCGCCGTCCGCGACCCTGGCGCTGACGTTCGCCGCCTTCCAGGGTGTGTTTCTCGGCGTGCTGTCGGCCACGGTCTCCAGCCACCTTTCACCGGGTGTCTTCGTCCAGACCGTACTGGGGACGATGGCGACCTCCGCCGGAGTCCTCCTCGCCTACAAACTGCACTGGATGCGAGTGAACCGCCGCCTTTACGGCTTCGTCGGCGCCGCGCTGCTCGGACTGTGCTTCCTCGCCCTGGCGGACTGGATCCTGTTCCCCTTCACGGGCCCGGACACCCTGGGTCTGCACCCCGCAGGCCTCGGAGTCTTCGTGGGCATCGTGGGCGTCGTCCTCGCAGCGTCCTTCCTGCCCCTGCACTTCAGGAAGATCGAGGACGGCATCACGTACGGCGTGCCCCGCGACCGGTCCTGGCTCGCCGCGTTCGGGCTCACCCTGAGCCTGTCGTGGCTGTACGTGGAGACCGTGCGGCTGCTCACCCTCTTCCCCGGCGAGGAACTCTACTGACCGGGCGTCACCTCCCATGTGTCGCCCGACGGGCACAGCCCCCGCATGAGCACGTCGAACAGGCGCCCCGATCTGGCGCACGCCTCGTCGTCCGCGCCGACCCGCCACAGGGGGCCGAGCAACAGGAGCATGTCGTCGGCCGTCGTCCCGGGCACGATGGTCCCGGCCGCCTTGTTGGCGTCCAACAGTGCCGCGAGGGCGTCGAGCAGCGGCCGGTACGCCTGCCGGCACTCCTTGGTCAGCATGCCGGTGGCCCCGCTCATGGCGTCCGCGAACTCCGGTGTGCGCGTGCCGACACTCAGCAGGCGCTCCAGCCACGCGCGCAGCGCGAGCGGCGGGCGCAGGGTGCTCAGCAGGGCGGGCACGGCGGTCACCAGCTCGTCCACCTCCTCCCCGTACACCTCGAGCACCAGGGACTCCCGGGTGGGGAAGTGGCGATAGAGGGTTCCCTGGCCCACGCCCGCTCTGCGCGCGATGGACTTCAGCGTGGTGTCGCCGGGGGCGGCGAGCACCTCTGCCGCCGCTTCGAGGATGCGCAGCCGGTTGAACTGTGCGTCCGATCTCATCGATGCTCCGGTCTCTCTCCGGTGGTGATGCCATGAGGCGCCGTCCTGCCGCTCCGGGCAGGGGCTGATGTGTCACACATGTTGCCGTCTCCGCAGGGAGCGGTTGTGACACACGTATTCTGAGTGAAACCTACACCGACATGTGGTCCGGCGGGGTGTGGTAGACACACATGACCCGCGCTGAGCAGAAGGCCATCCATTCCCATGCCCCATGAGCACCTCACCTCACTGACCGACGCCCTCGCCAAGGACCTCGACCAGGGCCTCTGGGCCCCGGGACCGCTGGAGCGGACCCTCGCGGCTCGCCTTCTCGTGGCCTGTGCCGGAGACGGACAGTTCACCCCGGCCCGCCTGTACGAGACCCTGTGGGAGGGCAGCGTCGCCCTGATATACGCCGGTGACGGCCGCCTCGCCCGCCTTCTCGCCCACCTGCACGAGGTGACCACGCACCCCGCACCGGACGCCGACTCCGTGCTGTCCGACGCCTCACGACTGCTGGAGCGGGTGGCACAGGACGCAGCGCCGGTCACGTACCCCGCAGTCAGATGACGGATGTGTCCCGCCCCGACCCCCGGGAGACTTCATGCCACGAAGCTCGCACACCGGGCACGAGGGGAGAGACCATGACGAGGTACGACAGGTGTGGCCGACCGCGCTGTGACCACTCGTCGGCCGTGCCGGCCAAGGGCGGCAGCGCGGGGCGGCCCGTTCTCACCCTGATACGGGGCTCCGACGTCGACGGGGTGCCCGTCGAGCTGTCCACGCTGACGCGGACGCCCATGCCGACGGACGTCCGGGGCGCGATCGTGACGCCGGTGCAGGGCACGCTCATGGCCACCTGGATGCCACTGCGCGGGCCGTCCCGCATCCCGCAGGGCCGCGTCCTGCTGACCTGGACGCCCGCGGACGAGGGCCGGACGGACGTCACGGCCCGTCTGGGCCTCGCGGGCGCCCAAGTCCTGCTGGCGGTCTGGCCGGGCCTGCGCGGCGACTGGTCCGGTGTCGTCCGTCCCACCGTCGCCGAGGTGACGGAACTGCACGCCGCGCTCCGCCTCGCCACCGTGGTCCTGGACCGACTGACCGACTGACGGCGGTGAGGGCTAGGCCTCCTCGTCGACCCAGCTCATCAGCTTGCGCAGCTGCTTGCCGGTGGTCTCCAGGAGGTGCTCGGAGTCCTGCTTCTTGTACTCGTTGTACTTCTTCAGACCGCCGTGGTACTCGGCCATCCACTCACGCGCGAAGGTGCCGTCCTGGATCTCGGCGAGGACCTTCTTCATCTCGGCCTTGGTCGCGTCCGTGATGATGCGGGGACCGGTGACGTAGTCGCCCCACTCGGCGGTCTCCGAGACCGACCAGCGCATCTTCTCCAGGCCGCCCTCGTACATGAGGTCGACGATCAGCTTCAGCTCGTGCAGGCACTCGAAGTACGCGATCTCGGGCTGGTAGCCCGCCTCGGTCAGCGTCTCGAAACCGGCCTTCACCAGCGCGGTCGTACCGCCGCACAGCACGGCCTGCTCACCGAACAGGTCGGTCTCGGTCTCCTCGGTGAACGTCGTCTCGATGACCCCGGCGCGAGTGCCGCCGATGCCCTTCGCATACGACAGCGCCAACGCGAGGGCGCCCCCGGTGGGGTTCTGCTCGACGGCGACGAGACAGGGAACGCCGCGGCCCTCCTCGTACTGACGGCGCACCAGGTGGCCCGGACCCTTCGGGGCGACCATGCACACATCCACGCCGGCCGGTGCCTTGACGAAGCCGAAGCGGACGTTGAACCCGTGGCCGAAGAACAGCGCGTCACCGTCCCTCAGGTTCGGGGCGATGTGCTTCTCGTAGACCTCGCCCTGGACCGGGTCCGGCACCAGGATCATGATGACGTCGGCCTCGGCGGCGGCCTCGGCCACCGTCACCACGCGCAGGCCCTGCTCCTCGGCCTTGGCCTTGGACTTCGAGCCCTCGTGCAGACCCACGCGGACGTCGACACCCGAGTCACGCAGCGACAGCGCGTGGGCGTGGCCCTGGCTGCCGTAACCGATGACCGCGACCTTGCGGCCCTGGATGATCGACAGGTCGGCGTCGGCGTCGTAGAACAACTTGGCCATGGGGAGGTTCTCCTTGTGTGAGATGGGGGCACTGGTCAGGCCGCCGAGTAGTCGGCGACCAGCCGGTCCAGAAACACTTCGAGCCGTTCGTTCATCGCGCGGTGGTCGTTGCGCCGCAACACCTCCGGCCGCTGGACGAAGGAGCGGCCCTCGAGCGCGGTGAGTTCCTTCTCCGCCGACTCGATGAGCCCTTCGACGATGTCCCGGTCGAACTCCAGGTGGCACTGGAACCCGTACAGGAACCTGCCGTACGCCACGATCTGCCGGGGGCACCCCTCGCTGGTGGCCAGCACCCTCGCGTCGGCCGTGAGTCCGGGCATGTCGTGGTGCCAGTGCCCGGAGTCGAAGCTCGCGTCGAAGCCTTCGAACAGCGGGTGCCGGCGGCCGGCCTCGGTGAGCGTGACGGGGAAGGAGCCGACTTCCGGCTCCGGGCTGCGCAGACAGGGGGCCCCGAGCGCCTCGCCGAGCAGCTGTGCTCCGAGGCAGACGCCGACGACGGCCTTGCCCGCCGCCGCGCAGGAGGCGATCAGTGACAACTCCGCCACCGCGTCGAAGTGTGGGCACTCGGCGGTGGTCGTGGCCGGGGACTGGGGGCCGCCCATCACGATGAGCAGGTCGATGTCGTCGGCTGCCGGCGGAAGACTCTCACCGGCGTGGAGCCGGGAGGAGGTGACGGTGTGCTGCCGGTCCAGTGCCCACCGGGCGTAGGCCCCGGGAGCCTCGAACGCTTCGTGGACGACGAAATGCACGCGCATGGCTTGTCGGATTCCTGTGGAGGTCAACGTATGCGGGGATGGCGGGGAACCGGAACGGTCTGCCGGAGCCGTGGCCGCGACGCCGTCGGCCATCTGACGTCGGCGGGGGAGACCCCGGGGTGGGGCCGATGGACGACGTCACGGAGGAATCCGGTGAGGATCTCCAGCGTCCGCCCCGGCTCTTCGACGGCCGCCGCGTGGCCGCCCTTGACGGCGGCCAGCCGTGCGCCGGGTACGCCGTGGGCGAGTTCCGCCGAGTGCTCCGGGGCCACGAACTGGTCTCCTGCGGCCGCGACGACCAGGGTGGGGGCGGCGACTGCGAGGAGGTCGCCGCCGAACGTCCGGCCGCGCCGAGCGAGGTCCCGGCGATCACGAAGTCGCTCAGCCCGGCCCGGTGGGCGGTGGCCACCACCTGGTCGGCCACGGCACCTGCCTCCAGCGGGCCGGCGGGCAGCGGACTGCGACCCGATCCGGGGAGGTCGGCCAGCACGACGGTGTACTCGGCCGCGAGATCGGCGAGCAGCGTCTCCCAGGTATCGGCCGCGGAGCCCCCGATACCGGGCAGGAGGACCAGAGCGGGTCCGCTGCCCAGGATGTCGTACGCGAGCATGTGCCACCTCTCCTCACACTTCCCTAAGAGCACGAGAGGGGACGGCGTGCGGGTTCACACGCCCGGGCTGCTAGGGAGTTCTGTCCCTCGCCGGGGCCTCGGCCGGCTCCGCGGTCCAGGAGGTGAGGATGCGCAGGGCGTCGTGGGAGGGGGTGTCGGTCTGGGCGGTGAGGATCATGAGGCGTTGTCCGGAGTCGTCGGCGCCGGCCCAGGTGTCGCAGTCGAGGGTGAGGTCGCCGACCAAGGGGTGGCGGTAGTGCTTGGTGCCGTAGGTGGCGCTGTTGACGCGGTGTTCGGCCCACCAGGTGCGGAAGTCGGTGTCCTGGATGGTCAGTTCGCCGACGAGACGGGCGAGGTCCGGGTCGTCGGGGTCCGCCGCGGCCTCCATGCGCACAGCGGCGACCGCGTCCCGGGCGTCATGGGCCCAGTCCTGGTGCATCGCCCGGATCGCGGGGTCGGTGAACACCAGGCGCAGGTAGTTGCGCCGGTCGGCCGGGATGGCGGCGAAGTCGGTGTACAGCGCGACGGCGGCGGGGTTCCAGGCCAGGATGTCCAGGCGTTTGCCGAGGACGAGGGCGGGGGTGTAGGTGAGCTGGTCGAGGAGGCGGCGCATGGCCGGCCGCAGGCGTTGGGCGGGTCGGCGGTGGCGAGGTTGGTCGTCGGTTCGGCCGGCGAGTTCGTACAGGTATTTCTGCTGGTCGTCGTCGAGGCGCAGGGCTCGGGCCAGGATGGCCAGGACGGGGGCGGAGGCGCGGACGCGGCCCTGTTCGAGGCGGGTGTAGTAGTCCACGCTGATCTCGGCGAGCTGGGCGGCCTCCTCACGGCGCAGCCCCTTGACCCGGCGCGCGGAGTCGTTTCCCGGCAGGCCGCACTCCCGAGGATCCAGCTGCGCCCGACGGGCCCTGAGAAAGGCACCGAGAGCACGAGGGCCGGAATGTGAGGTCATGGCGTCCATTCTCCTGCGGACCGCACACGTGTGAGGTGTGCCGGCGATGTCCGTGGCGTCGCCCGAGGGCGGCGGGACCTGGAGTCCCGTCGCCCTTCGAGGGGTGTCAGCGGACGGTGGCGCGGGCGGCCCGCTCGATCACGTCGGCCACCAGGTGGGGGTGGGAGACGGCAACTGAGTGGGAGGCGGCGACCTCGGTGGTGTGCGCGTGGGCGCGCTTGGCCATGAAGCGCTGGACGGCCGGGGGGATGTTGAGGTCCTGGGTGGTGATGATGTCCCAGCTGGGCTTGGCCTTCCAGGCCGCGGTGGTGGCCTTCTCCTCCAGGGCGGCCTGGGCGATGGGACGCTGTTCGGCGGCCATCAGGGCGGCCTGCCCGGCGGGCACATCGGCTGCGAACTGGTGGTGGAACTTGTCCTGCTGGATGTACAGGTCGGTGGCGGTGGAGCCGTCGGCCTGCTTGTAGGTGACCGGGTCGAGGGTGCCGGGGAGGGTGGAGCCCGGGTACTTGTTGGTGAGCTCCAGGGCGCTCTCGCCGGGGGCGGGCAGGAAGGCGGCGACGTAGACCAGGGCCTTGACCTCGGGGTCGTTGGTGGCGGCCTGGCTGATGACGTTGCCGCCGTAGGAGTGGCCGACGAGGATCTTCGGGCCCTTGACGTGGTCGAGGACCGTGCGCAGTGCGGCGGCGTCGGAGGCCGGGCCGCGCAGCGGGTTGGCGGCGGCGACGACCGGGTAGCCGTCGGCACGCAGGTCCGTGATGACGCCGTTCCAGCTGGAGCCGTCGGCGAAGGCGCCGTGCTCCAGGACGATGGTCGGCTTGGTGTGTCGCCCGGCATTGGCGGCCTCGGCGGTCTCGGTCGCGCCGTTGGCGGTGCCGCTGAGGGCGAACGCGCCGAACGCGAGACCCGCCGTGACCGTCGCGACCGCACCCGTCACCAGCTGCTTGCGTCCACCCTTGATACTCACCACGACTAACCCCTCTCAGGAATGTTTCTCGGTACGTGGGGCGGGCCGGCACTGCCGGTTTGTCGTCACCGCCCTGACTGGTGATGAATTTGTCATGCGATACGTCACCTGTCAAGGTGGTGACGAAAGGTTTGGGTTCCCGGCGTGCGAGCCTGGACCCGACGCGGACAGAAAGGGGGACGACGCCCTTCCCGGCCGCGCGCCGCAGACCGCATCGGCGCCGGACCCGTCGGCCTACTTCGCCCACGGATCCCGCAGGATGATGTCCGCCAGCGCCGCAGCGCAGCCGGCGAGCATCCGCTCACCCTTCTCCGGGCTCGCCACCCGGGCGTCGCCCGCGACCCCGGACTCGGTGATCCGGTCGAATGGCACGGCCATGTACACCGGCTCGGTGGACTCCGCGGGCAGCGTGATCCGCGGCCCGTGCGCCTCGACCAGGTGCTCGGCACGGATCAGTTCGGGGAAGGCGGCCATCATCATGGACGTCTCGCCCTCACACGCGTGCATGAGGCCGTCCTGGGTTTCCAGGGTGTCCCGCACCACGTCCCGTCCGATGCCGAAGTAGCTGGCGACCGCGATCGGCGTCGACAGTTCCGCGGTCAGTTCGGTCGTGAGGGCGTTGAGGGCGGTCATGTTCCCGCCGTGCCCGTTGACTATCAGGATGCGTGAGAAACCCGCCCGGATCACGGAGCGGCTGATGTCACGCAGCAGCGCGTGCAGGGTGGGCAGGCTGAGCGTGAGGGTGCCGCCGAAGGCCATGTGGTGCTCCGACAGGCCCGTCGGCACGGAAGGCGTCACCACCACGCCGGTGTGCTCGGCGGCCAGCACCGCCGCCCGGTGGCACACCTCCGCGGCCAGGAAGTCATCGACGCCGGTGGGCAGATGAGGCCCGTGCTGCTCGGTGGCCCCGATGGGCAGCAGCACCACCGCGTCCCGCGCCGCGAGGGCACGTAGCTCGGCGGCGGTCAGCCGGTTCCACTGGACTTCGCTCATCAGGAACTCCTCCTGGGCGTGACCGACGCGGTGTGCGGGGCGCCGGGGCGGTGGCGGGTGCGGATCTTGGAAGCGGCGGCGCTTGGATGTGGCCGGCGCTCAGAGGCGGCCGGGACTCAGAGGTGATCGGCGTCGACCACGGCCTGGGCGAAGACGGTGGGCGCCTCCTGCGGCAGGTTGTGACCGATGTTCGCGATCGTGCGGTGCAGGTAGGGGCCGGTGAAGAAGCGGCGGTACGTGGAGCCGTCACCCGGTGCGGTGAAGGGGTCCAGAGCCGGGTCGAGAGTGACGGTGGGGACGCCGATGGAGGGCTGGACGGACAGCTTCTTCTCGTACCGGTCGTAGCGTCGGTCGCCGTCGATCAGGCCGATGCGCCAGCGGTAGTTGTAGAGGACGATGGCGGCGTAGTCGGGGTTCTTGAAGGCCTCGGCGGTGCGCGCGAAGGTGGCGTCGTCGAAGTTCCAGTTGGGGGAGACGAGGGTCCACACATAGCGGCACAGCGCGATGCGCTGGGCCTCGTTCTCCATGGTCTTCTTGCCGCGGTCGGTGGCGAAGTACCACTGGTACCACCAGTTGTGCTCGACGGCCGGAGCGGCGGGCTCCAGCTGCATCTTGCGGTCGGTGATGACGTAACCGCTGGTGGACAGAAGGGCCTTGACGCGATCGGGCCACAGGGCGGCGATGATGTCGGCGGTCCGCGAGCCCCAGTCGAAGCCGGCGAGGACGGCCTTGTCGATCTTCAGAGCGTCCATGAACGCGATGATGTCCAGCGCGATGGCGGACTGCTCGGCGTTTCGCGGGGTGTGGCGGGACAGGAAGCGGGTGCTGCCGTGGCCGCGCAGATAGGGGACGAGGACGCGATAGCCCAGGTCGGCGAGGAGCGGGGCGACGTCGACGTAGCTGTGGATGTCGTAGGGCCAGCCGTGCAGGAGAACGACGACCGGGCCGTGGGCCGGGCCGGCCTCGGCGTAACCGATGTCCAGGACACCCGCCTTGACGTGCTTGAGCGTGCCGAACCCGGTGTGGGTGCCGGGGGTGATGGTGGGCACCGTGGGAGCGGAAGCGCCGCTCGGTGTGTTTGAGGCCGTCGCGGCGGATGCGTTGGTCTGCAGGCCGGACAGCGAGACCGCGGCCGCGCCGGTGCCCAGGCCGACGGCCTTGCTGAAGGTACGCCTGTTGATCATGTGAAGCCCTCCGTCGTGCGTATTCGGTGACAGGCCCGAGCCCTGGAAACCCTGGCATGCCATTCGTCACCTGTCAAACAGGTGACGAATGGCGGTTTCGGTGAAGAGCGGGGCCGGCGGCACATACTCTTGTCCGCAACGAAACCGGACACATCAGTCATGTGACGGTCAGATACGGAGGGCGACACCGGGTGCGCGGCATGTCCCGTGTGTCAGTCATTCGACTGAGAGAGCGCCTCGCGACCGCGCGCGCTCACACCCCCTGCTCGCCCTCCAACCTCTCCAGTGCGTCGCGGAGGGCGGCGCGTGAGGTGATGCCGAGCTTGGGGAAGACGCGGTAGAGGTGTGAGCTGACGGTGCGGGGGGACAGGTGCATGCGTTCCCCGATCTCTCTGTTGGTCAGGCCACTTGCGGCGAGATCGGCGATCCGGCGTTCCTGCCAGGTCAGTTCGGCGAGCTGCGCGGCCGTGGTGCGCGTGGCCAGGCCCGTTGCCCTCAGTTCGGCCCGGGCGCGCTCGGTCCAGGTGGACGCGCCCAGCCGCTCGAACGCCTCCACGGCCTGGATGAGGAACTGCCGTGCGGCCTTGGGGCCTTGGGTGTGTCGTTGGCGGATGCCGTGGGCGAGGCGGATGCGGGCGAGCTCGTAGGGGAAGTGGGCGGCGGCGGGATGTGTTTCGGCGCGCTGGTACATCTGGTCGGCTTCGGCCGGGTCGGTGGTGGTCATGGCGAGGGCGCCGTAGGTGATGAGGGCAAGGCGGGGGGAGGCGTGGGGGAGGTTTGCCTGCTGGGCGGCGAGGGCGTGGGTGCGGGCTTGTTCGGTGCGGCCGGTGTGGAGGGCTGCTTCGACGAGGTCGAGGAGGGTGCGGGGGGCTTGGTGGGCGTAGGGGGTAAAGGTGCCGGGGGGTGTGATGCCGATGGCGTGGAGGTAGGCGGCTTCGTAGTCGCCTTCGGTGAGGGCGGCGGTGGTGCCGATGGCTTCGGTGATCTGGGTGAGGAAGCCGACACCGCGGGGCCGGGCCCAGGCATCGACCGTGGCCTGCAGTTCTCGCGCCCGGACCATCTGACCCCGCAGCGCCGCCACCAGACCCAGATACGCCCGGGTGTGATGAGCGAGCAACAGGTATCCGTGCGTTGTCGTCAGCTCGAGACAGCTCGACCCGGTGTGTTCGGCCTCGTCCCACTCGCCGACCGCCATCTGGTCCAGCATGATCAGGTGCAGCGCGGTCATGCTGTTGCGCGCGAAGCCCGTCTCGGCCTCGTGGTCCACGGTGCGCTGCAGATGTGACCGGTACTGGCTGAGGGTGTCCACGTGGTAGGCGGCGACGGACAGCCGGGTGATGTCCCAGGGTTCCATGTCCGCGAGGTCGGCGAACTCACGCTCCACCCGCTCCCCCACGCCGGCACCGTGCCGGACCACGTCGCCCCACGCGTCGCGGTAGATCAGAGACCGCGACGGAGCCAGATCGCCCAGTGAGCCGAGCAACGCGTGGGTCTCCTCCCACTGGGCCCGGTCACCGGCGTACTGGTCGATCGCCAGCAGCAGGTTCACGAGCCGTGTGAGCACCTCGGACGGCTTGTGCGGTTCGTGGTCGCGCAGGTTCTCGATGGCCGCCGTCACCTGGCGGTGCGAGTGCCGCACGTCTCCGTCCTCGAACAGCGTCATATAGGCCGATGTGACGACGGAGGCCGGCGACTCGTCCGTGCCCGGTGCCCGGTCGGACCGGATGAGCTGCTGCGCCTGGTCGAAGAGCCCCGCGTGTCCGGCGACGAAGGCCGCGTCGCCGAGCCTGCGGGACCGTTCCTCGCGGCTCTCGCTGAGTTCCGCGGCGCGGGTCAGCCAGGCGACGGCGGCCACCGCGCCGCCGCGCCGGGTCGCGGAGTCCGCGGCTGCCTCCAGTGCGGCCGCCACCTGTTCGTCGGGGTCGACCGTCGAGGCCGCCAGGTGTGTGGCCCGCCGTTCGATGTCGTCGCGGTGCACCTGGGCGAGGGTCGCGTGCGCCGTGCGCCGCTGATTGGGTGTGGCCGTCTGCACCACGGTGGAACGCACCAGCGGGTGTCGGAAGACGAAGTCGCCGCTGAGCGGGTCGACGTCCAGCAGACCGGCCGCTACGGCCTCGTCGGCGTCGCGCATGCGGTAGCGCCCCAGACCGGGTGCGGGCGTCGTTCCGGATGTCGCTCCGACACCGTCGAGGGCACCGCGCAGCAGCTCCTCACGGACGTCGTCGCTGAGCTCTTTGACACGTGTGCCGTATACGTGTTGGAGGCGCCGGGGCAGCGGCAATGAGGCATCGTGCAGTCCGAGAAGCCCGGCGGTCGCGAGTTCCGCGTGACCGACGTGGATGTGGGCGGGCAGTTCGAGCAGGGCCAGCGGGTTTCCTCCGGCCTGGTCCAGCACCAGACGCCGGACAGAGGTGTCCAGATCCGGGTGGCGCAGGTCCAGAAGCTGCCGCGCGGCCGTGTCCGACAAGACCCTGACCGGCAGTTCCGGCAGGGCGGCGGTGTCGAAGCCCGATGCGATGTCCGAGCGCAGCCCGACCACGAGCTTCACCGGGTTGCCGGTGAGTCGGCGCCCCACGAACCCGATCACCGCGATGCTGGAGGCGTCCAGCCACTGGCCGTCGTCCAGAACCAGCAGCAGTGGCTTCGCCGAGGAGGCCAGGGACAACAGGTCGAGGACGGCGATGCCGAGCGACATCACCGACGGCGGCTTCCCGCCGCTCCGCCCGAAGGCGGTGTCGAACACGGCGCGGTGCATCTGGTCCAGACCCTCGATGGAGGGCAGCAGGGAGTGGAGCAACTGGTGCAGGCCGGCGAACGGGAGCCCGGACTCCGCCTCGACCCCGGCGGCCCGGACCACCGTGTGGCCTGCCTGCGTCGCCACTTGGGCGACATGATCGAGCAAGGCGCTCTTGCCCACGCCCGTCTCCCCGTTGAGGACAAGCGCCTGTCCCTCGGCGGCCGCCACGAACGCGGCCAGCCGCCCTCGTTCGCCGTCCCTGCCGATCATCGTCCCGAGTGACTCCACGGCGCCCCACTCCCCTCACCACAGAACCAGCCACATGTGTGCACGCCCTGAGCCTATGTGTGCGGAGCCCTGCTTTCGCGGCGAGTTGTCGCGACGCCGGGCACACCAGAGTCCGATTCCACACTTGCCACTCCTGTGGGCGCTTAATGATAGCAACTGCTACAGTGAAGTGACATTTAAGGTGTCACGCTCAAACAAATCGAACCGAAGACACGGGAAGCACGGAAGAGAGAAAGCACATGATCACCTACGACCGACTGTTCATCGGAGGTACCTGGGCCGAGCCGAGCAACCTGGAGCTGCTCGACATCGCCTCGCCGCACGACCGGTCGGTGGTCGGCCGTGCCGCGCAGGCACAACCGGCGGACATCGACCGCGCGCTTGCCGCGGCACGGGCGTCCTTCGAGGCGGGCGAGTGGCGTCTGACCCCGCCGGCGCAGCGCATCGCGGCCCTGCGGCGGTTCAACGCACTGCGCGAGGAGAACGCGGAGAAGATCGCGCACCTGATCGCGCTGGAGAACGGCTCGGCCGGATGGTTCACCCGCGCCGGACAGCCTGGCTTGACCCGGCAGGCGAACGCCTACCTCAAGGCGGCGGAGGAGTTCGGCTGGGAGGAAACCCTGACACCCTCCGACCCGGCGTCCCCGCTGCGCAGCGTGGTGCGCCGCGAGGCGATCGGCGTCGTGGCCGCGGTGATCCCGTGGAACTCACCCTTCTCCTCGGCCACTTCGAAGATCATCCCGGCTCTGCTCGCGGGCAACTCCGTGGTCCTGAAGGTGTCCCCGGAGAACTCGCTGAGCATGGGTTTCCTGGCCGAGCTGCTGGAGCAGGTGGGTCTGCCCGAGGGGGTGATCAGCGTCCTGCCCGCGGACCGGGAGACCAGTGAGTACCTGATCTCGCACCAGGAGGTCGACAAGATCGCCTTCACCGGCTCGACGGGGGCGGGTCGCCGTATCGCCTCGATCGCGGGCGAGCAGCTCAAGCGGGTCAGCCTGGAGCTGGGCGGCAAGTCCGCCGCGATCATCCTCCCCGACGCCGACATCGAGAAGGCCGTCGCGGGCGTGAAGTTCGGCTCCCTGCTCAACAACGGTGAGTCGTGCATCGCCCAGACCAGGATCCTGGCCCCGCGCAGCCGGTACGAGGAGGTCGTGGCCGGTCTGAAGGACCTGGTGGAGTCGCTGAAGGTCGGCGACCCGAACGACCCGGACACCTTCATCGGCCCGATGATCCGCCCCGACCAGCAGGAGCGGGTCCGCACCTACATCCAGCTCGGCATCGAGGAGGGCGCCCGCCTGGTCGCGGGCGGCCCGCAGATCCCCGAGGGCCTGGAGAAGGGCAACTACGTCATGCCCACCGTCTTCGCCGACGTCGACAACTCCATGCGGATCGCACAGGAGGAGATCTTCGGCCCGGTCCTGGTGGTCATCGCCTACGACGACGAGGACGACGCCGTCCGCATCGCCAACGACTCCGAGTACGGCCTCTCCGGCGGCGTCTGGTCCGCCGACGAGGAGCACGCCCTGGCCGTCGCCCGTCGCATCCGCACCGGCACCGTCACCGTCAACGGCGCCTCCGTCGCCTTCGACGGCCCGTTCGGCGGCTTCAAGGCCAGCGGCATCGGCCGCGAGTACGGCGCGGTCGGCCTCGGCACGTACACCGAGTACAAGACCATCACCGTCTGAGCTCGAGCTCTCGCCGTCGCACTCGCCGAGTGCGGCTCATCGGCCGAGTCAACCAAGAAAGGCATGGCTCGAAAGCTCCATTCACACGTGTTCGACAAGCAACTCCGGCGCTGCGCCACCGCGTTGGCTCCTTGACAGAGACACCTGTCACGAGAATCCTAGTCACCTGTTAGACAAGTGACGAGCGGTGGGTGTGTGTGCATACGTCCCACCCGCTCCGGATCGAACGCGAGGAAACGACATGATCAGCAGGCGGAGACTGACCCAGGCCATGACGGCGGCAGCGGCGACCGGAGCCGCCGGTGTCACCGGGTCGGGTCAGGCGTCGGCACGCACGGACACGGCGCCGACCGGGCGGACCGCACGTGGTCTGGGACCGGTGCGCCATACCCGCACCGACGTCCTGGACATCGCCTACCACGACGTCGGACCGGCCCACGGCACACCGGTGATTCTCCTGCACGGCTGGCCCTTCAGCCCGGTCGGCTCCTACGCCGAGGTGGCACCCGCGCTCGCCCGGCGCGGCTACCGCTGCTACATCCCCTATCTGCGCGGCCACGGAGAGACCCGGTTCCTCCGCGAGGACACCTTCCGGTCCGGCGAGCAGGCGGCGCTCGGCGCGGACCTGATCGCCTTCATGGACGCCCTGCGTCTTCCCCGGGCCCTGTTCGCCGGATACGACTGGGGCGGACGGGCCGGTGACGTCGCCGCGGCACTGTGGCCCGAGCGCTGCACGGGCGTGGTCTCCGTGAACGGCTACCTCATCCAGAACCTCGCCGTCGCCCAGGAGCCGCTGCCGCCCGCGATCGAGGAGGGCACCTGGTACTTCTTCTACTTCCTCACCGAGCGCGGGCGGAAGGGACTCCAGTGCAACCGGGAGGACCTGGCGCGGGTCGTCTGGCACCGCAACTCGCCCCAATGGCAGTTCACCGAGGCCGAGTTCGCGCAGGCGGCGGAACTGTGGAGCAACCCGGACTACGTCGACGTCGTGATCCACAGCTACCGGCACCGTCTCGCCGCGGCCCCCGGCGATCCCCGCTACGCGGACCTGGAGAGGCGGTTGCTGGCGCTGCCGAAGATCACCGTTCCTGCCGTCACCCTGGACGGACAGGCCGACGGCGTCATCCCGCCGACCGACGGCAGCGGCTACGCGGCCCACTTCTCCGGGCCCTGGAAGCACCACGTCGTCCCGCGGGCCGGACACAACCTCCCCCAGGAGCGGCCCGACGCCTTCACCGCCGCGATCCTCGAAGTCGATGCCATGGGGTGACCGGTCCGCACTCGCCATTCGTCACCGCCTTGACAGGTGACGCAAGCGAAGGCATGCTGAGAGTCGTCCAAGGAATCAACCAGGACGCCATCCACGATCGACGAAGTGGAGCACGGTCATGAACAAGGGGCTCACCACGGAAGCCGCCGAGGCGGCGGTACGACACGCGCGATTCGGCAGCCTCCCCGAGCGCATACGCCTCGAGGACATGACCACAGAGGTCGAGGCCGCGCCGTCCGGCGGGGTGAAGGCGTTGTCGTACGACCCCGAGGGCTCGTGGAAGTACTACTCCTGCCTCGCACTCGACCTGGGGCTGTAGATACCTGGCACACCTGAACGCACCTTGTGTGCGCATAGTTCGAAAGCCCCGCACTCTACGGCGGGGCTTTCCTGTTGCCGGTCCCGGCCGTCTCCTGGGTGCTCTCGGCCGGTGTGACCGCTGCTCGGTGTGACCGTCAGTCGGTGCGCCCGCGGAAGGTGCGGCGCACGTCGTCGACCCAGGCGTCCGGTACTTCCCAGAACACGAAGTGGCCTCCGTCCGGGTGTGCGGTGACGTTGACGTGGTTGAACCAGGGCGCCCGGGGGCTGGCGAGGAAGTCCAGGACCCGGTTCTCGGTGGTCACGCCGGGCGGGTTCTCGTAGCCGACCAGGGTGATGCCGGTGGGCGCCTGAACGGGCGGGGTGAGGTCGTGGGACGGGGTCCACGGGTAGCGGTTGGCGTTGGCGTACATCCGCATCGATGTGCTGATCGAGTTGGTGGCCCAGTAGATCGTCGCGTTGGTGAGGATGTCGTCCTTGCTGAAGACGTTCTCGACGTCGCCGTCGTTGTCGCTCCAGTTCGTCCACCGTTCGAGGATCCAGGCCAGCATGCCGGCCGGGGAGTCGCTCAGCGCGTGGCCGAGGGTGCTGGAGTCGAGGACATGCACGGCGACGTGGGCGACGAAGCGCTTGTGGACGGAGAGGATCCCGGCGCGGATCTCCTCGGGCGTGCCCTCGGGGATCGCCTTGCCGCCGGTGAGGTCCCAGGCCCGGTCGCCGTTGAACATGTTCAGCGGGATCGGTGAGCCGACATGGATGGCGTACAGGGACTCGTAGTACTTGTGCCCGAGTTGGGCGGTCACCATGGAACCGAGGTCGGAGCCGGTGGCCGCGTACTTCTCATAGCCGAGGACCTCCGTCATCAGCTTGTGGAACAGGTCGGCGGCCTTCCAGAAGTTCATGTCCGGGTTCTCGGGCAGGGGCGTGGACCAGCCGAAGCCGGGCGTCGAGGGGACGATGACGTCGAACGCCTCGGCCGGGTCTCCGCCATGGGCACCCGGATCGGCGAGTTTGTCGATGACCTTGGTGGACATCGCTACGGTCCAGGGCCAGCCATGAAGGAGCAGCATCGGCTTGGGATTGGGGCCGACACCGGCCCTGCGCATGAAGTGGATGGGCGCACCGTCGACTTCGACCTGGTACTGCTCGTACTCGTTGAGCCCGGCTTCTGCCTTGCGCCAGTCGTAGCCGTCGATCCAGTAGTCGATTAGTTCCTTCAGATACTGGCCGTCCACGCCGTAGTACCAGTCGCGATTGCCGGCGTCCACGGCGTAACGGGTGCGCTGCAGACGCTCCTTGAGGTCGACGAGCACCTCGTCGGGGACGTGGATGGCGGTGGGGGTCAGGGGGAAGGGCTTGCTGGACATGTGGGGATCTCTCTCGCGTGAGGTGAGGTGCGGTGATGTCGTTGGTCGGGACCGCGCCGGGTCAGGGAACGATCTGCAGTCGCAGCCGGGTGAGCTCGCAGTCGGAGATGCGCCACTCGCCGTCGACCTTGCGATACGTGTCGTGGTAGTGACCGAAGCCGTGCATGAAGGAGAAGGGGGCCTCGGGATGGGCCTCGCGGTCGTGGTAGATCCGGTCCTCCATGGCCCACACACCTTGAGCGGTGGTGTCCGAGGTGAACGTGACCTCGTGCGTGAACAGGTGATGGATGGGCTGGCCCGCTCCTACACGGTCACCGATGGTCTTCGCGAAGTCGGCGGCGGTGACCTCGTTGGCGAGTGTGCCGTCGACGTTGCGGAATCGCATGACGGCGTCGTCGGTGAAGACTCCCCCCATCTTCTCCCACTGCCGGGTGTCGGCGTACCGGGCGTAGCGGGCCCTCAGCTCGCGGATCTGGTCGAGGTCGGTATGTGTCGTGGCGGCCATGTATCCGCCCTCCTTAGCAGAGATGTATCTATTTCCTAACAGATGTGTCTTGCCCATACGTCAGTCAGATGACTGTCGGTGACACATGGCCTTCGCCCGTTTGCTCAGGAACGGGGTGCCGCAGCGGTGCTTTCCGCAGGCCGGTCCGCGCCGATGTACACGTCGTGCGGCTCGTTGTCCTGGTGGCCGCTGGGTATCAGGAGACACGAGGCGAGTCCGACGGCGGCGGCGACGGCCAGTACCAGGAACACGGCGACCCAGCCGCCCTCGCTCGGGTATCCACCCGCCCGCGCGGTGGAGGTGAGAATCGTGGTGACGACGGCCGCGCCGACCGCACCGCCGATGGTGCGGATGTTGGCGTTCATTCCGCTCACGGCACCCGTGTGTTCGGCGGGCACCGCGTGCACGACGAGCGCCGACAGTGCGGAGAGGCCGACGCCGAATCCCATGCCGCCGATCGCCATGGCGAGAGCGATCTGCCACGGTTCTTCGTGGAAGGCCGCCAGCAGCAGCAGGCCGGCCACGACGGGTACGGAGCCGAGGGCGAGCAGCGCCTTGGCCGGTATCCGGGTGGCGAGCGGACCCGTCACGACCCCGCTCGCGAACTGGGTGAGCGTCACCGGCAGGAACAGCAGGCCGGACACGGTGATCGACTCGCCGAGCCCGTACCCGGTGGCCGTGGGCGTCTGGAGGAAGGACGGGACGAAGCCGAAGACCGAGTAGAGGGTGAAACCGAAGAGGAACGAAGCCAGGTTCGCCGTCCACACCGGGCGCATCCGGAAGACGCGCATGTCGATCAGGGGGTGGCGGGACCGGTTCTCCCACCAGACCCACAGCGTCCCGACCACCAGTGCCCCGGCGAGAAGGCCGAGCGTCCGCCCGGACAGCCACCCCCAGTCCTGGCCGAGGCTCAGCGGCAGCAGCAGGAGGACCAGAGTGCCGGCCAGCGTCACGGTGGCACCCACGTTCAGCCGGCCGGCCGCTGTGGCGCCGCCGGACCGCGGCAGGAAGAAGAACACGGTGATCGCGACGAGCCCGTTGGCGAGGGCGGGGAGCCAGAACAGCCAGGCGACACCCAGCGAGGAGACGATGGGGCCAGCCACCAGTACCCCGAGTGCCCCGCCGACGGAGCTGACGGCGGCGATCGTGCCGACCGCGGTGCCCACCTGGCGTCGGGGCACCAGGTCGCGCACCAGGCCGAAGGCCAGGGGCAGCGTGGCACCGCCGGCGCCCTGGAGGACGCGGGCGAGGACGAGCACCGGGAGGCTGGTGGCGAGGGCGCCGATCACGCTGCCGAGAGCGAGGAGCGCGAGGACCGCTACGAGTACGCGGTGCTTGCCGACCTGGTCACCGACTCGTCCCAGCACGGGTGTCAGGACGGCGCTCGAGAGCAGGAAGCCGGTGAGCACCCATCCCACTCCGAGCTGGCTCGTGTGGACGTGATCGCGCAGCGCTTCCAGGCCGGGGTTCACCACGGACTGGACCAGGGCGTACGAGACGGAGGCGACCGACAGCAGCGCCAGCGAGGCCTGCGCCCCTTCTGCGCGCAAGGGGCGCGTCCGGGATGCGGGGCCGGGGGAGCGCCCCGAGGCAGGATTGGATGGCATGGTCCAATCTTGACTCGCCAAAACAGGACCGTCAAGTCCAATCTTGCGATCGGGCCTACTCTGTGCCCACGGTCACAGGCCGCAGCGGACTGATCGTCGCGGTCAGGGCCGCGTCGAGATAGTCCGTGCGTCCCGTCGCCTGGAGCATCACCACACCCCCCTGCACGGCCGCCAGGATGCTCCGCGCCCGGCGCCGCACGGCGTCCTCACCGTCAGACGTGACTGCCGCCACGCCGCGCACGAGAGCCGCCTCCCAGTCGTCGTAGAGGGAGGTGACGATCGAGCGGGCCTGGGGCGAGGACTTGCCCAGTTCGGTGGTGAGGCTGCCGAGGGGGCACTTCTGCCCCAGTTCCGTGTAGTGGTCGAGCACCGCCTGCCGCCACCCCTGCCAGGACTCCCACGTGGAGAGATCTCCGAGATACGGCTGCTGCGCCTCGAGGACCTGCCCTGCCTCGTACTCGGCCACGGCCGCAAGGATGTCGGCCCTGCCCTCGGGAAAGTAGTGGAACAGCTGGCTCTTGCTGGTGGACGTGGCTGCCCGCACGTCGTCGAGTGTCGTCTCGGCGGCGCCCTTGTCCCTGGTCAGCATCGCGGCAGCGACGATGATGCGCTGTCGGGTGGCTCTGCCCTTGGCGGTCATTCCCTTGTTCATCTCCCCATCATCCCACTTCTTTGGACCTTTTGGTCCATCTATGGAGCGGACGTCTCGCCGTAGCAGACGTGAACTTCTTCCGGCGCTACACACGTGTTCGGTGTGAGCAACACATGTGAACGGGATGGTGGAGGGGCGAGACGATGACGAACTTGGCCGAGGCGATCGGACAGACACTCGCCGAGGACGGCGTCCGGGACGCCTTCGGCGTCGTGGCCAACGGCAACGTCCTCGCCGTCGCCGGTCTCACCCGCCACGGCGTGCGGTACCTGTCCGCACGTCACGAAGGCGGCGCGATCACCATGGCGGACGCCTACCACCGGACCACCGGTGAGGTCGCCGTGTGCACCACGGGCAGCGGTCCAGGACTCACCAACACCGCCACGGGCCTGGCCGACGCGGTCAAACACCGCAGTGGTGTGCTGCTGCTGTGCGGCGATGTGCCCTCGACAGGGCGGCGCAGGATCGACATCGACCAGGACGCCTTCCTGGACTCCCTCGGCGTACCCGTGGTGCGGCTGACCGACCTCGCCACGGCGCGCACCGACACCCTGCGGGCACTGCGGCGGGCACGCGACGAGCAGCGGCCGGTGGCGCTGTGCCTGCCGCAGGACCTGATCACGGCCCAGGTCACCGAGGAAGCGCCGGCCGAGCGGCAGCCGGAGCGACCCAGCCGCAAGGCGGCGGATGCCACCGGGACGGCCGCGGCGCTGGAAGCACTGGCCACCGCGAAACGGCCTCTGGTCCTGGGCGGGCTGGGCGCCTGGCGTTCGGGAGCCGCCAAGGTCGTCACCGAACTGGGGGACCGGCTCGGCGCGCTCTACGCGACCAGTGCCATGGCCGGCGGCCTCTTCGCCGGGAACCCCTGGTCGCTGGGTGTGTGCGGCGGATTCGCCGCACCGCGCGCCGCCGAGCTGATCGGCCAGGCCGACGTGGTGCTCGCCTTCGGGGCGAGCCTCGACCAGTGGACGCTGGCCGGTGGCGGACTGCTCGCCCCCGAGGCGGTGCTCGTACAGGTGGACACCGCACCCGCCCCGACTACCGACCGCGTCGACCTCCATGTCACCGGCGACGCCACTGAGGTGGCCGTGGCCCTCCTCGACGGCGTCCGGGCGCGCGGCCTTTCCCGGTCCACCTGGCGCGACGAGGTCGCCGACCGGATCACGAACCTGGGCTGGGAGCAGGAGCCCTTCGAGGAGGCGCGCACGGACGGCCGGATCGATCCGCGCACGCTGACCCTCGGCCTGGCCGGGCTGCTGCCCGAGGCACACACGCTCGTCACCGACGGCGGCCACTTCGTGGGCTGGCCGGCCATGTACTGGTCGGTCCCCGACCCGGCCGGCTACGTCTTCACCGGCGCCGCCTTCCAGAGCATCGGCCTCGGCTTCGCGGGCGCGGTCGGCGCGGCCGTGGGCCGACCGGACCGGACGACCGTGGTCGCCCTGGGCGACGGCGGAGCACTCATGGGCCTGCCCGAACTGGAGACCCTGGTGCGCACCGGACGCTCGGCGCTCGTGGTGATCTACGACGACGGCGGCTACGGCATGGAGGTCGTCCTGTTCGGCGACCGCGGCGCCGACCCCGGGTCCATGCTCTTCGATGACACCGACTTCGCGGGGACGGCCCGTGCGCTCGGCGCCCGGAGCGCCACGGTGCGCCGCGTGGACGACCTCGCCGTGGTCCGTGACTGGCAGGCTCAGGGAGCCGAAGGCGTCCTGCTCCTCGACTGCAAGGTCGTCCCCGGCGTGGTGGCCGACTGCTTCGCCGGGCTCACCACGCTCATCAGCGGCCGGCAGGCCGACCGTCCGTAGCGGAGAACGGGCCGGCAGCTCTCGGACGGAGTGAGAAGCGACGCCGACCACGGCCGGCCCGGCGCCGACTCGGGTACGAGCGCCCCTGGCGGCGCCGGGGAACGGGCGTTCACGCGGCGGGGCGCACCTGGGTGCCGCCGTCGGCCGTCGTGTTCCGGGGGCTCAGGGCGTGCAGCAAGGCCGTCATCGCACGGTTCAGCGGGACGTCGATCCCGTGGGCCTCGGCGTGCCTGACCACGGCCCCGTTGAGCGCTTCCCATTCCAGCGCGTTGCCCGCGAGCCGGTCGTACAGCATCGACGTACCGTTTCCCTCGCTGAACTCGGACATGAACGCCAGCGTCTGCTCCACGTCGGCCTCGGTGAGATCGGCCCCGACCGCGACGGCCACTTCGAGCGTCTCGCGCATGATGCCCGCGGCGAGCTCGAGAATCCTGGAGTCCTGCATCACTTCCATACGGCGCAGGGTGAGAGCCGTCAGAGGGTTCACCGCGGCGTTGAGCATGAGTTTGCGCCAGGCGGCCGTGGTCAGATCCGTCTGCGGACGTACCTGCATCCCGCTGCCGCGGAACAGCCGCACCAGTCGTTCGGCCTCGGGCCCGGCCGGGACGTCGATGCTGTTGCCGTAGCCGAGACGGACCCGCCCCGGTGCCTGACGCTCGGCCTGGATGTACACCAGTGACGGCAGCACGGTCGTTCCCGGAGCCAGGCCGGGTACGCCGGCGGCCTGGTCGACGCCGTTCTGCAGCACGACGACGGTGGTGTCCCGGTCGCACAGTGCGGCGAGCCAGCGCGCGGTGCCGACGGTGTCGAAGGACTTCACCGCCAGCAGTACCCAGTCCACCGGTTTCACATCATGGAGATCGGTGACCACGCGTACGGGCACGTGCTCCGCGCCGCCGGAGGTCGTCTCCACCACCAGCTCGTCGAACGGGGTCCTCACACAGAGCGAGACGTCGTGTCCGGCCTTGTGCATGGCCCAGGCGAACACACCTCCGACCGCTCCCGCGCCGATCACGGCCACCGATTGGCGGGCACGGCCCTCCGTAGACGTCATGGCTTGCTCCAGGTCTTACATACGTGTCGATGACGACAGAACATGTCGCTGTCGGCTGCGTCGGCGACAGGTGTTTGATTCAGGTTACACGTATATGCATAATAGCCCTATGTATAAGCGGGTTATGGACACCGACGTCCCGGTCGAGGACCTGATCGTCGCCGTGGAGCAGATGGTTCGCCACATGCGCCACCACTCCGTCGCCGGAGGCCTCAGCACGGCCGCCTCGTCCGCGCTCGGCAGACTCATCCGGGAGGGGCCGTGCCGTCTGACCGACCTCGCACGATCCGAGGCGGTCTCCCAGCCCAACATGACCCAGCTCGTGACACGTATGGAGCGCACGGGCCTGGTGCGCCGCGCCGCCGACCACAACGACGGTCGGGCCGTGCTGGTGGAGGTCACCGACACCGGCCTGGAGGTGTTCCGGCAGCGGCGCGCGGAGCGGGCACACGCGCTGCACCTGCTCATCGAGGAGTTGTCCGAGCCCGAGCGGCAGGCGGTGCGCATCGCCCTGCCCGCCCTCGCCCGGGCCATCGAGGACCACCAGGCCCACACCTGACCCCGCCCCGCGTTCACGCCCGTCCTCCTCAACAGTCCTGCAACGCTGGAGACAAACGCACATGACTGCACCGCATGGAAGGGCCGCCGGCCCGTTCAGGCAGCCCAAGGCCGTCTGGGCCGTGGCGTTCGCCTGTGTGATCTCGTTCATGGGCATCGGCCTGGTCGACCCGATCCTGCCCGCCCTGGCCGAGAACCTCCACGCCACCCCGAGCCAGGTCTCCCTGCTGTTCAGCAGCTACCTGATCGTGACCGCGGTGGCGATGCTGTTCGTCGGCTGGTTCTCCAGCCGTTTCGGCGCCAAGCGCACCCTCGTCATAGGCCTGGCGGTCATCGTCGTCTTCTCGGCCCTGGCCGGCACGTCCGGCTCGATCAACGGCATCGTCGGCTTCCGGGCCGGCTGGGGCCTGGGCAACGCGCTGTTCATCGCGACCTCGCTGGCCGTCATCGTGGCCTCCGCGAGCGGCGGCTTCGGCGGCGCGATCATCCTCTACGAGGCCGCGCTCGGCCTCGGGATCGCCGTCGGCCCGCTGCTCGGCGGCGAGTTGGGCGGCATCAGCTGGCGCGGCCCGTTCTTCGGCGTGGCCGTCCTCATGGCGATCGCCCTGGCCGCCACCGTGCTGTTCGTCCCCAACCTGCCCAAGCCGAAACAGCGCACCTCACCGCTCGACCCGCTGAAGGCACTGCGCCACCGCGGTCTGCTGACGATGGGCATCATGGCCCTGCTGTACAACTGGGGCTTCTTCACCATGCTCGGCTACGCCCCCTACCCCATGGAGCTCAGCGCCCATGAACTCGGCCTGGTCTTCACCGGCTGGGGCCTGCTGGTGGCCGCGTTCAGCGTGTTCTTCGCCCCGCGCCTCCAGGCCCGCTTCGGCACGGCCCCCGTGCTCTACGCCAACCTGCTCGGCATGGGTGTCGTGATGGCGGTGATCGGCGCGGGCGTCGACAGCCCGACGACGGTGATCGTCGCGGTCGTCGTCAGCGGCGTGTTCCTCGGGATCAACAACACCCTCACCACCCAGGCCGTCATGCTCGTGGCCCCCGTCGAGCGCCCGGTCGCCTCGTCCGCGTACGGCTTCGTGCGCTTCATCGGCGGCGGCCTCGCCCCGTACGCCGCCGGGAAGATCGCCGACGCGACCGACCTGAGCGTGCCGTTCTACGTCGGCGCCGCGACGTTCGTCCTCGCCATACCGGTGCTCGCCAGCGGCCACGGGCTGCTGCGCCGTGCCGAGGAGAGCGCCGGTGAAGGCGAGCCGGTCACGCCGTCGTTCACCCCTGTCGGCGATGCGGCCATCACCGGCACAGCGCCGGTCGTCGTCGCCGTAGGAGCCCACGGCAACGCCCCGGCCGTCGTCGACGCGGCGGCCGCGCTCGCCCGGGACACCGGCAGCCCACTGGAAGTCGTCCACGTCCAGCAGGTCGCGGTGATCGAGGGGCAGGCCGCGCAGACGGAGACCGACGAGCAGGCGCGCGCCGCCGTCGTCGCCCATATCGA
Source organism: Streptomyces sp. NBC_00019 (assembly GCF_045041015.1). Lineage (NCBI taxonomy): Bacteria > Bacillati > Actinomycetota > Actinomycetes > Kitasatosporales > Streptomycetaceae > Streptomyces > Streptomyces sp. NBC_00019. The sequence continues at coordinate 314,113 of NZ_CP108303.1, forward strand.
CCGGCTCGCCGCGCAGGGCGTCACGGCCACGGGGCAGGTCCTGAACAGCGTCGGCGACCACGCCGCCGCAGGCCGCGCCCTGGCCCGGCGCGCCGCGGACCTCCACGCCCACCTGGTCGCCGTGGGCCGGTCGCCGCGCGGCCCCGTCGCCCAGTTCACGGACGGCAGCTTCACCGCCGCCCTCACCCATGCCGCCACCTGCACGGTCGTTCTCGTCGACCCCGACAGCGAACCGCGGCACCTCACCAAGGGCAGCCTCGCGCAACTGCGCGACAGCGCGGCCTGACCTGTTACCGGCCGGCCCGTGCCGTCGGGCGCACCGTGGACCACACGGTGCGCCCGACGGCACGGGCCGGCCGCCGTCGTTCAGAACTCCAGCACCATCCGGCCGCGGATCCCGCGGGTGTCCAGCAGCCGGTGCGCGGCGGCGGCCTCCTCGGCGGGCAGGGTCCGGGCGACCCGCAGAGTCAGTTCCCCCTTCTCGACCTGGGTGCGCAGCCGGTCGAGGTGCGCCACCTCGTCGAGATACTGCGTGAACACGGCCGTGCGGCTGCGGATGGAACGCTCCCGCAGGCTCGCGGAATGGACGCCGCCCACGGTGCTGGAGACCGATCCGTTCTCCCGTACGGCCAGAGCCGCCCCCGCACCGACGCCGGTGGTGTCCACGAGGCCGTGCACGCCGCCGGGTACGGCCTGGAGGATGCCGCGGCCGACGTCGCCGCTCCAGCCCACCACCAGGTCGGCACCCAGGCCGAGGACGAGATCCTCGTCGGCCGGCGCGGCGACCGCGACAACGGTGAGGCCCTCGGCCTTGGCCAGCTGCACCACATAACCGCCGACCGCTCCGGCGCTGCCCGTGACCGCGACCGTCTGTCCCGGCGCCAGGCCGACGAGGTCCAGGGCGAGGCGGGCGGTCAGCCCGTTCATCGGCAGGGTCGCCGCCTGACTGTGGCTGCTGCCCGCGGGCGCGAGGGCGACGCGCCGCGCGGGCAGCGCGAGGTACTGGGCATACGCGCCGCCGGTCGGCTCGTTGGGTACGACCACCGCCATCACCCGGTCTCCGACGCGCAGGCCGGTGACCGTCCCCGGGCCGATCTCGTCGACGACGCCGGCCGCCTCCGCGCCCAGGACGTAAGGCGGTCGCACCGCGCTGACATCGGCGAAGCCGTTGCGCAGATAACGGTCGCCCGGGTTGACCGTCGCCGCGTGCACACGTACACGTACCTGGCCCGGACCTGCGTGGGGCTCCGGCAGGTCGAACACGGCGAGCGCCTCGGGACCTCCGAACCGGGACACACCTACTGCTTTCATGCTTCCCTCCAGGGAAGGGGATACGGGCGGGACGTGGATTTACTCACACGTGTGCGGGGAATGACGGACGGTCCTTCCAAGTTCGGGAAAGTGACACATATCCACGTAACGGCCGCTACGGCAGACCGCCGGGTGTCGCCCCGCCCCACCATCTCGAACGGACGTGAGAAACATGGACACAGTCGATCGGCTGGCCATCATCGAGGACATCCGGCGCGTCATGGCCCGCTACGTCCACCACGCGGACCGGCACCGCTGGCATGACCTCGCCGGCCTGTTCACGCCGGACGCCACCTTCACCCCGCACCGTCCGGACGGCTCGATCCTGCTGCGTATGGAGGGCCGGGACGGGATCGAGGCAGGGGTGGGTTCCTCCGGCGGCCCCGATGACATCCTCATCCACCACCTCTTCTCGGACGAGATCGACGTGGAGTCGGCCACCTCCGCTCGCGGTGTGTGGGCGATGGAGGACATCGTCACACGCCAGGAGGTCCCCGCGCGTCAGGAGGGCGAGCCGGACGAACTGGCCTTCAAGGGCCTGCACGGCTACGGCCACTACCACGGCCGGTTCGTCAAGGTCGACGGAACGTGGTACATCGCGCAACTCGAGCAGACCCGTCTGCGGCTGGACTTCACCTACTGAGCGCACCGCCCGCGGGGAGAGCGGGCCCGGCCCGTCAGTCCTGAGGGGCCGGGCCTTCCGGGCGCAGGCCACGACGCAGTACCGCGAGTTGTTCGGCTACCATCCGCCGGCTCACCTCGGCCTGCGGGGCCATCTGACTCGTGCCGTGCCAGATGCCCGGGTAGAAGTGCAGCTCGGTCTGTACACCGTCCGCGATCAGCCGCTGGGCGAAGGCCAGGTCCTCGTCGCGCAGCGGATCGAACTCACCGGCCAGGATGAAGGTGGGCGGCAGCCCCGCGAGGCTCTCGGCACGTGCCGGCGCCGCGTACGGGCTGACGCCCTCACCGCCGCGAATGCCCTTGCCGCCGAGGTAGAAGTCCCAGGCCACCTCGGCGTTGGACCGCTTCCATCCGGGAGTGTCCGTGAACTCCCTCATGGAGGGGGTGTCCATACGGTCGTCCAGCGCCGGAATGCTCAGATACTGCATGCGCAGGGCGGGACCGCCGTGATCACGTGCGTACAGCGCGACGGCGGCGGCCAGGCCCGCGCCGGCGCTCTCCCCGGCGATCGCGACGCGTTGCGGATCCACTCCCAGCTCGTCCGCGTGCTCGACCAGCCACGTCAGGGCGGCGTACGAGTCGTTCAGAGCGGCCGGGAAGGGGTGCTCCGGCGCGAGCCGGTAGTTCACCGACAGCACCACGGCGCCGACTTCGGCCGCGATACGTCGTGTCTCGGTGTCGAAGGCGTCGATACTGCCGATCACGAATCCGCCGCCGTGCATGTACACCACGCCGGGAAGGAGCCCGTCACGGTCGGCCGGCTGGTAGAGACGTACCTCGACCTCGGGATCCCCCTGCCTGCCCGGCACGGTGAAGTCACGGGTGTCGACCGGGACGGGGGGCTTGTACGTCCCGAACTCCATGATCGCGGCCTCCACCTTGCGCAGCTCCGCCACGTCACTGAAGTCCACTTCGGGAAAATGCGGGACCAAGGGGGCGATCTCGGGATCGTAGCGATAGGTCATCTCGGGCCTCCATCGGACGGGGTTTTTGCCAGTGTGCGCGACGGATCCAGGAACTGACTTCAGTCATCTGACGGTCACACGTGTGGGATCCGACGTGCAAACATGTGTGTAAAGCGCTGGAAGGCGGATGCTATGAGTGACAACGGCAACGGCCGTTCCCTGGAGCGGTATTCGATCGACGTTCCGCAGGATGTCCTGGACGACTTGCGGACCCGTCTGAGGGCGACGCGTTTCGACGCGGACCTGGACAACGAGACCGGCTACTACGGTCTGAGCACGCAGTACATCAAGCCGCTGGTGGAGTACTGGGCGGACGGGTTCGACTGGCGTGCCCAGGAACAGCGGATGAACTCCCACAACCAGCACCGGGTCGAGATCGACGGCACACCCGTGCACTTCATCTATGTGCGGGGCAAGGGACCGAACCGTCTGCCGGTTCTCCTGCACCACGGCTGGCCCTGGACGCCCGACTTCAACAGCAAGCTGATCGGGCCGCTGACGGACCCGGCCGCCCATGGCGGTGACCCGGCCGATGCCTTCGACCTCGTCGTGCCGTCGCTGCCCGGCTTTGCCTGGTCCACCCCGGTCGGCAGGGGAGACCTCAACTACTGGAAGATCGCTGACATCATGCACAAGCTCATGACCGAGGTCCTGGGCTTCGAGAAGTACGGTGCCATCGGCTCCGACTACGGCGCGCTGGTCACCAGCCAGCTGGGCCACAAGTACGCCGATCACGTGGTCGGCGTGCACTATGGCGGCGAACTCGTCCCGGGCTTCTTCCAGTCCGACAAGTACTGGGACGTGACCGAGGGGTTCAAGATCCCCGAGGGCGCCACGGAGCGGTTCCGCGAGGACTGGCTGTACTTCGAGGCGACCCGGGCCGGCCATGTCGCCACCCACATGCTGGAGACGCAGGTCGTCACCCACGCGCTGAACGACTCGCCGGTCGGGACGCTCGCCTGGCTGCTGAAGCGCTGGAAGGAGTGGAGCGACCGCTGGGGCGACTTCGACGAGGTGTTCCCACGCGACTTCATCCTCACCCAGGCGACCACCTACTGGGTCACCCAGTCGATCGGCTCGTCCATCCGCATGTACAAGAACTCCCTGCGCTATCCGTGGAAGCCCGAGCACGACCGGCAGCCGCAGATCGAGCCGCCGGCCGGTCTCACCTACCTGCTGGGCGACGCCTATCCGCCGGACGTCCGCACCGCCGAGGAGCGCATCGCCGCCTTCGAGAACGGTCCCACCAGGGCCTGGCTCAACCCGGTCAACATCAAGGTGCACGAGAAGGGCGGCCACTTCGTCGCCTGGGAGAACGCCGAGGCCTTCACGGGAGACATCCGGGAGACCTTCCGCAAGCTGCGATGACCTGTTCTGGCCGCCCGCACGGCGAGCGAACTCGCCGTGCGGGCGGCCGATGCGCCGACCGTCAGCCCGTGAAGGAAGCCCACGACTCCGCGGTGCGGAAACTGGCTCGCTCGAAGAACGGCACCGTCTCGTCACCGGAGTGGAGGTACGCCGTGTGCGCCCCGGCGGCCCGTGCGTCCCGCAGGATCGCCTCGGTGACCGCCCTGCCGAGTCCGCGACGCCGGTAGTCGGGCAGCGTGCCGATGTTGGCAAGGCCGACATGGCGCTCGGAGAGGATCGCCAACCCTGCCGCGGCGGGCACCCCGTCCACCTCGGCGAGGTACGCGCTGACGAACGGCAGGCCGAGCACAAGCGGTGTGTAGAGGCTGGTGATGATGGCGGGCGGGGCGCCGAACGCGGCGCCGAGAACGGTGGCGAAGGTCTCGTACTCGCTGTCCCGCAGCGGTCGTACGGACGCCGTCGCGTCGAACTCCGGTCCGGGACGGCCGTCTTCGAGCGGGAGCAGCATGAAGGGCTGCCGCGTGAGCGTGGTGAGCCCGTGGGCGGCGGCGAGGTCGACGATCTCCGCTTCCGGCTCGCCACGCAGCCGGATGCTCCAGGGGAGGTTCTGGGCCCGGGCCTGTTCCTCGGCCTTCTTGCCGAGCAGGGCGATCTCCGCCCTGTCAGGAATGGGAGCCGCGCTCACGATCCCGTTCAGCGCGGGAATCTGCGAGTGGGTGAACGCCAGCAGAGCACCATCGGAGCCGTGCTCGACGAAGCCGTTCGGAAGGGCACCGGCGAGTGCCTCGACCGCCGCCTGAAAGGCACCGGCGGCCCGGGACACCATGTCTCCATTATTCATACGTGTTAGTGTAACTCGACATATGTGTCTCCAATCCATCAGCAGAAACGGCCTGTGGGAGAGAAACATGTATGCCATCGCGCCGGCCGTGGCTGACGACTCCCCTCGGCAGCCACGGCTTCACCCGCCGTGCTTCTCAGTGGTCGGGGTCGAACGGCGGCAGGTCGGCGGCGTCGCCGGCCTGCATGCCGTCGAACGCCAGGCTGAGGTAGCGCCGCCACAGCTGCGGATGCGTGGACCGCAGCGGGGCGGCGGTCTGATAGATGCCGCTGACCAGCAGCATGACGTCCTGACCGGTGATATCGGGTCGTACGGCACCCTGCAGGCGGGCCCGGTCGGTCAGTGCGTCGGCGATGGCCTGGAGCCGCTCGGTCCCGGCTCGAATGGCCGGCTGGTCGTGTGCGATCCCGGTGGCGACCTCACAGAAGGCGCGGTCACTGGCCTGGACCTCGAGGATCGCGGTCATGAAGTCACGCAGCGCCTGGCCGGCGTCGGCGGACAGCCGGAGCCGCTCACCGATGTCGACGAGTGTGTCGATGTTCTCGCAGATGATGGCGGCGACCAGGTCCTCCTTCGTCGCGTAGTGGCGGAACACGGTGCCTTTCGCGATCCCGGCCCGCTCCGCGATCTGCGCGATGGAGACGTTGGTGCCCTGCTCGGCGAAGGCCGACGCGGCCGCTTCGCGCAACAGTTTCCGGGAGCGCACGGCATCGCTGCGCAGCGGTCGGCCCGCCGTGGGGTTCGTCATCTCACTCTCCTTTCCGTACGGGAAGCCTACCTCAAGATGACCGTACGGTCAGTTTTGCGTATGCTGAATCTGACCACCCGGTCATCTTCTCCGGAATAACGTGACCGCACGGTCAGGTTATGGTCTACAGTGAAAATGACCGGGCGGTCAGGTAAGCCTCCTTCGCCTCGGTCCACTCATCACACCAACCTAAGGAGAGACTCGGCATGGGCACTCGTCTGCAGGGCAAGACCGCACTCATCACCGGTTCCACCAGCAACATCGGCCGCGGGGTCGCGATCGCGTACGGCAGGGAGGGCGCACATGTCGTCGTGTCCGGCCGTGACGCCGAGCGGGGTGCCGAGGTCGTGGAGCAGATCCGTGCCGACGGTGGTCGCGCCGACTTCGTCGCCGCCGCCCTCGACGGCTCGGCCGCCGCGTCCCTGGCCCTCGCCGACGCCGCCCTCACCGCTCTCGGCGGCCGGGTCGACATCCTGGTCAACAACGCCGGCATCTTCCCGCCCAACGGAACCCTGGACACCGACGAGGAGACCTTCGACCGCATCTTCGCCGTCAACGTGAAGGCGCCGTTCTTCCTCACCGCCCAGCTCGCACCCCATATGACGGAGGCGGGTGGCGGTGCGGTGATCAACCTCGGCTCCTGGGCCGTCAGGCAGGGTCTTCCCCTGGGTGTCGCCTACACCGCGTCCAAGGGCGCGCTGGAGGCTCTCACCCGCTCCTGGTCCGCCGAGTTCGCCGGCCGCGGGATCCGGGTCAACGCCATTTCGCCCGGCGTGGTCCTCACCCCCGACCCCGACGAGAACGGCCCGCACCCCGCCGAGGCGATGATGAAGGGCACCCCGCACGGCAGCACCGGCACCCCGGAGGCCATCGGCCAGGCGGCCGTCTACCTGGGCAGTGACGAGTCCGCGTTCGTGCACGGCACCGTGCTCGACGTGGACGGCGGCCGGACCGCGGTCGCCGTCATCGCCGGCTGACCCGTCCCCGAAGCCCCGGCACCCCCGGTGCTGGGCACCGACGACAACCCCTCACACGTATCTACCGAACATCTATCGAACATGGAGATCTTCATCATGTCTGTCATCGACAACGACACTCTGGTCCGCGACTTCGTGGACACCTTCAACACACAGAACGCCGACGCCCTCGCCCCGTTCCTGGCCGACGACGCCGTCTTCACCGCCTACGGCGACTCACCGGTCGAGGGCCGCGACGCGGTCATCGCCCTGTGGAAGGGAGTCTTCGCGAACTTCGCGCAGATCAAGTTCGAGACCGTGTACCAGGCGGTGAACGGCGACGTCGTCATCGCCGAGCAGATCCACGGGCTCGCCCTGCCCGGTGGCAAGCTCGCCCCGGTGATGAACATGGCGGTCTACGAGCTCCGCGACGGCAAGATCGCGGCCTGGCGCGACTACACCAACCCCGCCTACGCCTCCACGCTGCTGCAGGCCTGAGCAGACCACCCCACCGAAGAAGGAGGTGCGCGCCGTGCGCGCCGTAGTAGTGGAAGAGCTGGGCGGGCCGGAAGTACTCCGGCTGAAGGAATGGCCCGACCCCGAGCCAGGGCCGGGCGAGCTGGTGGTTGACGTCGATTTCTCCGGTGTCAACTTCATGGACACCGGCACCCGAGCCGGATTCTCGGTGCCCCACAACCCGCCCTTCGTTCCCGGGGTCGAGGGCGCCGGCCGGGTCACCGCCATCGGTGAGGGCGTGAGCGGCTTCACGATCGGCGACCGGGTGGCCTGGGCCTTCGCCTACGGCAGCTACGCCGAGAGGATCGCGGTCCCCGCCGCCCAGGCCGTCCCGGTCCCGGACGACATCCCCAGCGACATCGCCGCCGCGACGATGATGCAGGGACTCACCGCGCACCACTTCGTCACCGAGTCCGCACCCCTGGCCGACGGTGAGACCGCGCTCGTACACTCCGCCGCCGGCGGTGTGGGCCGCATCGTCACCCAGCTGCTCAAGCTGCGCGGCGTGCGGGTGATCGGCCTGGTCTCCCGCGAGGAGAAGGTCCAGGCCGCGAAGGCGGCGGGCGCGGACGAGGTCCTCGTCTCCTCGGGCGGTGACTTCGTGGACCGGGTCAAGGGCCTGACCGACGGCGAGGGCGTGCACGCGGTCTTCGACGGCGGCGGCGCCACCACGTTCTGGCCCTCGACCGAGGTGCTGCGACGGGTCGGGACCCTGGTCTACTACGGCCCACTGCTCGGCGACATCCCCACGGTGCGGTTGTTCGACCTGCCCAAGAGCATCAGGGTCACCTACGCGGTGTTCGCGGACCACATCCACAACCAGGAGCTGCTGCTCGAGCACGCCACCGACCTGTTCGACAAGATCCGCGAGGGCAAGGTGCGCATCGACATCACCGAGCGCTACCCGCTGGGCGCCGCCGAGCAGGCACACGCCGACATCGAATCGCGGCGCACCTCGGGCAAGCTCCTGCTCGACCCCGGCCTCTGAACCGGTCACGGACACACCGCACCGTCAGACGGCGGCCAGCGCCTCGGTCGGCGGCAGCCCGGAGGCCCGTACGGCGGGGTACAGGCCCGCGGCCATGCCGACGGTGACCGCCCCCAGGACGCCGGCGACGAGGGCGAGCGGCGGGAACACCACGGGCCAGGACTGGGACACGGCGTACCCCGCCGTCGCCGCCGCTCCGAGAGCCGTTCCGGCACAGCCGCCCAGCGCGGACAGGGCCACCGACTCCGCCAGGAACTGCCCCCGGATCTGGCGGCGACTGGCGCCCAGTGCCCGGCGCAGGCCGATCTCGCGGCGCCGTTCCAGCACCGAGACGACCATGGTGTTGGCCACCCCGACGCCGCCGACGAGCAGGGCGACACCCGCGAGTCCGAGAAGGAGAACCGACAACGTCTGCTCGGTGGCGCGCTTGGCGGCCAGGGCGTCCGACGGACGGCTGACCTGGACCAGGCCCGGCAGTTGGGGATGGACGGTGGCGGGCAGCACGTCGCGCACCGCCTCGATCTGTGACTCGCGGGCGGTGACGTAGACGACGGTGGGGTGGCCGTCGAAGCCGAGCCGGTCGCGGGCCGCGTCCCAGCCGACCAGGACGGCGGTGTCGAGGTCGGGGGCGAGCGGCAGGGGCTCGAGGATGCCGATGACGGTGAACCAGTGGCCGCCGATGTAGACCTGGGCGGACTCCTGGCCGGGGCGCACGCGGTCGAAACCGAGGCGAGAAGCGGCGCGGAAGCCCAGGACCACGGTCGGGAACCGTGCCGTGGTCGGGGAGATGAACACCCCTGAGCGGACCGTTCCGTGGACCGCCCCGAGCAGGTTGGTGCGAGCGGCCAGGACGCTGATGCCGGACGCGTCGGCCGGGTCGGCGCGGTCGGAACGCAGGACGGTCTTGTGGGTGTTGGCGACGGCGCTCGCGTCGGTCACCGGGCCGATGCGGGCGGCCATGGCGTCCGCGGTGGCGGGGAGGACCACCGGCGGATCGCTGTCCGTCTGCGGGGCGACGCGCAGCATGTTCGTGCCGAGCGCGGACAGTTGGTTCATCAGGGCCTGCTGGCTGGAGGCGGGTATGGCGGTCACGACGACGAGGGTCGCGATGCCGATGGAGATGCCGAGCGCGGACAGCGCGGCCCGCGGGCCCCGGGTCCGGATGCCGAGCAGACCGAGCCGGAGGATGTCCGTGAACGCCAGCCGGATCGGTCGCGGCCCGTGGTCTCTCGCTGCGCGCGTCATGCGGCGCTCACCTCGCGTACGTCGGTCGTGATGCGGCCGTCGCGCAGTTCCACCCTGCGGGGCAGACGGGCCGCGATGTCCCGGTCGTGAGTGATGACGGCGATGGTCGTGCCCTGTGCGTTGAGTTCGACGAGGAGATCCAGGACGGCCTCACCGTTCGCCGCGTCGAGCGCACCCGTCGGCTCGTCGGCCAGCACCAGCGCGGGCCGGTTGACCAGGGCCCGGGCGATGGCGACCCGTTGGCGCTCGCCCCCGGACAGCTGCTGGGGAAAGTGCGAGTGCCGGTGCTCCAGGCCCACTCTGGCCAGCGCCTCCCGCGCCAGCGGCCGTCGTCTACGGCGGGGGACACCCGCGTACAGCAGGCCGGTGGCTACGTTCTCGGTGGCGTCCAGCCCGTCGGTGAGGTGGAAGTGCTGGAAGACGAAGCCCAGTAGCCGCGCCCGCAGCGCCGAGAGGTGGCGGTCGCCCAGGGTGTGCACGTCGTGCCCCCCGACGCGGACGGTGCCGGTCGTCGGCCGGTCCAGGGTGCCCATGATGTGCAGCAGCGTCGACTTGCCGGAGCCGGACGGCCCGACGATGGCGACGAGTTCGCCCTCGTCGACGCGGAGCGACACGTGGTCCAGCGCGGTGACGCCACCGGGGTGGCGCTTGGTGACGTCGTCGACGACGAGGACGGGGTCCGTGGGGCGGGCGGCGGCAGCCGGAGTCATGGCAGGAGCGCTCACGCGGCCGTCACCACCTTGCTGCCGTCGGTCAGTCCCTTGCCGCTGACCTCGACCAGACCGCCCGCGAACATGCCCGTCGTCACCGCGATGAGAGTGCCGTCCGGGCGTTGCAGGGCGTATCCGCCCTCCCGCAGGGCGACCAACGCGCTCACCGGGACGGCGAGGACACCCTTGCGTGTGGTCGTGTCGAACCTGACCTGCACCGCCGCCGCGTCCAGGTGTCGTACGTCCGCCGCCCGGTCCGGTACGACGCTCACGTCGATGGTGGCCGGTCCGGCCTGCTGCGTGGCGTCCTGTGCGGTGCCGCCCTGGACGGTGCGTCCGAGCGTCGTGACCGTGCCGCGGATCGTCCTGCCGTCGGGCAGGGTGACCTCCGCCTTGCTGCCGGCCTTGATGGTCCCCACGTCGGTGGCCTCGACCGGCACGGTGACGGACTTGGCGGCCGCGGTGTAGGTGAGCAGCGAGGCGTCGGCCGCGTCGCCGGGCTGTGCCTCGACCGTGTCGACGCGCACCGTGCCGGGCAGGACGGCGGCGCGGCCGGGGACGAGGGTGCCCGTGGCGTCCTGCCCGGTGTCGTGCTGCCACCGCTTGAGTGCCGCGGCGAGGGCAGGGGTGAACTCCTCGCCCTCACCGGGGCCTTCGGGGGTGACGGCGGGACCGGTGTCGTAGCCGAGTGCCCGGAGGTTGTCCGCGAGCACGCTCACGTCGTTGCCGCGCACCCCCGTCTTGGCCAGGGTGCGGAAGAACGGCGTGCCGCCGAAGAAGACGGGGACGGGCCGGTCGTCGATCCGGTACAGGGCCTTGCCCCTGGCCGCGCGGGCGCCCGGCTTCGGCACCTGGGTGACGATGCCCTGGCCGGTGCCCTTCAGGACGTGTGATCTGCCGAAGCCGAGCGTGCCCGGCAGCGTGCGGCTGTCGGCGAGGTCGGTCCTGGCGACCGTGACCGTCCGCACCCGGAGGGGGACGGTGGCCTTGGTGTCCTGGCCCGCATGTGTGTGGCTCCACACCACCGTGCCGGCGCCCGTGGCGCCGACGACCAGCAGGGTGCTCAGCGCGACGGCGACCCTACTGCGTCTTGCCACCGAAGGCCTCCGTGGTGCAGCTCTTGTCGACCTGGTTCTCCTGGGCCTGGCTCATCGTGTTGTCGCCGTCGTACGTCCAGCCGGAGTTGTCGGGCAGCGCGATGACCTTGAGCCCTTTCCGGTTCAGGCATTTCACGTACGCCCGGTAGTCGTCGTCGTAGTGCGGATTCCTTGTCCGGTCCAACTCGGGTGGCTGCAGTGCGAGTTTGCCGATGCAGGCCTTTTGTGCGGCCTTGGCCGTGGGGCTCTGGTCCGTGTCGTCGATGGAGTCCGGGCCGCGTACCGGGAGCATCTTGTGCCCGTGGTCCTTCAGACAGGTGGCGTAGATGTGCCAGTAGTGGTTCCGCTCCTCCTCCGAGCTGTCGAGACGCAGTTGGGGGCGGCCGTCGGCGGCGGACGGCGCGGCGCTCGTACTCGCCTTGCCGACCGGGGCATCGCTCTGCAGGGAGGCCACGTCCCGCTGCGTCGAGCCGTTGCCGTCGGAGCCGCCCGAACCGCCGCAGCCGGTGAGCAGGAGGGCACCCGACAGGAGGACGACCGCGCCGAGCACACGGCTGCGGCGGGAATTCTCGGGGTGGGTCATGGGCGCCATGGTCCGCGCCGTGTGTCGGGAAGTCGTCAGGAACCCTTGCCGGTCCGGTCCGTTCGGGCTTCGACCGGCGCCCGATGACCGGACGCCCCACCGGCTGCCGCGACTCAGCGACGGGAACGGCGTCCGCACCGTTCGCCGACAGGATCCTGACCTTGCCTGCCTACGCTCCCGCCCATGCCGAAGACTTCTAGCCGCGCAGACGGCTGCCAGAACTGGACCCGCAGGTACACGCGACGCCAAGTCGCCCTGACAGCAGCGGCGTTGGCCGCGGGCATCGCACTGTCCGTGCCCGCCGGGCCCGCCGCCGCAGCTCCGGGCGGCACAGGCGGCGTCGCCACCCACCCGCAGGCGGTCACCGCGGCGCAACAGCGGGCCGTGCTGGACTACTGGACCGCGGAGCGCATCGCGGCCCTCACCGAGCCGTCCTCCGACAACCCGCCGAAGAGCGGCCCGGACGGTGCGCCGTGGACCGGTTCCGACACCCTGAGCCGGACGGTGGGCAGGCTCTTCTTCACCGACCACGGCGAGGACGCCAGTTGCACCGCCACCGTCGTCACGAGCGCCAACCGCAGCACCGTGGTGACGGCCGGGCACTGCGTGAACAGTACGGACCTGCTCGGCGAGAACAATCAGTGGACGACGAACGTGATGTTCGTGCCGGGCTACCGTGACGGCCGTGCGCCGTACGGGAAGTTCGTCGGCAGGCTGGGCGTGGCCGATGCCACCTGGCTGCAGTACGACGCGATCGACTCGCTGCGGTTCGACGGCTACGACCAGGCGTTCGTGGTCCTCAACACCGACGGCAAGGGCCGCAAGGTACAGGACGCGGTCGGCGCCGCCCAGCGCATCGGTTTCGACCGGCCGGGCGACCGGAAGGTGTACGAGTTCGGCTATCCGCGGTCCGCCTCCGACCCGGCGAGGGAGGGACTGCCCGAGTACACCGGCGCCCGGCTCGCCTTCTGCACGGGGCCGACCCGCGAGGACCCCGGCACGCCCGACTTCCCCGAACCCAGGGGCGAATGGGGCAGCGCCTGCGTGATGGGCGGTGGCTCCAGCGGCGGTCCCCGCATCGCCGCCTTCGACCCGGCGACCGGCCTCGGCACGGTCGTCGGCGACAACACCCACAGTGCCTTCTTCACTCCCGCAGGTGGAGTCTGCGACGACTCCGAGGCCCCCAACTGCAGCCGCTACCTCGTCGGCCCGCAGTTCACCTCCGCGATCACCCGCCCCCTCTACCAGGCCGCCCAGCACGCGACCTGACTGCACGGCGGCCGCAAACTCCACAAGCCGACGCCTCCTCCGCGACCATCGGACGCCGTGCCGGTCCACCTCCCCCGTGTGCGCGGGGCTGGGCTGCCCAGCCAGGTACCGCGTACCGCTGATCCCTGGACAAAGTGTGCGGCGAGACGCAGGCTCGTCGGCATGAACAACACATCCAACCTGCTCGGCGGCAAGGTCGCCTTCGTCACCGGTGCCGGGCGGGGCATCGGCGCCGCCGCGGCCCGGCTGTTCGCCCGGGAAGGAGCCCGCCTCCTCCTCGCGTCCCGCACGGAGTCCCAGCTCAAGGCGGTCACCGAGGAGATCCGGGCGGCCGGCGGCACCGTGGACTACGTGACCTGCGATCTGGCCGACCCGCAGAGCATCCATGCCGCCGTCGACCGGGCCGTCGCGCTGTACGGCCGTCTCGACATCGCCTTCAACAACGGCGCCATGGGCCAGCCGCCCGGACCGATGGATCAGCTGTCGGAGGCCGACTTCGACCAGGTCTGCGCCGTCAACCTCAAGGGCCCGTGGCTGGCCATGAAGGCCGAGATCGCTGCGATCCGTGCCACCGCAGGGACAGGCGCGATCGTCAACAACTCCAGCGTCGGCAGCCTGGTGCCCAACCCTGCCCTGCCCGCCTACGGCGCCACGAAGGCGGCGCTCAACCACATCACCGCCTCGGCCGCCGCCACCTACGGCCCGGAAGGCATCCGCGTCAACGCGATCGCCCCCGGCACCACGCTCACCGAGATGCTGTACGAGTGGGACGAACGGTCGCCGGGCACCATCGACAGGCTCAACACCCGGACCGCACTGGGCCGTGCCGCCAACCCCGAAGAGATCGCCGAGGCGGCGGCCTGGCTCCTGAGCGATCGAGCCTCCTACGTCACCGGCGCCGTGCTCCGCGTCGACGGCGGCAGGCTCTCCTGAACCCACCCTGGACCTGGCAGGCGGATCATGGCGGCGTCGCGGGCCCCGGGAGGCAGCTCTCACCGCAGCCGATCCTGATCCGCCGGGCAGGACACTAGCCGGGCAGCCTCAGCGAGAAGACCGACCCCTCGCCCGGCACGCTCGACGCGTGCGCGCTGCCGCCGTGCGCCTCGGCGAGTTTGCGGACGATGGACAGGCCAAGACCGCTTCCCCCGCTCTGCCGGCTGCGTGACTTCTCTGCCCGCCAGAAACGGTCGAAGACCTTGGGCAGGTCCTCGCCGCTGATGCCGGATCCGGTGTCCTCGACGCTGAACACCACCTCGGCGCCCTCCCTGTGGGTGGACAGGGTGACCGTGCCCCCGGCAGGCGTGTGCCTCAGGGCGTTGGACACGAGGTTCCCGACCGCCTGCCGCAGTCGCACCGGATCGGCGTACAGGGAAGGCACCTGGCCGGGCCGCACCCGCAGCTCCAAACCCGCGGAGCCGGCGTTGCCCTGATGAGCGCGGGCCACCTGGGCGAGCAGGGCGGCCGCGTCGACGTCCTCCGGGTGGAGCTCGAGCGCGCCGGCGTCGGCCGCCGCGAGGTCGCGCAGGTCGTCGATGATGTGCTGAAGGAGCATCGCCTCCTCCAGCAGCGAGGAGATGACGTTCTCGTCCGCGGGTACGACGCCGTCCTCGACGGCCTCCAGCCAGCCCCGGACGTTGCTGAGCGGCGCACGCAGTTCATGGGCGACGTCGCTCATCAACGCCCTGCGCATTTCCTCCAGTTCCTGGCGCCTGCTCGACATCAGGTTGAACGCCGCGGCGAGCCTGCCGAACTCGTCGTCGCCGGCCACCTCGACGCGCGCGCTCTGATCGCCCTCTGCCATCCGCCGGGCCGCGCCGGTCAGGGCACGCAGCGGCCTGACCATGCGGGTGCCGGCGACGAAGGTGACCGTCACGGTGATCAGCAGTACCGCGACGGTGACGCCGGTGATCCTCATGCGGTTGGCGTCGGAGAGGTCGAAGAACGTGGTGATCTTCTGGTCGGGTGCGGCGGCGAAGAGCAGTGCGGGTGGCGCGACGTAGGGGTCGAGTTGGCCACGCCGGGCAGTGGAGAGACAGGTCGCCACCGAACGGGAGTCGGGAGCGCCGCGGGCGGTGGAGGGGGTCCAGGTCAGGTCGTCGGCGAGCTGCACCGGCGGGGCATGGCGGTCGGTGAGGCAGTCGTTGACGAGCCGGCTCAGCTGAGCGAGCGCCCTACTCTCCGTGGGGGTGCGCCTGAGAAGGGCGTCCAGCCCGCAGCGGTCACCCGTCTCCAGGACGTGGCCTCCTACCTCGACCTCCGTCCGCCCGTTCGGCGTCCGTGTGACCGCGACGTCCTGCGGCGGTCCTGAGGCGCGCAGACAGGTCGCGACCCAGGACGCCGCGGCCGCCACTGCGGCCCTTTCCCGGCCGGTCAACCGGAAAGGGCCGACGGCGCGCGGATCGATGCGGTCAAAGAGCGTGCCGCCGGCGCGGCGGGCGAGTGCGGTGTCCACGGCCAGCGCGTCGACGGTCGCCGACGCCGTCGAGGGCAGCGATCCCGCCGGCCTACGGCCTTCTTCCCCGGAGTCCGCCAGCAGGTGACGGGCCTCGTCGGTCAGTGTGATGCGGCGGCCGGTCTGCCGCGACAGGGCCCCGATCGTCGGCCCGACGCCACTCCAGTCCGGGTGCGTGGCCGCGAAGCCGACGAGGGTGTCGTAGATCCGCGCGTCGTCGGCGAGGACCTGGCCGCGCTCATGCCCGATGGCGACGGCGGTGAGGCTGACGACGAGCCAGGCCGTCGCGACGATCGAGCACAGGGAGACCAGCGCGGACAGCCCCAGCAGCCGTGACCGCAGCCTTCTGCGCAGCGGTATGTCACCTCGCACGGGAACCGGTCTCGCCGTCGGACGGATCCACGGTACGGACATCGGCGGCCTTGTATCCGACGCCGTAGACCGTGAGCAGCAGCTCGGGCCGGGTGGGATCGCGCTCGATCTTGCGGCGCAGGTTCATGACGTGGCCGTCGACCGTGCGGGTCGTGACATAGCGGTCGATGCCGTGCAGGTGTTCCAGTATCTGTTTCCGGGTGAACACCCGGCCCGGAGCCGATGCCAGCACCTCGAGCACACGGAACTCGCCGGGAGTGCACTCGGTCAGCCGTCCCTCCACCCGGACCTCGAACCGGGCTGGGTCGACCACGAGCGAGCCCACGACGAGCACGGGTTCATCCTGCGGGGCGGCCCCGGCACCGGGAGCGGCCGATGGGCCGGCCCGCCTCAGCAGGGTACGGACGCGGGCGACCAGTTCGCGCGGGCTGAAGGGCTTGGTCATGTAGTCGTCCGCGCCGAGGTCGAGGGCGAGCAACAGGTCGTCCTCCTCCGCACGCGCGGTGAGCATCAGGACCGGCACTTCGGATTCCCTTCGCAGCACCCGGCACACGTCCAGCCCGTCTGTGCGGGGCATCATCCAGTCCAGCACGACGAGATCGGGCATCCGCCGCCGGATCGTGTCCAGGGCGGCCCGCCCGTCGTGGACGACACCGACCGAATGGCCTTCTCTCTCCAGATAGCGGCGGATGAGATCGGCCTGTTTGGGGTCGTCGTCGGCGAGCACAACATACGCACACATGTGTCCATCCTAGAAACCTGTGGTCGGCTCAGACCCAGGTGTCGAGCCACATCCTGGTGTGCCAGTCGGCGTACGGGATCGTCTGCCCGGTGTAGATAGGGAAGAAGTAGATGAAGTTCCAGGCGATGAGCAGCACCAGCACACCTGCGGCCACCGCACCTTGGGTGCGGCGCTGGTGAGTTGCCCCCGGCGGACCCGGCAGTGCTCCCAGCATCATCGTCACGGCCAGGCACAGGTACGGCACGAAGGCGACCGCGTAGAAGGAGAAGATGGTGCGGTCCTGGTACAGGAACCAGGGCAGATAACCGGCGCCCACCGCGCACAGGACGGCGCCGGAGCGCCAGTCGCGGCGCAGCGCCCACCGGTAGAGCAGATACACGAGGGCGCAGCAGGCCGACCACCACAGGAGCGGTGTGCCCAGGGCGAGGATCGCCTGGGAGCAGTCGACGGCCGTGTGGCAGCCGTCCTTCCCGGGTTTCGGCGATTCGTAGTGGAACAGCACAGGACGGCCCAGGACCAGCCAACTCCAGGGATTCGAATCGTACTTGTGCGGGGTGTGCAGCCCCACGTTGAACTCGTAGACGCCGTACTCGTAGTGCCACAGGCTGCGCAGCGGGCCCGGGATCCACGACCAGGTGCCGCCGCGGCCGTCCGCCCAGTGGCGTCCGTAGCCGTTGTCGGACAGGAGCCAGCCGGTCCATGTGACCAGATACGTCACGACGGCGACCGGAACGAGGGACAGCACCGACCAGCCGAAGTCCTTGCGCAGCACGGCGCGGTAGGGATGCCGCGCCCCTGCTACGCGGCGGGCGCCGACGTTCCACAGCAGGGTGAGGACCACGAAGAAGGCGAGGAAGTACAGGCCGTTCCATTTGGTGGAGGCCGCCAGTCCCAGGAAGAGGCCGGCGGCGAGCCTCCAGGGCCGTAGGCCCGTCCCGGCACGGTCGCCGGCGTGAGCGTCCGGCCGTATGCGGCCGTCGTGGTCGGCCGGCAGGGCTGCCGCGAGCCGGGCCCGTGCGTGGTCCCGGTCGATGAGCAGGCAGCCGAACGCCGCCAGGACGAAGAACATGACGACGAGGTCGAGCAGAGCGGTGCGGCTCATGACGTAGTGCAGACCGTCCACCGCCATCAGCGCCCCGGCCAGGCAGCCCAGCAGCGTCGAACGGAACAGACGGCGTCCGATGCGGCACAGCATCAGCACCGACAGCGTGCCGAGGACCGCCGTCATGAAGCGCCAGCCGAACGGAGTGAGACCGAACATCCACTCGCCGAGGGCGATCACCCACTTGCCCGTCGGCGGGTGCGCGACGAAGGACCCGGTGTCGGAGAGCGATATCATCTGCGGGTCGGCCAGGAGCTGCGGGTCGGCGATCTTACGGTCCGGCCAGGTGCCCTCGTAGCCCAGCCGGAGCAGGGACCAGGCGTCCTTGGCGTAGTACGTCTCGTCGAACACGACCGCCCGCGGGCTGCCCAGACGCCAAAAGCGCGGCACCCCGGCAAACAACGCCACGAGCAGCGGCCCGCCCCATCCCGACCAGCGCGCCAACCGGCCCGCCGCCACCGGGGACAGCCCGAGCGCACGCCACCGCCGAGGGTCGGGTTCGGGAAACGGCACGACCAGGCGGTCCCGCACGGACAGATGCGAACGCTCCACATACCCGAAACGGCGCAGCCGCTGCTCCCAGGAGACCGCCTGGGGCTGTGCCGCCTGCTGAGGTTCGTCGTCCAACGCGGGCGCGCTCTCTTGCATCACGTGGTGTGCTCTCACTGATCGGGGCCCCCGGAACCTGGCCAAGTGGCTGCCTGGGGGGGGGTCGAGCTTCGAGTCGGCATAGGCACCCCCCCGGCGGTGGAGGCGGGGTGGGCCGTCGACGGTATGGTCGCCGACTCGGCGGAGGTGACGGGGCGGGGTTGAGGACGTTGGGCCCGCCTTGGGCGAAAGCGCCCGCCAGAAGCAGCAGGCCGACGCCACCGATGTGTCCGCGGATCAGTTCGCCAGGAGGTGGGCGCGGCCGAACAGGGACGCGGCGGCTCGCGCCGTCGGCGTGCCGGAGTCCAGATCTGCGCCGGCCTGCCGCAGTACCACCACCACGTCGTCCGCGCCCTTGAACAGGGCGCCGGCGATGGGGGCCTGGTCCCGGGCGTTGCGCTGGTCCGGGTCGGCGCCGAGCCGGAGCAGGGCCCGCACGGTGTCGGCGTGGCCGTGATAGGCGGCGAGCATGAGGAGGGTGTTGCCGGCTGTGTCGCTCGCGTTCACCGGGAGGCCGTGTGCCACGAACTCCAGCAGCTGATCCGTGTTGCCCTCCCGCGCCAGGTGCAGGGCGATGGTCACGACACGTCGGGTCTGCTCAGTGGTCAGACCGCCGCTGTTCATACGTACCTTCTCCTGGTCCCCGGTGTCCGGGTTCTGCCCGGCGTGGACGTGTTCCTTGTCGACGCCGGGCAGGGAGTGTGGCGTCCCGCGTGCTTCGTCCGGCCACCGGGGTCAGAGGTTGCCGGCCGCCAGGGCCTCGGTCGCCTTGCGGACGCCTTCGCCGTAGGCCGGGTCGGCCTGGGTGCAGTGGGCGATGTGCCGTTCTACGGTCTGCTGTGAGGCGCCGTTGATCGCGCGTGCCGTGTTCTCGAAGAGGGCTTGCCGCTGCTCGGGGCTCATCAGGCGGAACAGGTTGCCAGGCTGCTCGAAGTAGTTGTCGTCGTCCGTACGGAAGTCGAACCGGTCGGCGACAGCGCCCACAGCCTGGCTCGGCTCACGGTAGGCGGGCTGTTCCTGCCAGCGTCCGTAGGAGTTGGGCTCGATGCCCGGAGCGGATCCCTGGTTGCCGTCGACGCGCATGCTGCCGTCGCGGTGGTAGGAGTTCACCGGGTTCCTCGAGGCATTGACGGGGATCTGGTGGTGGTTCACACCGAGGCGGTAGCGCTGGGCGTCGCCGTAGGAGAAGAGGCGGCCCTGCAGCATCCGGTCGGGGGAGAAGCCGATGCCCGGAACCACGTTCGCCGGGCTGAAGGCGGCCTGCTCGACGTCCGCGAAGTAGTTGGCGGGGTTGCGGTTGAGCTCCCACTCACCGACCTCGATCAGCGGGTAGTCCTTCTTCGACCAGATCTTGGTGAGGTCGAAGGGGTGGAAGCGATAGTTCTCCGCGTCGGCTTCCGGCATGACCTGGATGAACAGCTTCCACTTCGGGAGGTCGCCGTTCTCGATCGCCTCGAAGAGGTCGCGCTGGTGGGACTCGCGGTCCTTGCCGATGAGGGACTCGGCCTCGGCATCGGTGAGGTTCTTGATCCCCTGCTGGGTGCGGTGGTGGAACTTGACCCAGAACCGTTCGCCCTCGGCGTTGACCAGGCTGTAGGTGTGGGAACCGAAGCCGTGCATATGCCGGTACGAGGCGGGGATGCCCCGGTCGGACATCACGATGGTGACCTGGTGCAGGGCCTCGGGGAGGTGGGTCCAGAAGTCCCAGTTGTTCTCGGGGTCGCGGAGGTTGGTGCGGGGGTCGCGCTTCACCGCGTGGTTGAGGTCGGGGAACTTCAGCGGGTCGCGGAAGAAGAACACGGGTGTGTTGTTTCCGACCAGGTCCCAGTTGCCCTCGTCCGTGTAGAACTTCAGGGCGAAGCCGCGGATGTCACGCTCGGCGTCGGCGGCGCCGCGCTCGCCCGCGACGGTGGAGAACCGGGCGAACATGGCGGTCTTCTTGCCGATCTCGGAGAAGATCTTCGCGCTTGTGTACCGCGTGATGTCGTGGGTCACCGTGAAGGTGCCGAACGCGCCCGAGCCCTTGGCGTGCATGCGGCGCTCCGGGATCACTTCGCGGTCGAAGTGGGCGAGTTTCTCCAGGAACCACACGTCCTGTAGGAGCATCGGGCCACGCGGACCGGATGTGAGAGAGTTCTGGTTGTCGGGAACCGGTGCGCCGGCAGCCGTCGTCAACGGCTTCTGGTTGGTCTCGGGCAAAGCTCGCTCCTCGGTGAGTGGTTCCTTGCCTGTGTTCAAGGCATGGCGGTCCTGGTCAGTCGGGTGTCCGTCCACGGAGCTCTGCGGCTCGTACCGGAAGACATCCTATGTTGGAACATATCTACGTCAAGGTGCGATCCAGGGACACACATGTTCCCAAAACGATCCGCCCTCGCCACCCGGCGGAGTCACACGTGGTAGCAGCCTATTCGGTGTGAGCGCGGTCTCACCGGCTGCCGCCGCCTCCTTGGTGTGGATGTCGACGCAGAAACCGCAGCCGCTGAGCTGGCCGACTCGCAGCTCTGGCGCTGCGTGCGGTTGCACTGGACGAACACATGACGCCGACGTCCCTGTCCTTGTGACGGCGCGGTGATGTGGCGTGCGTCATCGGCCATGGGGCGCTACAAACACCGTGCCCCGCCGCACGCAAGCCACGCCCCGGGACACGAACCCCCGGCGCCGGCTCACGGACGCGACGCCGAGGCAGGCCGCGCCTGCGAGGAGACGTTCAACAAAACCCCGCCTCTCCGGCCTGGCCCGCCTGAACAGGGGTCTTGTGCAACACATTTCAACGCACCACACGTTCACGGCCGAGTAGTTGACTTCCATCGAGTCCCGGCCGGCGACGGGATAGACGGCGAATGCGGTGACGGTGGGCTGGTTTCCGCCTGTCATCGGTTTCCTTGAGGGGAGGCGGGTCAGATGGCGAGGGCGTCCAGGGCGTGTTCGACGGCGAGTACGCCGCCCAGGCCGAGGATCGCGAGCACGGTCGTGTACGTGGTGCGTGCCTTGATCGCGTCCAGGACCGACAGGTTGAAGTACTCCTTGAACATCCAAAAGCCCGGGTCGTTGACGTGGCTGAAGGCGATGGAGCCGCAGGAGACGGCCAGCACCATGAGCTCGGGGTGGACGCCGTTGCCCGCGACGAGCGGGGCCACGACACCGGCGGCCGTGACGACGGCGACCGTCGCGGACCCCAGCGCGATGCGCAGGATCGCGGCGATGAGCCAGGCCAGGATGATCGGCGAGATGTTCCAGCCGTCCGTGAAGTCCTTGATGTAGTCGGCGATCCCGCCCTCGACGAGGACCCCCTTGTAGGCGCCGCCGGCGCCGATGACCAGAAGGATCATTGCCATGGACTTGGCCGCCGAGACGCAGGAGGCACTCACCTCCTCCAAGCTGCGGCCGATGCGCGGGCCGAAGGCCCACATGGCCAGGCACAGGGTCAGCAGCAGGGCGATGGGGGGCGAGCCGATGAAGTCGACGGCGTGCAGGACCGGGTTCTTGTCGTCGGAGACCGACATGTCGGCCACGGCGGCTCCCGCGATCAGCACGATGGGGACCAGGGAGACGAACAGGGACCAGCCCATGCCCGGCATCTCATCGTCTTCGAACACCTTCTCGGTGACCAGCCCTTGGGGGATCGTGGGGTCCATCCGCCGGATGAACGGCAGACGCGGCCACACCAGCGCGATGCCCGCGCCGATGGGTACGGCGAAGAAGAGACCGTAGAGGAGGGTGTGGCCCACGGATGCGTGGAAGGTGGCGGCGACGGCGGTGGGGCCGGGGTGGGGCGGCAGGAAGCTGTGCATCGTGGACAGGGCGATCGACATCGGAAGGCCCACCCACAGCAGGTTCTTGCGGGTGACCCGGACGATGGTGAAGGCGACCGGCACGATGATGACGAAGGCGACCTCGTAGAACATCGTCACGCCGATGAGCATGGCGGTGATGACCATGGCGACCTGGACGTAGCGCGGGCCGAAGGCGCCGATGAGCCGGCTGGCTATGCGCTGGGCGGCGCCCGAGTCGCCCATGACGCGGCCGAGCATAGCGCCGAGTCCGATGACGAGCAGGGTGTCGCCGATCTGGTCGCCGACTCCCTCACCGAGGACGTCACCGATCTCCGCGGACGGAATCCCCTGGACCAGGGCGACCCCGACGGCCACGAGGAGGAGAGCGACGAGACCGTTGAGTTTCAGTCTGGTCATGAGGAACAGCAGGACCAGCACGCTGATTCCGACGACGACAAGAGGCATGGATCAGTTCCCCTTTGAACTGTGCGCAGATGACGACCGCCACCCGTCCGGCGAGCGGCGGTCGTCTGTCGTGGTGAGGTGGGGGCGAAACGGCCGGGCGGGATGCCCTGGCCGGTATGAGGCTCAGCGAAGGGCGAGGTGTCGCCGGGCGCCCCGCCGGGGGTGGTTCAGCGGGTGGCTCCGACCAGGGCCAGGCCCGTCTCCAGGAGCTTTTCCAGCTCGCCGAGGTCGTGCGGGCCGGGATCGGTGAGCGGGGCCCGGACCGGGCCGACCGGCCTGCCGCGCAGCCGGGCGGCGGCCTTGACGAGGGAGACCGCGTAGCCCGGTACCCGGTCGCGCAGTTCGACCAGGGGGACGTAGAAGTCGCGCAGCAGGTGGTCGACGGTGCTGTCGTCGCCGTTCTTCAGGGCGGCGAAGAACGCGTCCGCGATCTCGGGGGCGAAGGCGTGGACCGCCGAGGAGTACGCGGGGACGCCGACCGTGGCGTAGGCGCGGGCCTGGATCTCCGCGGTGGCGGCACCGTTGAAGAAGAGCAGGTGGTCGGGGGCGGCGAGGGTGAGGCGCTGGAGCCGGTCCAGATCGCTGTGGCCATCCTTGAGACCGATGACCGTGGGCAGCTGCGCGATGCGGTGCAGGCTCTCGACACTGAAGGCGACCTGGTCGCGTTGGTAGACGATGAGCGGGATGCCGGTGCCCGTGGCGATCCGGCGCACCTGCTCGACCAGGCCCTCCTGCGGGGCTTTGAGCAGGTAGTGGGGGAGTACCAACGCGGCGTCCGCGCCGGCTTCTTCCGCGATCCGGGCGAAGCGCAGGGCCTGGGCCCAGCCGTAGCCGATGCCGGCGACGACGGGTATGCGGCCGTCGGCCACCTCCACGGCGATCGTGACGACCTGGCGGTACTCGTCCTCGTCCAGCGCGCTGAACTCGCCCGTGCCGCAGGCGGGGAAGACCGCGCCGGGATGGGTGGCCAGCTGGCCCTCCAAGTAGGCGCGGTAGCCGTCCGGGTCGAGGCTGCCGTCGTCTGTGAAGCTGGTCAGCGGGAAGGACAGCACACCGCGCGCCATGCCGTCCCGCAGGCGTCGGGCAGCGTCTTGGGCCGCCACGTTCAGTGACATGAATTTATCTCCATGTATATGAACTCCATCTACATATGAGGATGGAGTTAGGGTTATGCACATGCCTGGTCAATGGCTGCGAGGCACCTGGTACGGCGCCTAGGGCCGCGTGCCCACCTCGTGCACCGCCTGCGTCCAGGCGCGGGACTGCTCGCTGAGGGTGATGCCGAGGCCGGGGCGCGACGACAGGTGCATCCGGCCGCCGCTGATCCGGAGCCGCTCGTTGAACAGCGGCTCCAGCCAGTCAAAGTGCTCCACCCACGGCTCGTGCGGATAGGCGGCGGCCAGGTGCAGGTGGATCTCCATGGCGAAGTGGGGTGCGAGTTGCAGGTGTTGGTGCTCGGCGAGCGCCGCCAGCCGGAGGAACTGCGTGATGCCGCCGATGCGGGGCGCGTCCGGCTGGATGATGTCCACCGCGTTGTGGCGCAGCAGTTCCTGGTGCTCGGCCACGCTCGCCAGCATCTCGCCCGAGGCGACCGGCGTGTCCAGCGAAGCGGCGAGAGCGGCGTGCCCCTGGGCGTCGTACGCGTCGAGCGGCTCCTCGATCCAGACCAGACCGAACTCCTCCAGGGCGCGCCCCATGCGCTGCGCGGTGGGCCGGTCCCACTGCTGGTTGGCGTCGACCATCAACGGCACGTCGTTCCCGAGGTGCTCGCGTACGGCGGTCACCCGGCGCAGGTCCGCCTTGCCGTCGGGCTGGCCGACCTTGATCTTGATGCCGCCGATGCCGCCGGCCAGGGAGACGGTGGCGTTCTCCAGGACCTGCTCGGTCGGCGTGTGCAGGAAGCCGCCGGAGGTGTTGTAGCAGCGCACGGAGTCACGGTGGGCGCCCAGCAGCTTGGCGAGGGGCAGGCCGGCGCGCTTGGCCTTGAGGTCCCACAGGGCGATGTCGAAGGCGGCGACGGCCTGGGTGGCGAGGCCGCTGCGGCCGACCGAGGCGCCCGCCCACACCAGCTTCGTCCAGATCCTGGCGATGTCGCTGGGATCCTCGCCGATCAGGGCGGGGGCGATCTCCTTGGCGTGTGCGAACTGACCGGGGCCGCCCGCGCGCTTGGAGTAGCTGAACCCGACACCCTCGTGGCCCTGCTCGGTGCCGACCTCGACGAAGAGGAAGACGACCTCAGTCATAGGTGTCTGGCGCCCCGTCAACACCTTGGCGTCGCTCACCGGCGTGGCCAGCGGAAGGGTGACCGACGACACCTTGAGCCAGGAGATCCGGTCCCGCGTGGCCTCGCCCTGGTGTGTGACATGCGGCGTCGTGTTCATCGTACTCACCACTCGAAGCTCCGGTGCCTTGCAGGGTTGGTTGCCCCTTGAAGCTAGGACTACGGAGAATTCCCGTCTAACTCAAAATTTGCATACGTTGATACCTGGAGAACATCGTTGTTCACACTTACGCAACTCACGAGTTTCGTGGCCGTAGCGGAGGAGCTGCATTTCACGCGCGCGGCCCAGCGGCTGAGGATGACCCAGCCCCCGCTGAGCAGGCAGATACGGCAGCTGGAGCACGACCTCGGCGCTCAGCTGCTCAACCGTACGAACAAATCGGTGCAACTGACGCCCGCGGGCCGGGCCTTCCTGGCCGAGGCACGCAGCATCCTGCGCCACTCCGAGCACGCCGCACTCGCCGTCCGGCAGGTGTCGACGGGGGAGGCGGGCAGCATCACCGTCGGGTTCACCGCGGCCAGCGCCCACTCCGTGCTCGGCACCCTGCTGAGCACCGCCCGCGAGACGATGCCCCGCGCGGAGATCGTCCTGCGGGAGATGATCACCCGGGACCAGCTCGCCTCGCTCGCCGGCAACAGCCTCGACCTCGGACTCGTCCGCCCCTCGGCCATCGGCCCCGACCTGGTGTCCACACCCGCGGTGAAGGAACGGCTGGTCGCCGCGTTGCCGTCGGCACACAAACTGACGAGACGTCAAGGAGCGCTCCGCGTCACGGACTTCGAGGGCCAGGAACTGCTGATGTACTCACCCGTCGAGGCCCGCTACTTTCACGAACTGCTCATCAGCGTCTTCCGGTCCGCCCATGTCACACCTGTCTACTCCCAGTACCTGAGCCAGGTCCACAGCATCCTCGCGCTCGTCAATGTCGGACTGGGTGTGGCTCTGGTGCCGGAGGCCGCCGCGCAGCTGCGTTACCCCGAGGTCGTCTTCAAACCGCTCGAACTGTCCACGCCCGCACCCGTGGAACTCGACCTGGTGTGGCGCCGCACCAACGACGCCCCGGCGCTGCACGCGTTGCTCGCACGTCTGCGGGAGCGGATGCCGTGAACCGGCCGGCAACGAGCACGTAGCTGTAGCTGTAGTCGGAACTGTGCCGCTCCGCTGCCTGTCCAGAGCCGCTCGGCCGGTTCAGTTCACCAGCGCGGCGGTCACCCGCCGGACGATCTCGCGGCGCTCCTCACGGTCGTTGATGTCCACCACCGCCAACACCTCGGGATTGGCCGCCTCCCACAGCATCGCGATGTGAATCACCAGGGTCAGCAGCACCCGGGCCTCGAACCGGGTGGAGACCACGCCCTTGGCCTGCGCCGCGGCGATGGCCGCGCTCCTGTTGCGGACGTCTTCCACTCCCTGCTCGTTGATCGTCTCGTCCCGCTCCATGCGCTGCCAGGTGATCAGCCGGGGAAACTCCGGATACGCGGCGTAGATGTCACTCAGGTGTGCCGCCACCTCGGGGAGGTCCTCCGCATTGCGGGGCAGGTTCGCGATGATGTGCTCGACCAGGCCGTTCCATACCGCTTCGAACAGTCCGGACTTGTTCTTGAAGTAGTGGTAGATCTGCGCCTTGTTGCACTGTGCGGCGGCGGCGATGCGGTCGACGCGGGCGCCGTTGAGCCCGTACGCGGCGAACTCGGCCCGACCGGCCGCGATGAGTCGTTGCTTGGTGGCTTCGGCGTCGCGCTGCATGCGCCGAGCGTAGCGCAGCTCCTAACTAACCGTTTACTTGACAGCCCTCTTGCTCCGGAGTCTAATCAACTAACCGGGTAGTTGATTAGACGCCACAGAACCTCGAGTCCCGCCCACAGCGACAAGGGCCGCAGCACTCATCGGCACGGGGCCCGTGGCGTGGGGGCCCGCGGTGAGGGAGCTGGAACGTGGAATCAGTCATGACGATGGTCGGCCGGGACGGTGAGCAGACGCAGCTGTCCGCGTTCGTACAAGCCAGCGAGGGAGAGTGCCTAGCCCTCACTGGCGAGCCGGGAGTCGGCAAGACCACCCTGCTGAACTACGCGGCAGGAAGGGCGGCCCAGGCAGGCCACCTCGTGATCCGGGCCACGGGAGTCGAGACGGAGTCCGGGCTGCCCTACGCCGGGCTGCACCAGCTGCTCCACCCGTTGATCTGCGACGCCTCGCAACCGGCCACCGACATCGGCGCGGAGTTCGACACCGTCTTCGGCCAGACCGAGGGCACACCTCCGTCAGCCATGACCCTCGGCTTGGCGGTGCTCCGCCTGCTGTCGTCGGCCGCGTCGAAACGGCCCCTGCTGCTGGTCCTCGACGACGCTCACTGGCTGGACGACGCCAGCGCCGCGGTATGCGGATTCGTGGCCCGCCGACTGTCCGGCACCCCGATGAAGCTGCTGGTGGCCGAACGCAGCGACGTCGCTGCGCGCTTCCCTGCCGTCGCGCCGAGGCAGACACCAGTCACCCCACTTGCGGCGGACGACGCCGCGCTCCTGCTGGACCGGTACCGCCCGGCGTTGAGCAAGCAGGTCCGCCGACTCGTGCTGAGCCAGGCCCAGGGCAACCCGCTGGCGCTACTGGAACTGCCTGCCCACCTCGCCGGCCACGACGGTGACCGCCTGCCGGAGGAGCTGCTCGGCCGGCCCGGCGAACCACTGCCCACGCGACTGCAACACATCTACGGCACGCGCATCGCGGCCTTGGCCGACAGCGTGCGCGCGGAACTGCTGAAAGGCGCTCTCGACGGAGCGGGAGCCGGGCCGGGCTACGGCGTGCCCCCGTCCCCGCGGTACCGCATGCACGATGTCGAGGAGGCGGTGGCGTGCGGTCTGCTGGTGGACGAACCGGCCACCGGCGAGCTCGCCTTCCGGCATCCCCTCGTACGCACGAGTGTCGTGCGGTCGGCCACCCCCAACCAGCGCCACGCCGCCCATCAAGCGCTGGCACGGACCCACCGGGAGGACCTCGACCGGCGCGCCGCACACTTGGCGGCGGCCACGGTCGACCCCGACGAGGAGGTGGCCGCGGTCCTGGAGGCGGCGGCCGAGTCGGCGACCCGGCGTGGCGCTGCCCTCACGGCTGCGACCTGGCTGACCCGGGCCGCCGAGCTCAGCGGCCATCGCGCCGACCGGCTCCGGCGACTGGACGACGCGGCGGTCGTCGCAGGGCATGTGGCCCGGCTCGGCCAGGAGCACAGGTTCGTGCAGACCGGCCTCGCAACCGGGGCCGACCGGGCCCGCGACGAGCTGCGGGCCACCGGAACTCGGCCCCGTGCGTCAGTGCGCGCCCCGCTGGCGCTGACGCCGCAGGAGCGGGAGATAGCCGCCCTGGCGGCCAGCGGCATGACGAACGAGGAGATCGCCGCGCGAACGCGGCTGTCGCCACGCACCGTCAGCACCCGTCTCTACCGCATCTTCCCCGTGCTGGGCGTCACGTCGCGGAGCGCGCTCCGTGATGCTCTGGCCCGGCTGGACGGGGTATCACCAGCGGTGATCCGGTGACAGCGCGGCGGTGACCGGCGACGGTCGTTCACCGCGGAAAGAGTTCGGAGAGGGTTCGGAGAGAGTAGCCACGAACTGAAGATTGGACTTGACGATCCAGTTTTGAGGACCCATTATTGGACTATGAAGTCCAGTTATAACCCTTCCGGCACCCCTACGGCGAGCCCTTCCGCCACCTCGCGTGGTGCCGGCGCAGTGCTGGTGATTCTCTCGGTCTGCTCGGTGTCCTACGCGCTGGTGCAGTCGATGGTGAACCCGGCGCTGGAAGCCCTGCGCGACCAGGTCCACACCGACCAGCTCGGCGTCAGCTGGGTGCTCACGGCGTTTCTCCTGGCGAGCGCCGTGTTGACTCCTATCCTCGGCCGGCTCGGCGACCAGATGGGCAAACGCCGCATCCTGGTCGCCGTCCTGTTGCTCCTGACGATCGGAAGCGTGGTCGCGGCGCTGGCGACCAGCCTGCCCGTCCTGGTCGTCGGACGCGTGCTGCAAGGAGCGGGCGGCGCCACCCTGCCGTTGGCCTTCAGCGTCGTCCGCGACCTGCTGCCCCGCGAGCAGGTCGGTGCGAAGATCGGCATGATCGCGGCGGTCAGCGCCGTGGGCGGAGCCATCGGCCTGGTGGTCACCGGCCCGATCATCGACGGACTCGGTGTGCCGTGGCTGTTCTGGCTGCCCGCCATCGCCAACGGGATCATGGCCCTCTTCGTGCTCCTCCTCGTTCCCGAGACCGGCACTTCGGCCGGGGGCCGGATGAACTGGCCGGCCGGCGTCATGCTCTCCGCCACGCTCGTCCTCCTGCTGCTGCCGCTCAGCCTGGGGCAGGACTGGGGCTGGGGATCGGCCAGGACCATGGGGCTGTTCGCCGCCGCGGTGGTGGCCGGAGCGATGTGGGTGACCATCGAGTCGCGCTCCAGGTTCCCGTTGATCGACATGACCGTGTTCCGGATACGTCCGGTGTGGACGGCTAATCTCGCGTCGTTCCTCTTCGGAGTCACCCTGTACTCCGCGCTCGGTTTCATCCCCGTCTTCCTCCAGACGCCGGCCAGTACCGGCTACGGACTTGGTGAGTCCGTCACCGTGTCCGGTCTGCTCTTCCTCCCGGTGATGGCCTCCCAGTTCGTCGGCGGCCTCGCCGCCGGGCCCCTCGCCAGGAGGATGCCGGCGAAGGTGCTGCTCGTCATCGGTACCCTGCCGACCATCATCGGCTTCCTCCTGCTGGCGCTGCTGCACAACAGCGCCTGGCTGGTCTCCCTCGCGGCCGCGATCGCCGGTCTGGGCTTCGGAATCGGCCTCGCGGCGCTGTCCGCGGCGGTCGTCCACGCCGTTCCCGCCGAACACACCGGCGCGGCAACCGGGATGAACGCCAACATCCGCACGATCGGAGGCGCCGTGGGCGCTGCCGCCGTCGCTGCCATCCTCGCGTCGCACACGACCACCGGCGGCTTCCCCAGCGAGGACGGGTTCACCATGGCCTTCCTGCTCCTGGCCCTGGCCGGAGTGGTCGGGCTCATCTCCTGTCTGCTCATCCCGACCGGCTCGGGGAGCCCGGCGCCCGAGCAGACGACCGTGGAACACAGCGGCTCCCGGCCCGTCACCCGGCCGGAACGCGACCTCGCCTGAGCCTGCCGACGAGGCGTGCGGCCGGTTGCCCGACGGCATCCGTCCGCATCCGACGACGAACAGACACACACCACACACCACACACCCAGGGAGTGTTCGATCATGACCACAGCCACCGACACCCGACCCATTGAGAATCTGATCGCCGAGTACGCGGAACTGGTCGACACCGGCGATCTGGCCGGCATGGGCCGGCTCTTCACCGAGGGTGTCTTCATCGGGAGCGACGGCACCCGGCACGAAGGCAGCGAGGCCGTCGAGAAGATGCTGCGGGACCGCACGATCGTCCACGGTGACGGCACGCTGCGCACGCACCACGTCACCACCAACATCCGCATCGAAGTCGACGAGGAGACCGACACGGCCACAGGCCGTTCCTACCTGACGATCTTCCAGGAGGCCGCCGGACTGCCGCTGCAGCCGATCGCGGCCGGCCGGTACCGTGACCGCTTTGTGCGGCGGGACGGCACCTGGCGATTCGCCGAACGCCGCATCCACATCCACCTGGTGGGCGACACCAGCTACCACATGAGCTGACCCGGCGTCACGCCCCTGTCGGCAGAGGTGTCTTCACGCAAGGACGAGATACATACACGTAACCCTGCTACGAACATGTCTCGCGAACGCAGTCCGCTCGTCACCTGCTTGACGGGTGACTGAAGGTGCGCAATGATCGCCATGTGTGAACGGGTCACCAGCTTAACCGGTGTCGGTGCGCCAGGCGTGCCAGGTGTGTCAGCCAGGGTGTCTCCGTCGCCCCGTCCTCGCTCGGCCGTCAGTTGCCGACTCTTCAGCACCGAGACAGGGAGTTCCCCACATGAATCCGACCGGAGACACCAACCCGACCACCACAGGCCGTCGCCGGTTCCTGGGTCTCGCCGCGGGTGCCGCCGCCGCCACTCAACTCGGCCTGCCCGGCCAGGCGCAGGCGGCGACGGGCGGGACGGCAGCGGCGGGCCCCACGTCGGTGACAGGCGCCTCCTTCGGCTCCGCCCGGCCGATCCCTGGAGTCCGTCCCTTCCGCATCAGGGTTCCGCAGCGGGAGATCAGCGACCTTCGGCGCCGGCTGCGGGCCATACGCTGGCCGGACCGCGAGACCGTCGGCAACCGGGCTCAGGGCGCCCAGTTGGCGAAGGTCCGCCCGCTGGTCGAGCACTGGGCGACCGGGTACGACTGGCGCAAGGTCGAGGCGAGGCTCAACGCGCTGCCGCAGTTCATCACCGAGATCGACGGGGTGGACATCCAGTTCGCCCACATCCGTTCACCGCACCCCGATGCCCTGCCGATGCTCATGACGCACGGCTGGCCGGGCTCGATCATCGAGCTCCTGAAGGTCATCGACCCGCTCACGAACCCGACGGCCCACGGCGGACGTGCCGAGGACGCCTTCCACCTCGTCCTGCCGACGCTGCCCGGGCACGGTTTCTCCGGCAAGCCGACGTCGACCGGGTGGAACCCGGCCCGCATGGCGACCGCCCTCCACCAGCTCATGCTCCGGCTCGGGTATCAGCAGTACGTCTCCCAGGGCGGCGACCACGGCTCGATCATCGCTCAGATCCAGGCCACACAGCGGCTGAAGGGGCTGCTCGGCATCCACATCAACATGCCGGGCACCGTGCCCCCGGACGTCCTGCGCCACCTGCGCAACTTCGATGCCGCGCCCTCGAACCTGTCCGCTCGCGAGAAGGTTGCCTATGACCGGCTGCTGCACTTCTACCGCGACGGTTTCGGCTACGCGGCGATGATGAACGAGAGTCCGCAGACCATCGGTTACGCCCTCGCCGACTCGCCCCTCGCGATGGCGGCGTACTACTACGACAAGATCGCGGAGTGGACCGACTCCGGCGGTGAGCCCGAGAAGGTCCTCACCTACGACGAGATGCTCGACGCCATCTCGCTGTACTGGCTGACCAACACCGGGGCGTCGTCCTCCCGGCTGTACTGGGAAGGCACCCAGGCCGGCGGCGGCCCGTTCAACGCGCGCGACATCCCCGACGTCCCGGTGGCGGTCACGGTGTTCCCGGCCGAGATCTACCCCGCGCCGCGGAGCTGGGGCGAGCGGGCCTACGGCAACCTCATCCACTGGAACGAGGTCGACAGGGGAGGCCACTTCGCCGCCTGGGAGCAACCGCAACTCCTGTCCCAGGAACTGCGCACGGCCTTCAGGCCACTGCGGGGCTGAGACCGGGCGTGTGTGCTCGCCCGGGGAATCGGCCTGTGTGTGTCGCTCATGGCGAGGATGTGTCAGTGGTACAGGAACCGGCCGCGTCCGGGCCGGGGCCGTTTCGAGATACGTGTGAGACATACATACTGGCCGGATGAACACCTCAGCCGCTTCCGGCGCCTTCGAGTCCGCACCGCCGTCCGCGTCCCCCTCACAGCCCCTGCCCACCGAATCCTCCAACCTGGTGAGAAGGGCACGAGAACTGGTTCCCCTGCTGCGTGAGCACGCCGGCGAAGCCGACCGCAGCGGGCGGCTGCCGGAGACCGTCGCGGCGGCACTGCGCGACGCGGGATTCCTGAGCCTCCAAGTGCCACGCGCCCTCAAAGGGCCCGGCGCGGACTTCCGTACCGCCTTCGAGGTGTACACCGAGTTGGGGCGTGGCTGTGGCTCCAGTGGCTGGCTCGCGATGGTGCTGTCCGGCGGTTCGTACATGACCGCGCTCCTCGGTGAGCAGGCACGTCAGGAGATATGGGGTGTGGATCCCGGGGCGGTCGTCGCCAGCAGGCTGCCCGCCGCCGGCACCGGGCGGGTCGTGGACGGGGGCCTGATGGTCTCCGGTCGGTGGTGGCCCACCTCGGGTGTTCACCACTCCGAGTGGGCGATGGTCGCGGTGGCGACCGACGCCGACGCGGACCTCGCCCTGGCCGTGGTTCCGACGGCGGCGGGATCGACTGAGCAGACGTGGGAGGTGACGGGCCTGCGCGCCACCGGCAGCGACACGATCGCCTTCGACGAGGTGTTCGTTCCGGAACACCGGGTGCTCTCGCTGACCCGGATGGTGGTCGGCGGCTGCGCGCAGGACCATCCGGACGAGCCCCTGTGCGCGGCGGCCGTGGTTCCGGCCCTGACCGTGACGCTCGTGGCACCCCTGCTCGGGATGGGCCTGGCGGCTCTGGAACACGCGCAGGACCAGCTGGCCGCTCCGGCCCGGCGGGCCGAGTCGACCAGTGTGCAGCACGCCGTGGCCGACGCCGCGTCCCTGATCGACTCCGCGCGGCTGCTCCTGATGCGAGCCCTGGACGACGTGGAGACGGGCATCGCGCGACGAGCCCAGCCCGACAAGCTCGTGCAGGCACGCATCCAGATGGACGCGGCGATGGCAGCGCGCAACCTCCGTGAAGCCGTCCGACACCTCCTGACGGCCCTCGGCAGCGCGAGCTTCTCGACGGCCGGGCCGGTCCAGCGGATCTGGCGGGACATGGAGGTCGCGCTGTCCCACTCGAACCTCGCCCCGGACCCGAACCGCGAGGCCTACGGCCAGGCGCTCCTCGGCGTCACGGCGGAGGGAACGGGCTGACGGACACTGCGGGGCGCGCGGGCGACATCGCCCGACAAGGAGTCGAGGCGTGCGCCAGGTTCGGCCTGCGGGTCTCGTCCGACCCGGCCATTTGGCTCAACCCGCTGCCGCCGCGGGCGTGGCTCGGCCTTCGGGTACGGACACCCCGCACCAGAGGCCTTCGCGGCAGGATCGGAGCAGCGCAGCTGAGTCACACACGTGCCGGAACGCGATGACACACCCTGCGAGCGGGAGGTGCGAGGGGAGAAATGCGGTCGCAAGATTGAGTCATTAGACGGATACCCGGACATGTCCGCTCACGCGATTCTGTACAGGCCAGGGCGACACTTCGCCGCCCATATCTCAGCGACACCGGTTCCGCCGCATCCGAAAGGGATCACCATGCCGCTCATCACCGTCGGCCAGGAGAACACCACCGATATCGAGCTGTACTACGAGGACCACGGGACCGGGCAGCCGGTCGTCCTCATCCACGGCTTCCCACTCGACGGGCATTCGTGGGAGAAGCAGTCGGCGGCGCTGCTGGCGGCCGGCCACCGCGTCATCACCTACGACCGGCGCGGCTTCGGCCAGTCCAGCCAGCCCACCACGGGGTATGACTACGACACGTTCGCCGCCGACCTCAACACCGTGCTGGAAACGCTCGACGTGCGCGACGCCGTCCTCGTCGGCTTCTCCATGGGCACCGGCGAGGTGGCCCGCTACCTGGGCACCTACGGTTCCGAGCGCATCGCCAAGGTCGCCTTCCTCGGCTCCCTGGAGCCGATGCTGCTCAAGAGCGACGACAACCCGGCAGGCGCGGCGACCGCGGACTTCTTCCAGGGTGTCTCCGACGTGGTGAAGGCCGACCGGTACGCCTACTACACGGCGTTCTACCAGGACTTCTACAACCTGGACGAGAACCTGGGCACACGCATCAGCGAAGAGGCCGTCCGCAACAGCTGGAACGTCGCCGCGGGCGGCGGTGCCCACGCGGCCGCCGCCGCACCGCTGACCTGGGGCACCGACTTCCGCCAGGACATTCCCAAGATCGACGTCCCGGCACTCATCCTGCACGGCACCGGTGACCGGATCCTGCCGATCGAGTCCACCGCCCGCCTCTTCCACCAGGCCCTCCCCTCCGCCGACTACGTGGAGATCGAGGGAGCACCGCACGGGCTGCTGTGGACCCACGCGGACGAGGTGAACAAGGCCCTGCTGGAGTTCCTGGCCAAGTAACGGCACCCCGGCGCGCGTACGGCAACCTCATCCACGCCACCCGATGCGAGAGGACCGTCGTCCACCAGGCGGCGGTCCTCTCGCGCGTTCATGCTCCGGCAGGATCGTTCTGAGCCGGGACCCCAGTCGCACGCGCCGGCGTGTCAGGTCGCCAACGCCGGTGCCGGCACCGGGATCATGCGTCCGGCCTGAGGGCGAGATCCATACGGCGGACCCGATCGGGCCGCACTGGCGTCGTCCGGGTCAGTTCCGTGTAACCAGATGCGGTGACCCGGAGGGTGTGCGGGCCCGGGTTCGCCGAGAACACGGTGTAGAAGCCGTCCCCGACCGCCGGGTCCTCCGGTGTGGCCGTGGTGAGGGCGGTTTCGTCCGGGTCCGCTGTATCGCTGACGGAGGCACCGACCACGCCGGCGCCGCTGGTGGCGTCGCGTACCGTGCCGACGGTCAGGCCACCGGGTGCGGGCACGAGGACGCGGGTCTGGACGTTCACGTCGTCGAGTGACCAGTAGTAGCCCCAGTCGGCGACGAAATGGAACCGCAGCCGCACGGCGTTGTGCCCCGCGAACTGCCGGAGCGGGACGTGCACGGTCAGGCGCTGCGCGGAGTCGCTGACCTTCGGCCCGGTCCAGACGTTCTCCCAGGTGGCACCGTCGTCCGTGCTGGCGTCCACGGTCATGTGCTGCTGGTGGGGGTTGTACAGGTACGCGGTCTTGAAGGTGAGTTGCGCCGACTGCGCGGCGGACAGGTCGTAATCGGGGCTGACGAGCTGGCTGTCCTGATGCGGTCCGATCGATCCGTTGTCGCTCTCGACGACGGCGAAGGAGCCGTCGCCGCCGGTGACATTGCCGCGTTGGATCGGGTCGTCGAACTCCCATCCACTGTCGGTACCGGCCGCGTTCACCACGCTCCAGCCCTGGGGCGCGGTCGCGGTGGACTCGAACGTCTCGGCGCGGTCGGCGAGTTCGAGCCGGTAGCCGACGGCGGTGGCCGTGTCGGGATCGGCGGTCAGAGCGACGTGTGCGGTGACGGATGTGTCGTGCACCGTCACCTTCCGTGCCACGGGCTCGTAGCCTGGCAGGGCGGCGGTGATGTTCAGCGTGTAGTCGCTCCCCTTCGGCAGGGTCATTTCGTACACGCCGGTGACCGGGTCGGTCCAGACCGGGGATTCGGGGGACCTGTTCACGGTGAGCCGGGCGTAGAGCGGCCAGCCGTGTCCTGACCCGTCCTTGACGGTGCCGTGGACACGCTCGCGAGGGAGGGAGGAGAGTCCGAAGTCGCGGGTGAGGGTCTGGCCGTCCGCGATGTCGAGGGTGACCGGTGTGGTCGTCGTGTAGCCGAAGGCCTTCACCGTCAGGTCCTCGACTGTGCCCGCGGGCAGGTCGAGCGTGTACGCCCCCTGTGCGTCGGTCGTGGCGATGTCCAGCCCGGACCCGACGGTCGCGCGGGCGATCGGCTTGCCGGTGGCCGCGTCCTTGACCGTACCGGAGAGGGTGCCGTGCGGTCCGCTGCGGAAGGCGGCCAGGCCTGCCGGCGTACCCAGGCCGGTCGGACCGTCGTAGCCGGTGCCGGCGTTGCACAGGTAGGCGACGGGGCAGGTTCCGTTCGACCCGGTGGTGATGTCGTTGAGACCGACGCCCTGCGCGGCGTAGGGATAGGAGTTGGGGGCGGTGCCCGGACGCGGGGGCCCGGCCAGGGCGTAGAGGGAGGCGATCACCGGCGTCGCGGCACTGGTGCCGCCGAAGCGTTGCCAGCCGGTGCCCCGGGAGCCGTAGGTCAGGTAGACGGCAACGTTGTCAGCGACGGCGGAGACGTCGGCGACGCTGCGTCCCGTGCAGCCGGCGTCCTGCTGGAAGTCCGGCTTGGCCTGGTGGGATGCGCACCCGGAGCCCGGTCCGTAGGAGTCTCTGGCCCAGACGGTCTCCGACCAGCCGCGGGCGCTGGTCGGGTCGGCCGTCAGGGTCGTACCGCCGACAGCGGTCACGGAGGGGAGGGTCGCGGGGAAGGAGACGCCGTATTTGTTGTCGCCGCTGGCCGCGACCACGGCGACGCCGGGATGGTCGTAGGAGGACCCGTAGGTGGCCAGGTCGGTCGGGTAGTCACCGGTCCTGCCATAGGAGTTGGAGACGTACTTGGCGCCGAGGGCCACGGCCTGGTCCACACCGGCGGCGAGGTTTTCCAGACCGTCGTTGTCCGTCTCCACCAGCAGGATGTGGGCTGCCGGTGCCGCCGCGGAGACCATGTCCAGGTCGAGGGCGATCTCTCCCACCCAGGCGTCGTTGGGCAGTGGGTAGTCGGTGCCGCCGCGCTGGTCCACCTTCCTGAAGCAGCCGTTGGCGGTGGTGCAGGGCGGCAGGCCGTACTGGCTGCGGTAAACGGCCAGGTCCGCCTCGGCGTTGGGGTTGTCGTAGGCGTCGACGATCGCGATGGTCTGGCCGGCGCCTCCGTCGGAGGGCAGGCTGTAGGCGCTCTGAATGTCTTGCGGACCCAGCCCCGCGGGAACTTCGGACGCGCTCAGCCGCATCCGGGCCGGCTGGTCCGTCGCGCGCATGGCGTAGCACGTCGCGTGCCCCTTGGCCGGGGTGCCGCAGACGGGCGCCAAGTCGGGCTCGGCGTCGGATGCGTCCTGGGCTGTGCTGGTCGCGGCCTGGGCGGCCGTGGGAGGTGCGGCGTGGGCAACGGGCTGGACGCCCAGGAGCGCCAGGGTCGCGACACCGAGAAGGGCCGCGCCGCGATGGAATATGCGAAAGGCCGGGAACGCACCTCTCGCACGAGGGGATATCGACACAGGTCGCCAATCATGAGTGGGCCCTCAACTCGGGCCGAACGAAAGCGAATACGCATGAAGTGCGGGCGATCAATTAGTCGATGCCGATTGACGGCCTGTCAACCCCCCGATTGTTGCGCGTATATGTCGTCGGCGACCTGATCGGGACGAACCCCCAGCAACGCCTCCGGCTTGGCCCGTGACCTGCACCCCACCCGTTCAACACGCCATGGGCAACCTTGTGGACCGAGCCGCCGACGGGCTTCTCACTTGTGCAGGATCACATATTCCGCACGGTTCGCCCTTGCCGGACAAGGCGAGCGAGAAGCAGAATGAAATTGCTCTCCCGTAGTTCCGGAGTCCGCTCCGTCCGGGTGTTTTTATTTTTTCGACCGGGACAGCGTCGAGTCCATTCGGGGAGAATAGGGAGAACCGATTGAACGAGGCCGTGCGGTGAACGACCGCCGAGTGCCTACTCGTTCGGGTTCGGTGCTTCCAGCGGCAGCCAGCCTCGTTCGGCTGCGCGGAGGGCGATCTGGAAACGTGTTCTGGCGCCCAGTGCGCTGCCGGCCTCACTCACGTGCTTTTGCACGGTGCGGCGGCTGATGTCGAGTACCCGGGCGATGGCGTCGTCCTTCATCCCGGTCGCCATGAGCTCGAGGATCGCCTGGGTTCGTTCGTCGATCCGCGTCGCCTCCCGGGTCTGGCGGAGGGCGGGCCAGTCCTGCCGGCTTTCCAGCGACACCGGCACCGCGTGTCTCCAGATGGCCTCGAACAGCGCGGCGAGTGCGCCGACCAGGGCAGGTGAGTGGACCACGAGCGATCCTGCCGACGGGCGGTCGTCGTGCAGGGGCAACAGGGCGGCAGTCCGGTCGAACAGGACCAGTTTGACAGGAAGTCGGGAGCTGAGCCGGAACTCGCCGCCGCTGGCGCTGCCCCGCAGCGCCGTCTCCAGTGACACCGTGTCGGTGAAGCCTTCGGTGTCGTAGACCGACCGCAGCCGTATCCCCTCGCGGAACTCCGGCTGTGCGGCATCCCCATGACCTGCGGCACCGGCGGGCCCTGTCACATAGGGCGGCTTGGCCAGGTGCAGTACTTCATGGGTGCTGCCCTTGAGGAGATGGGCATAGCGTGCGGTGACCTCCTCGTTGTCCTCCAAGACCTCCACCAGGTGCGGAGCCTGCGGGCGGGCCACGGCGTCGTAGATCTCGTGGAGCTGCTCCATGTACAGCTCGGCCTGGGCCAGTTCGGCGCGTCTGCGGGCCAGCAGGGAGCCCAGGGACGAACGCGGCGGGCCGGCCTTCCACCGCGGCGGTCGGCCGGCGATGGGGATGACCAGGAGTGCGTCCTCCAGAGACCGCAGTGCCGTCTCGACCTCTTCGCGCGACGCGCCGACCGCGGCCGCCACGGCGAGGGAACCGGCGGAGGCGTGGCCCACCAGGTACTCGAGGACTCGGCCGCCGAGCGCGTCCAGACCCATTCCAGCCCAGGGGCTGTCCGACGTCACATCCATGCAGATTGAGGCTCCCGCTGTAGTGCGCATCGGTGCTGAATGAATCTTTGCGCCCCCGCCCGCGAATCTCTGCGCCCCCGCCCGCGGGACGCAAGCGCATGTGCGCAATTGCGCGAATCCGCGACAGCCGGATCTTGTCGCGTATGACGCGACACCGTCAAGGTGAGCACGCTCCGTACCGCCAGTCCCGAAGACGCGACTGACCCTGCGCATCAGCTGCCTGTACGTCCATTCAAGTCGAGGGAATCCTTTGACACAGCACCCATCCGGAAGACGGCGCCGCCTGCTCGTGGTCGCGGCCGCCCTCCTGGTCACCGCGGCGACCCCGCACGTGGCCTCCTCCGCAGACACGGCGCCGGCCGACAACTCGGCCGGCGCCACCCGCACTTCCGACAACGTTGCCGTATCCGTCGTCACCCTGGTCACCGGCGACAAGGCCACCGTCGCCCCCGGCGCGGGCGACGGCCCCGGCACGATCACCGTTCAGGGTCCCGACGGCGAACCCACCGGCGCCCGCGTGCTGACCGTAGGCGGTGACACCTACGTCTATCCCGACTCCGCCCGCCCCTACCTGGCATCCGGCGCTCTGGACGACCGACTGTTCAACGTCTCCCGCCTCGTGGCCGACGGCTACGACGACGCGGCACTCAAGCAGTTGCCGCTCATCGTCACGTATGGCGGCAAGGAGGCATCGGCCTCCACCTTGCGCCGGCGCGCCGTCGATATGCCGGGCGATGTCACGGACGTACGCCCCCTCACCAGCGTCAACGGAGTGGCCGTCGCCGCGGACCGCGAGGACACCGACGCCCTGTGGAGCGCGCTCACCGGCATCCAGGCTGCCCCGGCGAAGATGCCGGACACCCACGGGGCCTTCCGCGGCGGCGTCGCCAAGGTCTGGCTCGACGGCAAGGCCGAGGCCACCCTCAGCGACTCGGTCGCCCAGATCGGCGCCCCCGAGGTCTGGGCGGGCGGCAACACCGGCGACGGCGTCGACGTGGCCGTCCTCGACACCGGCTACGACCCGGGCCACCCCGACCTGAAGGACACGGTCGAGGACAGCGCCAGCTTCGTCCCCGGCCAGGATGTCACCGACCGCCAGGGCCACGGCACGCACGTCGCCTCCACCATCGCCGGCAGCGGCGCCGCCTCCGACGGCAAGGAGAAGGGCGTCGCACCCGGCGTCGACCTGCACATCGGCAAGGTCCTCGCCAACGAGGGCTACGGCTACGACTCCTGGATCCTGGCGGGCATGGAGTGGGCCGCCCGCGACGTCCACGCCCGGGTCATCAGCATGAGCCTGGGCAGCAGCCAGAACGCCGACGGCGACACCGTGCTCGCCCGGGCCGTGAACGAGCTGAGCGCCGAGACCGGCGCCCTGTTCACCATCGCCGCCGGCAACGACGGTCCCGGTGCCCAGACCGTCCGCTCGCCCGGCACCGCCGACGCGGCCCTCACCGTCGGCGCGGTCGACGCCTCCGACGCCCTCGCCGACTTCTCCAGCCGCGGCCCCCGCTACGGCGACGACGCCCTCAAGCCCGAGATCACCGCGCCCGGCGTCGGCATCCTGGCCGCCCGGTCGCAGTACGCCGCCACCGGCAGCGGCTCCTACATGACCGCCAGCGGTACGTCCATGGCGACCCCGCACGTGGCCGGCGCGGCCGCGCTGGTCGCCGCCGCGCACCCCGACTGGACCGGCAGCCGTATCAAGGACGCCCTGGTCAGCACCGCCAAGGCCACCCCTGACATCAGCGCGGACGACGGCGGCAACGGCCGGGCGGACGCCGCCGCGGCGGCCACGGCGACGCTCACCGCCACCGGCAAAATCGACGCCGGCATCCACTCGCCCGGGACGGACAAGGGCACCGCCCAGTCCACAGCGACCTGGACCAACACCGGCGACCAGGCCGTCACCGTGGACCTCGGCGTGGACGCCCCCGGCGTTCCCGACGGCGTCTTCACCGTCACCCCGAGCCGCGTCGAGGTCCCGGCGCACGGCACCGCGACCGCCACGGTCACGACCGACCTGGACAAGGCGGGCGGCCTCCAGCGCCGGACCGGGCGGCTGACGGCGTCCGCCGGGGGAACGGCGCTGACCCGCACGCTGCTCGGCGTCAGCACCCGCCAGCAGCTGTTCCACGTGCGCACCAAGGTCACCGGCCGCTCCGGTGAGGCCACGGACGGCGTTCTCACCTTCTACCGCAAGGGCGACGAGTACGCGGGCACCTACCTCTATGGCGAGGGCCGGTCCGACGAACTGCTGCCGCCCGGCCTCTACACCGTCTACGCCGACTTCCGCGTGGAGGGCACGCACGGTGCCGCCTCGGCCGGATACGCCCGCATGGTCATCCCCCAGGTGAAGGTGACCGGCACCACCGACCTCGTACTGGACGGCACCAGGCTCAAGGAGGTCAAGACCGTCACACCGAAGAAGACCGAGAACTTCTCCCGACGCCTGGACTACTACCGCGAGTTCAAGGACGGCTCCTCGGTCGCCGACATGTCGCTGATCGGCGATGGCTACGACAGCGTCTGGACGGCGCCCACGACCGCGCCCGGTGACGGCGAGCAGTACCTCACCGCCCGCTGGCGCAACCAGGAACCGCTGCTGTCGGTGACCGCGGGCGGGCAGGAGTTCGACGACCTGTGGATCATGCCCGGCTCGGCGAAGCTGCCCGAGGACGACTACTCCCTCGACCTGATCCACCCGGGCGACGGCCTCGCGGAGGACTACAAGGGCGTCGAGGCCGCCGGCAAGGCCGCCGTGGTGCCCTGGGACTCCAGTGACGAGGACACGGCGGACGACCAGATCAGGGCCGCGCAGGCCGCGGGCGTGAAGCTGCTGCTGTTCGTCAACGACCTCGACGGGCGACTGCGCGAGCCCATCATCAAGTCCTCCATCGAGGTGGTGGGCCTGTCCCGCACGAACGGCGACAAGCTCATGGCGAGCGTCGACGCCAGCACGACCGGCAGCGTGCCCCTGCGGGCCGTCTCCCGCCCCGACACGGACTACCTGTACGACCTGGTCCGCACCTGGAAGGACCGCATCCCCGCCAACCCCGTCCACGCACCCACGACCGGTCAACTGGCCCGGGTCGAGACCACGTTCAACAACCCCACCGGCCGTGAGGTGTACGAGAACCGCTACGACATCCACCCCTGGAGCGCTTACCAGGTCGGCACCAACCGGCTGAGCACGGCCGGCGCGCACCGCACCGACTACGTCAGCACCGACGACACGTTCTCGTGGACGGAGGAGGGCGAGCTTCAGTCCCTGTCCTACA
The DNA here is from genome assembly GCF_045041015.1 of Streptomyces sp. NBC_00019. Lineage (NCBI taxonomy): Bacteria > Bacillati > Actinomycetota > Actinomycetes > Kitasatosporales > Streptomycetaceae > Streptomyces > Streptomyces sp. NBC_00019. Next base: position 356,665 of record NZ_CP108303.1, read on the forward strand.
GCGCGTCCGGATCCCTCACCTATCCGGCGGGCAGCACCACGGACGTGGAGTGGTTCGGACCCGTGGTGCGCCCCCGCATCAACGACAGCGTTTCGCCGCCCGTGCGCACCGGCGACCAGTTGGACGTCATCATCCCGTCCTGGGGCGACTCCGGCGGCGGCCACGCCAACTACGCCGCCTTCGGCAGCACCGACACCACCCAGGAGACCTCGTTGTACCGGGGCGACACGCTGGTCGCCGAGGGCGGCGCCGGAGTGAGCGCGACGGTACCGGCCGCGAAGGGCACCTTCCGTCTGGTGCACGCGGCGACCCGTACCGCCACGGCCGCCTTCCCCTACTCGACCGCCACCCGAACCGAGTGGACGTTCACTTCCGCGGCGCCCAGGGACGCCGACGACAGCGAGCAACTCCCGCTCGTCCAGGTGGACTACACCCTGCCGACGTCCGACGACGGCAAGGCAGCCGCCGACGCCACCGTGCTCGTCACTCCGCTGCATCTGAAGGGCGGCTCCAACGCGGCGCTCAACACCCGCAAGGTGGAACTGTCCTACGACGACGGCGTCACTTGGACGACGGCACGCCTCAGTGGCAGGGGCAACGGCAAGGTGAGCCTGCGCCTGCACGCACCCGCCTCGGCGCAGTACGTCACGCTGCGCGTCCAGGCCGGTGACAGCCGCGGCAACACCGTGACGCAGACCGTCGTACGCGCCGCGGGAATCGCCGGATGACCTCGGCGTGAGTGAAGCCGCCCGGCGATCCCCGCACGACCGCCGGGCGGCACCCGTCCGTGCCCATTCCCCGATGACGGTCCGAGTCGCCCCGCGCGGTGGCTGCGCAGTACTGGTGGCGGGCCGCGCAATCAGTGGCTCCGCTGAAAGAGCTGCCCCAGGAACCGCGCCGAGCCTTCCGGCCGCTGCGGGGCTGAGAGCAGGTGTGTGTGGTTGATCCGAATGCGAACGGGACAGGGGTCGGCCGTCTTGTGGTGATCGATGGCGGGGCCGGTTCATGCCTGGAACTCGGTGAGGTCGATGGTGCGAACCTGCAGCGGACAGCCGTACGCCGGGTGCATTGTCTAATCGCTCAAGCACCATGCCGAGCTTTCGGATGATGTTCTCGGAGGCGTCGTCGCCCATCTGACTGATGCTGATGATGCGGTCGAGGCCCGCGGTCCTGGAGTGCGAACTCCAGCGTGGCGTGGGCGGCTTCGGAGGCGTATTCCAGGCCCCAGAACGGTGAGCCGAGCCGCCAGCTGATGGCCACGGCGGGCTGTATCTCCGGCAGGAACTCGGGCACGGACAGACCCGTGAAGCCTGACAGCTCACCCGAGGGCAGCAGCTCGACGGCGAAGAGCCCGAAGCCCTCCTCGTTCCACTCCCCCTCCCACCGCTCGATGGCCTCTGCCGTGTGGTCCGGGTCCGGGGCGTGAGGATCTCGGTCATGGCACCCATCCTGCCGAAGACAAGGGGCCTCATCGGTAATCCGTGCCCACCCGCGCCGCCGTTCCAGAACCGCAAGGCATCAGCCGTCGGCATCGCGAACGCCCCCACCGTCTACCTGCAATCACGCCCGCCCACGCCCCTCTGCTTGATTTACGTGCTGTTGAACTGTCCGCGGGACAGAGTCCGGCGCCATGTCGATCACGGGGCGGCGGGCGCACGTCACTTGCCGGGACCTGTCACGGCCACGCGAAGTGACTTCGCTCATGCGGGAGTTCGGCTCGCTGTTCGCCGGACTTGGTGAGTGGCTGGAGCGGTCGGCGGTGGCGTCGTGAGAGGGGCGCGGGCGCACGGCGTCGGTGCTGGAGGGGCTGTACACAGACTTCTCCCACGCTCTCGGTGAACGGATGCGGGTTGGTCGGGTGCGACGGACAAGCGAGTCGTCGGGGCGTCAGATCACCGGTCGATGGTGGCCATGTTCGCCTCGTCATTGCGTTCGCCCGCGGCCGGTGTGAGGGTGTTCAGGCGGTCGAGCTGAGCGGCGCTGAGTTCGATGCCGTCGGCGGCGGTGTTCTCTTCGACGCGCGAGACCCGCCGGGTTCCGGGGATGGGGGCGATGTCGTCGCCGCGGGTGAGCAGCCACGCCAGCGCGGTCTGGGCCGGAGTGGCGCCGACTTCGGCGCCGATGGCCCGCACTTCGTCCACGATGCGCAGGTTGCGCTGGAAGTTCTCGCCGGTGAAGCGCGGGTTGGTCTTGCGCCAGTCGTCGTCCGTGAAGTCGTTGACGGTGCGGATCTGCCCGGTCAGCAGGCCGTGCCCGAGGGGGGAGTAGGGGACGAATCCGATGCCGAGCTCGCGCAGCAGTGGGAGGATCTCGGCCTCGACGTCGCGGGTCCACAGCGAGTATTCGGTCTGCAGCGCGGCCACCGGATGCACGGCGTGTGCCCGGCGGATCGTGTCGGGGCCGGCCTCCGAGAGTCCGATGTGGCGCACCTTGCCGTCGGCGACCAGCTCGGCCAGCGCGCCGATGGTCTCCTCGATGGGTGTGTTGGGGTCGACTCGGTGTTGGTAGTAGAGGTCGATGTGGTCGGTGCCGAGCCGCAGGAGCGAGCCTTCGACCGCGGTCTTCACGTTGGCGGGGCTGCTGTCGATCACGCCGGGGCCGTCGCCGGCGTGGGAGACGAGGCCGAACTTCGTTGCCACCACGACGTCGTCGCGGCGGCCCTTGATGGCCTTGCCGACGAGGTTCTCGCTGTGGAAGGGGCCGTAGATCTCGGCGGTGTCGATGTGGGTGACCCCGAGGTCCAGTGCCCGGCGGATGGTGCGGATCGACTCGGCGTCGTCGAGTCCTCCGCCCGTGGTGTAGATGCCGGCCATGGTCATGGCTCCCAGGCCGATGCGGGAGACATCGAGCCCGCCCAGTGATACGTGCTGCATCAGGTACTCCTTCGTGACGGCATCAGGCGCTGAGCTGGGTCACGCTGGTCAACTGCGTGGTGCTCGGGCCGCCAGGTCACTCACGTGCTGCTGGAGGCGATCTGGCCGCGCCGGGTGGATGCGGCCAAGGTGACCGCGGAGGGGCTGGAGACAGCGGCCTTGGGGATGGGGCGCTGCCAGAGGATACGCATGTGACAAGCGTAGAGAGTTCAATGAAGTGTGGCTGTATCCAGTTCTCACTGTAAGGCACATGTGCGTGACGCCCTCATGTGAGGAGCGCCTCAGTGCACACCCGCAGGTTTGGATTCATTTGATGTAGTTTCTCTTGAAAGGGTATGTCGGGGACACGTGTGATCTCATGTAGGTGTGTCCGCTACCGGTCATAGCGGTAGGTGTTGCTGTCATGCCGCTTCGTTGCAGGAGGCTCCGTGCTAACCGCGTTCATCCAGGCGTTCAGGACACCCGACCTGCGCAAGAAGCTGCTCTTCACCCTGGGCATGATCGTGCTCTACCGGGTCGGCACGCATGTTCCGATCCCGGGCGTGAACTACAGCGCCGTCCAGGAATGCGTCGCACAGGCCTCCGGAAACCAGGGGCTGTTCGGGCTGGTCAATCTCTTCAGCGGTGGCGCGCTGCTGCAGATCACGATCTTCGCGCTCGGCATCCTGCCGTACATCACGGCGAGCATCATTCTGCAGCTGCTGACCGTGGTCATTCCGCGCCTGGAAGCCCTCAAGAAGGAGGGCCAGGCCGGTACTGCGAAGATCACGCAGTACACCCGCTATCTGACCGTGGCGCTCGCCATCCTGCAGGGCACCGGCCTGGTGGCCACCGCCCGCAGTGGTGCCCTGTTCTCCGGCTGCACGGTCGCTTCGTCCATCGTCCCGGACCGCTCGATCTTCACGACGATCGTCATGGTCATCACGATGACCGCCGGTACGGCCGTCGTCATGTGGCTCGGTGAGCTCATCACCGACCGCGGTATCGGCAACGGCATGTCGATCCTGATGTTCATCTCGATCGCCGCCACCTTCCCGTCCGCGCTGTGGGCCATCAAGACGCAGGGCACCCTGGCCGACGGCTGGATCGAGTTCGGCACCGTCATCCTCGTGGGCCTGGTCATGGTCGGCCTGGTGGTCTTCGTCGAGCAGGCCCAGCGCCGCATCCCGGTGCAGTACGCGAAGCGGATGATCGGCCGCCGCGCCTATGGCGGGACGTCCACGTACATCCCGCTGAAGGTGAACCAGGCGGGTGTGATCCCGGTGATCTTCGCGTCGTCGCTGCTCTACATCCCGGCTCTCATCGGGCAGTTCTCGAGTGGTACGTCCGGCTGGAAGACCTGGATCGAGCAGAACCTGACCAAGGGCGACCACCCGATCTACATCGCCGCGTACTTCCTGCTGATCGTGTTCTTCGCGTTCTTCTACGTCTCCATCTCCTTCAACCCGGACGAGGTCGCGGACAACATGAAGCAGTACGGCGGCTTCGTGCCCGGCATCCGGGCCGGCCGGCCGACCGCGCAGTACTTGTCGTACGTGCTCACCCGGATCACCTGGCCGGGCTCGCTGTATCTCGGGTTGATCGCCCTCGTCCCCACGATTGCGCTGATCGGGTTCGGGGCGACGAACAACTTCCCGTTCGGAGGCACCAGCATCCTGATCATCGTCGGTGTCGGCCTGGAAACCGTCCGGCAGATCGAGAGCCGGCTTCAGCAGCGCCATTACGAGGGATTCCTTCGCTGAGGACCGGCTCTCGGGTCGTTCCTACGGATGCCTGAAGGCGGCCATCAGCTCACGCATGTCGCTGATCACGGCGGGCCAGTAGGTGGACACATCAGGAAGGTCGGGCTCCTCCTCGACGGCGCTGGTGCCGGCGTCCCCGTCGTAATAGCTGGTGGTGGACAGACTCAGGGTCATGACTGCCGCTCCGTCGAGGACCCTGAGTTCTGTGTGACTGGTGTCCTTGGCGATCACGAACGCCTCGTCACCGAGATCCGGAACGGCCCTCACGTTGTCCGCTGCGACGACCCCCGCGTCCGTCACGCGCCGGTCGGCATCGAACTCGCCGCGGGGATCGGTCCTCTTGTGCAGTGCCACAGAAATACCGATGGTGGTGTTCACCGACCAGTGTCCGCCCGGCTTCTCCTCGGCACGCTTCTGGAAAGACAGGGAGCAGTGAACCTGGTCGAGAGCCGGATGCTTCAGCAGCTCGTCATCGGTCGCGTCGGGCATGCTCTTCAGCGCGAGTGCCTCCTGGAGTGATGCCAACCGTGCCGACCTGCAGGATTCGTGGTCCAGCCGGTACCCGTGCAGCTCGGCGCTCTGGTTGCCCAGGTGGGGAAGGAAGACCGCCGCCCAGAGCGCGGACGCTGCCGACGCGCCGGCCAGGGCCCACAGCCACGGCCCTCGTCGCACGGGGGACCGCTGCACGCGATCACCCACGACCTCGCGGGACTCCTGCGGGTCGAGCCCGTCTGCCATCTCCGGCTCGGAGATCACCCTGGTGCCTCCTCATGGCTATCACACGTGTGGGTGGTGATGATCGCACAGCTGAATGTCCGGGATACGGTCTCACCGAGCACCACCCGATGGCGCAGCGCCGGCAGTCGAGGCGCCATCTTGGCCACCGCGGCGGCGCAGGCGTACCCCTGCCACACATCCGTGGTGATGAACACGCGGGCCAGCACACGCGCCGGCCTCCGCTCCGGCTCGCGGCTGCGGATCGCGGTCATCACCGAAGTCGGCACCGCGGCCCCGACGCCGACAGGCCGGCTCCGGCGCCTGCCACCGGTTGGGCAACCGCACGGCCACCAGATCACACGCCCCGACGCCCGGAGCGGCCGTGAACAGTTCCACCCAGCCGGCCAGATCCCTGCAGGTCAGCGCGACCAGCCCGTCCCGTTCCCGGAACGCCAGGAGCGCCGGTGCGTCGGGAGTCCGCCCAGTCCATCGGAGAACGTCCTCGACCACCGTGTCCTCGCACCACGCCCCGACGCACGGTGGCACAGAACGGTGTCCTCGGACGGTCAAAACCGACCGCGCCATCCCTTCCTCCCCGCCCACCTGACCGCGACCCGCCACGGGAGCTCGTTCGACAGGCGGCCCTAGTGGGAGGCCCCCGCAGTGGTCGGCGGCAGCTCGACCTGCACGCCCGAGTCGCCCGCGTCCGCCGCGTAGTCCTCCGGCTTGGTCTCGTCGACCCCCTCCGGAGCCTTGAAAGCCTTCAGTACGAAGGTCAGCACCACCGTGACGACGACGTTCAACACGAAGGCCGTCAGGCCGATGTAGCCGATCTCGCCGATGCCCGGGATCTCCTTGGCGGAGCCGCCGAAGTGCTTCTGGGCCGGGGAGGCGACGCCATACGCGGCGACCGTGCCGTAGAGCATGCCGACCGCCCAGCCGACGAGCAGCGCCCAGCGGTGGAACCACCGGGTGAACAGACCACCGACCACGGCCGGGAAGGTCTGGAGGATCCAGATGCCGCCCAGGAGCTGGAAGTTGATCGCCACCGTTTTGTCCAGGGTCAGGACGAACGCCAGCGCGCCCACTTTCACCAACAGGGACACCAGCTTGGAGACCTTGGTCTCCTGCTCCGGCGTCGCGTCCGGCTTGATGAAGTCCTTGTAGATGTTGCGGGTGAAGAGGTTCGCCGCCGCGATGGACATGATGGCTGCGGGCACGAGCGCGCCGATACCGATGGCGGCGAACGCCACACCCGTGAACCAGTCTGGGAACATGTCCTCGAACAACTGCGGAATGGCCAGCTGGCCATTGGTCACCTTCACACCCGCCGCGATCGCCACGAAGCCCAGCAGCGCGAGCAGGCCCAGCATCAGCGAATAGAGCGGCAGGATCGTGGTGTTGCGGCGGATCACCTCGCGGCTCTTGGAGGAGAGCGTCGCGGTGATCGAGTGCGGGTACATGAACAGCGCGAGCGCCGAACCCAGTCCGAGCGTGGCGTACGTCCACAGACCGGGTTCCCCGGGAACCAGGGCACCGCGAGGCGCGCCGGTGGCCGGGTTGGTCTGCGTGAACGCCTTGCCGGCCTTGGCGAAGACGTCGTCGAACCCGCCCAGCTTGATCGGGATGTAGATGATCGCCACCGCGATGACGACGTAGATCAGGGCGTCCTTAACGAACGCGATCAGCGCGGGGGCGCGCAGGCCGGACGAGTAGGTGTACGCCGCCAGCACGCCGAAGGCGATCAGCAGCGGCAGGTCCTTGACGAACCAGTTCGTGTTCGTGCCACCGCCGATGCCCAGGACATCGAGAACTGCCTGGATGCCCACCAGTTGCAGGGCGATGTACGGCATGGTCGCGAGGATGCCGGTGACGGCGACCGCCAGTGACAGGCCCTTCGAGCCGAAGCGGCCGCGCACGAAGTCGGCGGTCGTCACATAGCCGTGCTTGTGGGAGACCGACCAGAGGCGGGGCAGGAAGGTGAAGATCAGCGGGTAGACGAGGATCGTGTACGGCACGGCGAAGAAGCCGGCCGCGCCCGCCGCGTAGATCGCCGCGGGTACGGCGACGAAGGTGTACGCGGTGTAGAGGTCGCCGCCGAGCAGGAACCAGGTGATCCAGGTGCCGAACGAGCGGCCGCCCAGGCCCCATTCGTCCAGCGAGTGCTGGTTCTCGGCCCTGCGCCAGCGCGCGGCGAGGAAGCCCATGACCGTGACGGCCAGGAAGAAGAAGATGAAGACGGCGAGTGCGACGCCGTTCACGCCGTCGTTCACTTGGTACCTCCACGGCGGGCACGCTGGTCACGCTGCCACAGCAGGTAGGCGATCCCGGTCAGCGCGGTGGAGATGAGCACCCACAGCATCTGGTACCAGTAGAAGAACGGGATGCCGATGAAGGCCGGGTCCGTCTTGGCGTAGGAACCAACCCAGAGAATCGCCACGTAGGGTGCGGCAAGGCACAGACCGATGACGGCTCGCAACGGAGTCACCACCGATCTTCTGCTCTCCGGTGCAGTCGACATCTAGGAGTCTGCCTTTCACTGATGTCCGTGCATATGGCAAGTATGTGATCGGACGCCTCTATATGTGAGGCGTGGTGAGGGGGCGGCCAGGGCGACCCGCCGCATGGTGCGGCCACTCACACCTCGTTAACGCGTGAGCGAGCCCTGGTGGTTCACACCCGAGGATTGGCGCAATAACGGCAACACCGCATGTACCGGGATGATCTCTCCCCTCGGGTACGCCAAGTGAACATGTGAACACATGTGAGGCGGAAGGTCACACCCGATGTGGGTCACGTGGGGCAGGGTGCGCGATGGCCAACCGGCCGCCTCCCCGAGGGTGCCACGGGGTGTCATCGCCGTTCGGCTCGTCGGTGTCGACGCGATCGGGGCCGGCCTGCGACGACGACCAGAGCCTTCCCCCGGCCTACCAGGCGCCGTTCGCCCAGCGCACCGGCAGCACACATCACCTGCCCAGCGGCTGCACCCGCATAGATCGCCTACGACGCGAAGGCGTAGCAAGCGGTGGTCGGACCACGCGTCAGCAGGCCGTGAGTACGAAGACCCGGAGGGCACCAGATGAGACCTGTCACCCGACGCCAGGCGGACCACCACGCCGCACGTTCGGCCGCGACCCGGGCGCAGGTGATGCGCACCTTGGAGCGGCTGCTCGATTCCGGCGAGGCCTTCTCCGAGATCAGCGTCCAGCGGATCCTCGAGGAGGCAGGCATGTCCCGGGCCACGTTCTACGCGCACTTCGACAGCAAGTCGGACGTCCTGGTGTGGCTCCCCGACGAACTGTGGGAATCCCTGCTGGCGTCGGCGCGACGGTGGGCCCCGGGCGCCGGGGTGGACGGGCCGACCGGTTCGCCCGGATCTGGTGGCACGGCGCCTACCGTCGCCCCGCAGGCTGACCTTCTCCCCTCAGATACACGTCCGCACAGGCGGAATAGCGTTCCATAGCCGCCCATCGCACACATGTGACTGTCACGAGTGCGGATGCGACACGTCTCGGCAGATCTGAGGGAGACGTTGATGCACCGGGAGTTCCGGACAGACAGCGACCGGCGGGCACAGCGCGACTGCAGACACGAGGACCCTGAGTTGTTCTTCCCCATCGGTGACGCTGGCCCGTCATTGGCGCAGATCGAGGAGCCAAGGCCGTGTGCCGGTACTGCGCCGTCATCGAACTCTGCCCTCAGTGGGCGCTGGAGTCCCGCGAGGACCACGGCATATGGGGCGCGACAACCGAGGCGGAACGCCACCGACTTCAGCGGCCCGCTCGACCGGCGGCCCCAACCACCGGGGCACCGGCCCGAGCCGGCCGGACACCGCCGTCGCCGGCACACCGTGGGGCGCGTGAGGGCCTCCGCGCGACACGGACCGGGATCCATCGCGCGGAGGCCGTCGGCAGCCTCAGTCCTCCCAGTGTTGGACCGCGTCGGTCGCGGTGACGTCACCGGCGTAGACGAGTGCCACCCGATGGTTGAACTGCACGGTGTACATCTTCTTGCCGCCGATCACGACCGCCCCGCTGGAGGGGAAGTAGTCGTCGGTGGCGGCGGGTTCGGTGGTGGCGACGTAGGCCTGGCCGACGGGGATGGAGTACATGCTCAGCGGTGCCTGCGTGGAGGCGCCCAGACCGACCGGGTATTCGGTCTTGTCCGGGTAGCTGGATCCGTACACGGACACCGGGCCGGTGCCCGCAGGCCGGATGACCTTCACTCCGTAGCTGATCTTCGTGTTGACACCGTCTTGGTTGTGGAACCACACCTTGGTGCCGCTGAACCAGATCGCTGTCCAGTCGCCCTGCACGTCGGCGACGACGAACTGCTGCCCGGACTGGGCCGTACTGCCCCAGTCGTTGATCCGGTCGGTACCGGCCGCCGTTCCGTGGATCGCTTGGTCGCCGAAGAGCGGGGCTGTCTCGCTCGGGGAGGTGCGCAGGTAGACGAAGTTCGCCTGCTGGCGCCGTTCGGTGCAGGTGGTCGTCTGCCCGGTCGGGTCGTCGGACGGGCACACCTGGAGGGTCTGCTCGTTCTCTGCGAACGGTGGGTTGATCGTCACGACCTCGCCGGTCTGCGGCACGCCGGGAAGGCCGTTCGACGGGGTGCCCAACAGATCCATGAAGTGCTGCCAGTCCCACGCGGGCCCGGGGTCCCAGTGCATGCCGGAGACCAGGGCGGAGTTGGGACCGGCGACGTTGTCGTGACCGATGACATGCTGCCGGTCCAGGGGGATGTCGAACCGCGCGGCCAGGTACTGCACCAGGGCTGCCGTCGCCTCGTACTGGGCCTCGGTGTACCAGGCGGCGCCCTGGACGGCGAAGCCCTCGTGCTCGATGCCGATCGAGTGCAGGTTGGTCGAGTAGTTGCCCGCGTGGAAGGCGATGTTCTTGGTGGGCACCATTTGGGTGACGGCGCCTTCCGAGGACATTACGTAGTGCGTCGAGGTGGTGTTGGTGGGGTTGGCCAGCCCTGCCACACCGGCGTCGTAGGTGGTCTCCAGGTCGTGGATGACGATGGTGTCGATCCTGATGCCGTTGGCGGGGCGCTCGGAGACTTGGCCCCCGGCGGGGGAGCCGGTGACGAAGGTGCAGCGGACGGCGGGCGGGCACTCGGTGTCGGTGGTGGCCGCTGCCTTCAGACGCAGTGCGGCGATCTGCGACGGCATCGCCTCGACGGAGGGGTCGGCGGTCAGCCGGACCTCCTGGCCGTCCTGCGTCGTGGCGGTGGCGCCGCTGCGCAGGGTGCGGAAGACGCGGTCGGCGAAACTCACCGCGCCCTGCCGCTGCTTGGCCTGGCTGTAGCGGGCCACGGCGCCGTACCACTGGGAGGCGTCCGTGGGTGTGCCGCCGACCAGTTCCTTCTCGTACGAGGCGAGCAGCGCCGCACCGCCTCGGATGTTCGCCACATCGTCCGCCCGCAGCCGTCGCGCGGACAGCCCGGTCAGTTCGGAGGCCCTTTGGAGGGTGTGCAGGGCGGGGTCCGCGGCGAGGGACTTCAGGTCGGCGCGGCCCACGGCGCCCGCGCCACCGCCCGCCAGCATGTCGGGAGTGACGTCGGTGAGGTGCATGACCCCGTAGCCGCCGTCCGTGCTGGCCTGTGTGCCGTGCGACTCCCAGCGCGACTCCTGGTAGGACAGCGCCAGCAGGACGCCGGGTGGGACGTGGTATTCGGCTGCGGCGGACACGAGGGCCTGCTGCCGGGACGTGGTGCCACTCGAGAGACCGTGTGAGGTGTCGGCCACAGCCGTGAGCGGCGATATGAGCAGACCGCTCGCGGCCAGCACACTCGCAGCGATCACGACGGGCGTTCCGGCCCTCTTTCGCTTGTGCAAGGTATGGATCCTTAGGAACCGGGAGACATGGTGCCGAGACGGTTGCTCCGGACGGCGGGATGTATGCCCGAGGCAACCTCTGGACGTGCCGCTGACTATAGAGGTCTCCCTGCCGCTCGCGGCACAAGTGCGAGCGAAGAAGGGGTAGTTGTCGCCCCGAAAAACGCGAGGATTGATCACGGCACCGCTCGGCGATCTGACCCACCGAATGACTGATGCCCCGGCTGTCCCCTTGGCGGAGCTCCGGCGGCGGGGGTCGTAGCGGGTCAGCCAGGTGAAGACAGTCCCGTGGCAGGTGTGGGCATCGCCGTAGCCGGGGGCGCCCTGGAGGGTCTCGCGTTTGAGGGACGTGTGGAAGCTTTCGCAGGCCGCGTTGTCGGCGCTGGTGCCGACCGCGCCCATCGGCCGGGTGACTTCGAGCTGGTCGCAGCAGTGACCAGGCCGGTGCGCATGTGGTCGGCGATTCCCCAGCCGACGACCTTGCGGCTGAAGCTGTCCAGCACGGTCGCGAGATACAGGAACTCCCGTCTTCCAGGGGGAGATACGTGATGTCCCCATACATTTCAGGCCGGGTTCGTCGGCGGTGAAGTCCCGCTGGAACAGGTCCGGGACCGGTGAGGTGGCCGGGTCCGGGATCGGTGAGGTGGCCGGGTCCGGGATCGGGTGCGCAGGCGGATGCCGGTGATGGAGAACGTCCGCGTGATCCGGGCGACCCGCTTTTCTGACCCTCCTGCAAGGCCGAGGGCTGGATTCCGGGAAGGCCGATGTCCGTCTCGGAAGCCTCTCCTTGATCATCAGGGCCGCCGTTGGCCAGGTATTCCCGGCCTCGGTGGTCTGCTCGCCGTGCGGGACACGAGCGGGTGTCCGCGCGGCCTACGTACACACGCATAAGGGCGAAACAAACGTGCTTTGTTCGACATGTATGCTCTTTCATGCGGAGATGGCAAACATGTCGATGAGAAACATGTCTACACGTACGGGCAGACGGAGGCGCAGATGATGACGAATCCGTTCGATGACCAGGACGCCAGGTTCGTGGTGCTGGTGAACGCGGAACGGCAGTATTCGTTGTGGCCGGTCTTCGCCGATGTCCCAGCCGGCTGGGAAGTCGTCTTCGGCGAGGCCACGCGTCAGGAGTGTCTGGACTACGTCGAGCACACGTGGACCGACCTGCGGCCCAAGAGCCTGGCCGACGCCATGGACGGCGACTGAGTCGGCGTCGGGCTCTCGTATCACCGGAGTCGCCCGCTTTCCCATCGCACCCAGTGTCCGCCGGCCGACCCAGCGCATCAACGGCCGTCGCGCGCGGGTGGCACCGACCTTCAACAGCAACATCACAGGTGGAGAGAATGGTCGAGTACGCGGGCGACAGGTGGCCGTTGACCACCGGACAGCTCGGGATATGGAACGCCCAGCAGCTCGAACCCCACAGCGCCGCCTACAACATCGCCGAGTATGTGGAGTTCCAGGGCCCGCTGGACGTCGACATATTCCTGTCCGCGCTGTGCCGGCTGGTCGAAGAGGCCGACCTGGCGCACGTGCGGTTCGAGATCGCGGACGACGGCTCGGTCGCTCAGCGGTTCGCCCGGAACCCGCAGTGGCACCCCGTCTTCGTGGACCTGCGCGACGAGGCGGAGCCACAGGCGGCGGCCGAGGCGTGGATGCGGGATGACTTGGGACGCCCTGTCGATCTGCTGAAAGGTCCCCTGTTCACGCAGGCGCTTCTCGCGGTGGGAGAGAGCCGCTACTTCTGGTACCAGCGGGTACACCACATCATCGGTGACGGCTACAGCGGATCGCTGATGGTGGCGCGCTGTGCGGACATCTACACAGCCCTGACACGCGGAACCCCGGTCGAGGAAGGTGCTCTCCCCTCGTCGGTTCTGCTGATCGAGGGAGATCGCGAATACCGGACGTCAGCGCGCTTCCAGACCGACCGGGAGTTCTGGCGCGGGGCTTTCGCCGACCGCCCCGAGCTGCCGGTCGTGGACGATCGCAGCGTGTCCGCCCCGCCGGGTGGTCCGGCCCGGGTATCGGCCGAGATCGAGCCCGGGATCACGGAGGGACTGAGGACGCTGGCCCGAGAGCTGCGGACGAGTTTGTCCGCTGTACTCATCGCGGCCGCGGCGGTGAGTACGGGCGCCCGCACCGGTATCGACGAGGTAATTCTGGGTATTCCGGTCCTCGCCCGCAGGGGCCGCCTTCAGCTCGGCACCCCAGGCATGATGTCGAATATCCTGCCGGTCCGGTTCCGCTTGCGGCCGGACCAGACGGTGGCGGAGTTCGTCCGTGGCGTCTCGCACACGCTGCGCGCGGCCCTGAGGCACGACCGTTACCGCTATGAGGACATCGTCCGGGATCTGCATCTAGTCGGTCGGGGGCCGCTGTTCGCTGCCGTGGTCAACGTGATGCTGTTCGACTACGACGTCAGCTTCGGCGACATCCCGGTTGAGGTGCACGGTCTTTCGGGCGGGGAGTTCCACGACCTGTCGATCACTGTCCGGGAGCACCGGCCGGGAGCCCCGGTGACCGTCACGGTCGACGCCCGTGCCGCCGCATCGGCGGCGGAAAACAGCGAGCGCAGCGCGCAGTACTTCCGCAATGCCCTGCACTGGCTGGCAAGAGCGATACCCGATGACGTCATCGGCACGTGGCAGCTCCTGGACGAGGCCGAGCGTGACCGGATGCTCGCCTGGGGGGCCGGTCTTGCATGCGAGATACCGGCTCGTACGGTGCCGGAATTGTTCGAGGCGCAGGTGGCCCGGACGCCGGCGGCGATGGCCGTGGTGTTCGAGGAAGCGCGTGTGACGTACGCGGAGCTGAACGCGCGGGCCAACCGTCTGGCGCGGCTGCTGGTGGACAGGGGCGTGGCCTGCGGGGACCGGGTCGCGGTCATGCTGGAACGCTCGGCCGACCTGGTCGTCGCCCTGCTCGCGGTCGTCAAGACCGGCGCCGCTTACGTGCCCGTCGATCCGGCGTATCCGGCCGACCGGATCGGCTACCTCCTCACCGACGCTGCACCCACCGCGGCCATCGTCTCCACCGTCACCGCCCCCTCCGCCCCGGCCGGCCTCACCCACGTCATCCTCGACCACCCGGCCACACACGCGGACCTGGACTCCTACGGCGACGACAACCTGACCGACGACGACCGTCACGGGCCACTCCTGCCCGCACAACCGGCCTACGTCATCCACACATCCGGATCCACCGGACAGCCCAAAGGCGTCGCGGTTCCGCACAGCGGCGTGGTGAACCGTCTGGCGTGGATGCAGGACATGTTCGGACTCCGCGCGAGTGACCGTGTCGTGCAGAAGACGCCGTTCTCGTTCGATGTTTCGGTATGGGAGTTCTTCTGGCCGCTGGCGGAGGGGGCCACGCTGGTGGTGGCCCGTCCGGACGGGCACCGTGACCCCGAATACCTGGCCGGTCTGATCGAGCGCGAAGACGTGACGGTGGCGCACTTCGTGCCGTCGATGCTGAGCGCTTTCACGGCGGCGGCCGAGGTGTCGGAGCGGAGTCTGCCGTCGCTCCGAGCCGTGGTCAGCAGCGGTGAGGCGCTCTCCGCGCGGCTCCGGGACCGCTTCTTGGCCTGCTTCGGCGTGCCGTTGTACAACCTTTACGGTCCCACCGAGGCCTCGGTTGACGTAACGGCTTGGGCCTGTCGTCCGGACGGTGAGCACGGGGCGACAGTTCCCCTCGGCCGTCCGGTATGGAACACCCGGGTGTACGTGCTGGACGGCTGGCTGAGGCCGGTGCCCGTGGGAGCGGCGGGTGAACTGTACCTGGCGGGGGCCCAGCTGGCACAGGGGTACCACGGGCGGCCGGGGCTGACGGCGGATCGGTTCATCGCCAACCCGTACGGCGCTCCCGGGGAGCGGATGTATCGCACCGGAGACCTCGTCCGGTGGCGGGCGGACGGCCTGCTGGAGTACCTGGGCCGCACCGACGACCAGGTGAAGATGCGTGGCGTGCGGATCGAACCCGGTGAGATCGAAGCGGCGCTGCTCGCGCATCCGGACGTGCTGGAGGCCGTGGTGGTGGTCCGGGAGGACCAGCCCGGTGATCAGCGCCTGGTCGCCTATGTCGTGCCGGCGGGTGATGCGGACGCCGTAAATTTGTCCGCGCTGCGGTCCCATGCCGGCGCCACGCTGCCGGATCACATGGTGCCCTCGGCGTTCGAAGTGCTGGATGTCCTGCCGCTGACGGTGAACGGAAAGCTGGACCGCGGAGCGCTGCCGGCACCCGGCCCTACCTCGTACGGCACCACCGGCCGGGGGCCGGCCACCGAGCGGGAGGAAGTGCTGTGTGCCCTCTTCGCGGACGTCCTGGGCCTGCCGACTGTCGGAGTCGACGACAACTTTTTCACACTGGGCGGGCACTCCCTGCTGGCCCTGACGCTGGTGGAACGGGCCCGTGAACACGGCATCGTCATCGACGTGCGGACGCTGTTCCTCGCCCCGACCGTGGCGCAAGTGGCGGCCACGGTCGGGCAAGGACCGCGCCCTGCCGAGCCGGCCGGGGAAGGGATCCCGGCGGGCGTCACCCAGATCACGCCGCAGATGGTGCCGTTGGCCGGTCTGACGGATGAGGAGCTCGAGCGGGTCGTCGACGCAGTGCCGGGCGGCGTGGGCAACATCGCCGACATCTACCCTCTGGCCCCGCTCCAGGAGGGCGTCTTCTTCCATTCCGTCCTGGAGGGCGAAGGCGCCGACCCGTACGTCCTGCCGGTGGTGCTGGTGGCGGACGGCCGGGCCCGGCTGGACGCGTTCCTCGCCGCCGTGCAGCGCGTCGTGGACCGTCATGACGTCCTGCGGACTTCCTTCGTGTGGGAGGGAATCAGGGAGCCGGTCCAAGTGGTGTCGCGCGCTGCCGTGCTGAAGGTGGAGGAGACGGAATGGCCGGCCGACGCGCTGCACGAGCAGGACGCGGCGGAGCGGCTGATAGAGGCGTGCCCACCGCGTATGGATCTTTCCAGGGCCCCGCTGATGCGTGCGCATGTCACGCGGGAGCCCGGGCAGGACCGCTGGTGGCTGCTGCTGCGCATCCACCACCTGATTCAGGATCACACCGCGCTGGACGTGCTCCTCGGTGAGATCGCCGCGTGCCTCGAAGGACGCGAGGACGGCCTGCCCGAGCCGCTGCCCTTCCGGGAGTTCGTGGCACGGGCGCGTCTGGGGGCTTCACGGGAGGAGCACGAGCGGTTCTTCGCCCGGCTGCTGGGGGACGTGACGGAGCCGACGGCACCGTTCGGCGTGCTGGACGTGCACGGTGACGGTCGGGACATGGCGGAGATCCGAGTGCCGCTGGAGGATGCGGTGGCCCGGCGGATCCGGGTTCAAGCCCGGCGTCTGGGGATGAGTCCCGCGGTGCTGTTCCACGTGGCCTGGGCGCGTGTGGTGGCGGCGGCGTCGGGCCGCGACGACGTGGTGTTCGGCACCGTGCTGTTCGGGCGGATGAACGCGGGTACCGGCTCGGACCGTGTGCCCGGACTGTTCATCAACACTCTTCCGGCTCGTCTGGACATCGCCACGGTGAGCGTTGCGGAGGCGGTCGAGAAGATGCGGCAGCAGCTTGCCGATCTGCTGCCCCACGAACACGCGCCACTGGCACTGGCCCAACAGGCCAGCGGTGTGGCGGCCCGGACGCCGCTGTTCACGTCCCTGCTCAACTACCGGCACGACAGCGGACGCGAGAGGGATCTTCCCCTGGAGGGGATCGAGTTCCGTCAGGCGCGAGAGCGCACGAACTACCCGGTCAGCATGAACATCGAAGATACCGGGGACGGTTTCCGCCTGGTCGGCCAGACCACGGTGCCGGCCGGTCCCGGCGCGGTGACCGCTCTCCTGGCCACCGCGGTGGAGAGTGTGACCACGGCGCTGGAGACCGCGCCCGCCACCGCGCTGCGCCGGGTCAGCTGCCTCGCTGACACACAGCTCCGGCACGTCCTGCACACGCTCAATGACACCTCCCACGACGTGCCGGTGGCGACCCTGGCCGAGTTGTTCGAGGCGCAGGTGGCCCGGACGCCGGCGGCGATGGCCGTGGTGTTCGAGGAAGCGCGTGTGACGTACGCGGAGCTGAACGCGCGGGCCAACCGTCTGGCGCGGCTGCTGGTGGACAGGGGCGTGGCCTGCGGGGACCGGGTCGCGGTCATGCTGGAACGCTCGGCCGACCTGGTCGTCGCCCTGCTCGCGGTCGTCAAGACCGGCGCCGCTTACGTGCCCGTCGATCCGGCGTACCCGGCCGACCGGATCGGCTACCTCCTCACCGACGCTGCACCCACCGCGGCCATCGTCTCCACCGTCACCGCCCCCTCCGCCCCGGCCGGCCTCACTCACGTCATCCTCGACCACCCGGCCACACGCGCGGACTTGGACTCCTACGGCGACGACAACCTGAGCGACGACGACCGTCACGGGCCACTCCTGCCCGCACAACCGGCCTACGTCATCCACACATCCGGATCCACCGGACAGCCCAAAGGTGTCGCGGTCAGTCATCAGGCTGTGTGCCATTACCTGATGTGGGCCGCGCACGCCTACCCGGGGCTGTCGGGATCGGCACTGTTGCATTCGTCAGTGGCGTTCGACCTGACCGTGACCGCCTTGTTCGGGACGCTGACCTGCGGTGGCACACTGCACGTTGGCGACGTCCAGGAGATGCTTCCTGCGGGGCGGGCGCTGAGCTTCCTCAAAGCGACGCCGAGCCACATGGCGCTGCTGTCCGGCCGGAACGCGAGATCGCTGCCCGGGCGCGAGCTGGTGCTCGGTGGTGAAGGGCTGAGCGGTGAGCAGCTGGCCTGGCTGCGAGCGACGCATCCGGATGTGACGATCGTCAACGAGTACGGCCCGACCGAGGCCGCTGTCGGGTGTGTGGCTTTCGGCGTCCGCGCGGCTGACGCACCGGCCGCGGGCCGGGTTCCGATCGGCCGCCCGGTGTGGAACACCCGGGTGTACGTGCTGGACAGCGGGCTGTCTCCGGTGCCCGTGGGGGCGGCGGGTGAGCTGTATCTGGCCGGTGCGCAGCTGGCGCAGGGATATCTGGGCCGGCCGGGGCTGACCGCAGAGCGATTCGTGGCCTGCCCCTACGGGAGGCCGGGTGAGCGGATGTACCGCACAGGAGACCTCGTCCGGTGGCGGGCGGACGGCCTGCTGGAGTACCTGGGCCGCACCGACGACCAGGTGAAGGTGCGTGGTTTCCGGATCGAACTGGGTGAGGTGGAGGCGGCGCTGCTGGCGCACCCGGATGTGACCGGGGCGGCGGCGGTGGTGCGCGGGGACCGGCCCGGCAACGGACGGATCATCGGTTACGTGGTGCCGGCAGACGGCTCGGACGCAGTTGGTGACAGCGACGTGCGGGCTCACGTCGCCCAAAAGCTGCCCGCCTACATGGTGCCGGCTGCCGTGGTGGTCCTGGACGCGCTGCCGTTGACGGCGAACGGCAAGCTCGACCGGGGTGCCCTGCCCGAACCCGACTTCACGTCGCGGACCTCGCAGGACGGGCCCCGTACCGCGCTGGAGGAGATCCTGTGTGCGGCGTTCGCCGATCTGCTGGGTCTGCCCCGGGTGGGGATTCATGACTCCTTCTTCGACCTGGGCGGCCACTCCCTGCTGGCGACCCGCCTAGCCAGCCGCGTCCGGGCCGCGACGGGTGCGGAGCTGCCGCTGGCGGACGTTTTCAGGCATCCCACCGTCGCGGGGCTGGCCGCTTGCCTGGACGACGGGCCGGACACGCGGCGGCGCCCCCCGCTGGAACGGCGTCCGCGCCCGGCGCACGTACCCCTCTCTCCGGCCCAGCGCAGGCTGTGGTTCCTCGGGCGGCTGGAGGGCCCCAGCGCCACGTACAACGTCGCGGCGGCCATGTGGCTGGAGGGATCGCTGGACGTCCATGCGCTCGATGCTGCGCTTCGTGACGTGGTGGAGCGGCACGAAGTCCTGCGCACGGTGATCGAGACGGTGGCGGGCGAGCCGCGCCAGCGTCTGCTCCCGGCGAGCGCTCGCATCGAGATGCTGACGGTGGAACCCGGTCCATTCGGCGACGCGGAACTCGCGGATCGGATCGAGGAGATGGCGTCCTACCGGTTCGACCTGTCGCGGGAGGCCCCCCTGCGAGTGGGCCTCCTCGGGGTACGTGCCGACGCCTGGGTGCTGGTGGTGAACGTGCACCACGTCGCGAGCGACGGATGGTCCATGTCGGTCGTGGCACACGATGTCTCGGTGGCCTACCGTGCCCGCGCCGAAGGTCGACAACCGGACTGGCCGGAGCTGCCGGTGCAGTACGCGGACTACGCCCTGTGGCAGTCCCGGTTGCTCGATGCGGGCGACACTCCCGGCAGTGTGCGCCACCGTCAACTGGCGTACTGGCGCACCGTCCTGGAGGCGAGTCCGCGGGAGACGCCTCTGCCGCTGGACCGTTCGCGCCGTGTCACATCCAGCCACGAGGGTGCGAGCGTCGACATGCGCCTGTCCGCGTCCTTGCACCAGCGCCTGGCCGCGCTCGCCCGGTCCCACGACGTCACACCGTTCATGATTCTCCAGGCCACCCTCGCCACCTTGCTGTCACGGCTGGGCGGTGGTCACGATCTGCCCATTGGCACGGTGGTCGCCGGACGCACGGACGAGAAACTCGACATGCTGGTGGGGCCGTTCATCAATACGCTGGTCCTGCGGCACGACCTGAGCGGTAACCCCTCGTTCTCACAGCTCCTGTCCCGGACCAGGGACGTGGTGCTGGGAGCCCTCGCCCATCAGGACCTGCCGTTCGAAGACCTGGTGGAGGACCTGTCCCCGGAACGCTCGACCGCCGTGCACCCCCTGTTCCAGGTGATGCTCCTGCTGCAGAACCACGCCGAGGCCGTCGTCGACCTTCCCGACGTCACGGCACGGGCCGTACCGACCGGACACACCCCGGCCAAGCTCGACCTGACGTTCGAGCTTGAGGAGGTGTCCGGCGGCGACGGCGAGCCCGCGGGCCTCGCCGGCACCCTCACATACGCCACGGACCTCTTCACGGAGACCTCCGCCCACCTGCTCGTGGAGCGCTTTGCGCACGTCCTGGACCTGCTGACCGATGATCCCGGGCTACGGATCGACGACATCGACCTGTTGCTGGCACGGGAGCGGGCGCAGCTCCTGGGACCGCCACCCGTCACGGAACCCGGGGTGCCGCCGAGCACGCTGCATGCGATGGTCGAATGGCAGGCGGCCCGGGTTCCCGACGCCGTGGCCGTGGTCTGCGACGAACGCGCACTCAGCTACCGGGAACTGAACGAACGTGCCAACCGCCTGGCACGGCTCGTGATCGAGCGAGGCGCCGGTCCCGGAGATCTCGTGGGCATCGCCTTGGACCGTTCCGAAGACCTGGTCGTCGCCGCTCTGGCGGTGATGAAGGCCGGGGCCGCCTATCTGCCTGTTGACCCCGGCTACCCCACCGAGCGCATCGCCTACACCCTGCACGACGCCAGAGCGGCCGTCGTCATCACCCACTCCGCCATGGCAGCCGCGCTGTCCGAAAGTGACGGCGTGGACCGCATCGGCCTGGACGACGCGGCGACCGTCCGGTTCTGCGCCGCGGCCGACGCAAGCGATATCACCGACTCCGAGCGCACAGCCGTGCTCACCGCGGAACATCCCGCCTACGCGATCTACACCTCCGGCTCCACCGGCAGACCGAAAGGCGTTCTTGTCACCCACGCGAACGTGGCCGCTCTGCTGGGGTCCACGCGTGACACCTTCCAGTTCACCGGCGACGACGTGTGGGCGTGGTTCCACTCGTTCGCTTTCGATTTTTCGGTGTGGGAGATCTGGGGCGCACTGACCCACGGCAGCCGACTCGTCGCCGTCCCCTTCGACACCTCACGCTCCCCCCGCGACCTGTTGCTTCTCCTGGCCCGTGAGCGCGTCACCGTCCTCAACCAGACACCGAGCGCGTTCTACCAGCTGGATCTGGCGGACTGCGCGGATCCCCGCACCAGCGCGCAACTCTGCCTGCGCGTCGTGATTTTCGGCGGAGAGGCGCTGGAGACCGCTCGGCTCGCAGCGTGGTACGACCGCCACGCCGCGAACGCTCCGCAGTTGGTGAACATGTACGGAATCACCGAAACGACGGTGCACGTCACGCACGTCTCGCTCACAGCCGGCACCGCCGGCCGGACGGAGCACGGCAGCCTGATCGGGCGTCCGATTTCCGGCGTGCGAGCCTACGTTCTGGACGCCGGGATGCGGCCGTTGCCGCCCGGTGCCGCGGGTGAGCTGTACGTGGGCGGCAGCGGTGTGGCGCTGGGGTATCTGGGGCGCCCTGCGCTGACGGCCGGACGTTTCCTCGCCGATCCCTTCGGCCGCCCCGGGGACCGGATGTACCGGACCGGGGACATCGCGCGGTGGAACACTGCAGGCGAACTGGAGTACCTGGGGCGCAGCGACGACCAGGTCAAGATCCGCGGCTTCCGGATCGAACTGGGTGAGGTCGAGACCGCGTTGGTGTCGCACCCGGCGGTCGCCCAGGCGGCACTGGTGCGCGAGGAGCACGACGGGGACCAGCGGCTGGTGGCCTACGCGGTGCTCGATCCCACCGCCGCCAGGGTGACCGGCCGGACACTGCGCGCCCATCTGGCGCACCTTCTGCCGTCCTACATGGTGCCGTTCGTCATGGTGGTCGAGGAGTTGCCCCTGACGGTGAACGGCAAGCTCGACCGCGGGGCCCTGCCCGCGCCGGAGCCCGACGGCCACGACACCGATGGCCCGCGCGATGCGATGGAGGAACTGCTGTGCGCGGTCTTCGCCGACGTGCTCGGATTGGCGCGTATCGGCATCCACGACTCCTTCTTCGAGCTGGGCGGGCACTCCTTGGCCGCGGTCACCCTGACCGAGCGGCTCCGGGAACGAGGCGTCGCGGTGGACATCCGCAGCCTGTTCGTTTCCCCGACCGTCGCCGGTCTGGCCGCGGCGAGCACTCTGCTGGCCGACGCGGAGGAGTCGGAGCCTGACCGCGAGCGGCCCGTGGGAGCGGAAGAAGCGGGGGTGGCCTCACCGCTGCCGGCCGGCTTGACGGCGGCGGTCGCGCGACGGATACCCGGTGGCCTGGCGAATGTGGCGGACGTCTATCCGCTGGCCCCGCTGCAGGAAGGCATCTTCTTCCACTCCTTGATGAGTGCGGACGGCGACAGCGACGTGTATGTGCTGCCGACCGTCCTCGCCTTCGACACCCGTGAACGGCGCTCGGCTTTCCTGGCAGCGTTGCAGCGGGTGGTGGACCGTCATGACGTACTGCGCACGGCCATGGTGTGGGACGGACCGGCAGAGCCCATGCAGGTGGTGCTGCGTCAGGCGGTGGTGCCGGTACGGGACGTACTCCTGCCGGACGGCTGCGCGGACGTCGCCGAGGAGCTCCTGGCCGCCGCGGGCTCCCGTTTGCCGCTCGGGCAGGCCCCGCTGCTGCGCGTGACCGTGAGCCGCGAGCCGGTGCACGGCCACTGGCCGGTTCTGGTGCAGGTGCACCATCTCATCCAGGACCACACCGGTCTCGACGTGCTGATCGGCGAGATTGCGACGGTCATGGACGGCCGGGAGGACCTGCTTCCGGCCCCGGTTCCGTTCCGCGAGTTCGTCATGCGGGCGCGTCGGCTGATGCCCCGCGAGGAACACGAGGCGTTCTTCCGCCACCTCCTGGGCGACGTGACCGAGCCGACAGCTCCGTTCGGCCTGGTCGATGTCCGCGGTGACGGATCCACGGTCCGGGATGCCTCACGGGCTGTGGACCCGGTCCTGGCCGGGCAAGTGCGCAAGACGGCGCGCGACCTGGGCGTGAGTCCGGCGGTCCTCTTCCACGTGGCCTGGGCGCGGGTGGTCGCGGCGACGTCGGCACGTGAAGACGTCGTCTTCGGCACGCTGTTGTTCGGGCGCCTGCGGGGCGGCGACGGAGCGGACCGGGTCCCCGGGCTGTTCATCAACACGCTGCCGGTCCGCATGGACACCCGCGCGCACAGCGTGTCCGAGGCTGTGGCGGGCATGCGACGAAGTCTGGCCGAACTGCTCGCACACGATCACGCGCCGCTGGCGCTGGCCCAGCAGGCCAGCGGGCTGCCGCCGCAGAGCCCGCTTTTCACATCCCTGTTCAACTACCGCTACAGCAGCCCGCCCGGCACCCGCACGGGCCTGGACGGCGCACAGGTGCTGTTCTCACGAGAGCGCAACAACTACCCGCTGACCGTTTCCGTCGACGACTTCACCACCGGGTTCTCCGTGACCGTCCAGGCCGTGGAAATCGTCGACGCCAACCTGGTCGGCGCCCTGCTGGAGCACACGATCAGCGGTCTCGTCGCCGCTTTGCGGGACGACCCCGACCTGCCGCTGCACGAGCTGCCGGTGCTCGGTGACACACAGCGCCGGCGCCTGCTCGCCGCGGCCCCGCACGCGGACGCCGCCGAACACGCTGCCAAGCCGGCGGTCACGGTCTCCGGCTTGTTCGAGCAATACGCGGCAGCCGCACCCGACCAGCCGGCCCTGATCCACCAAGGCGCCCAGTGGACCTACCGGGACCTGAACACGCGTGCCAACCAGCTGGCCCGGCTGCTCATCCGTCACGGGGTGGGGCCGGAGCGCCTGGTCGCGGTCGCCCTGGACAGTTCACCACTGCTCATCGTCGCGCTGCTGGCCGTACTGAAAGCGGGAGGAGCCTACCTGCCGGTCGACCCGGACTATCCCGCGGACCGCATCACCTACATGGCCGATGATGCCCAGCCGGTCCTCCTGCTGACCACGCCCGGCTCCCGCGGGGATCTGCCGGACCTGACCATCCCCACACTGGACCTCGACGAGTCTGGTCTGCCGGCGACCGTGCCCGGCGACGACCTGACCGACCGCGACCGCACGTCCCCGCTCGTGGCCGGCCACCCCGCGTACGTCGTCTACACGTCCGGGTCCACCGGGCGTCCCAAGGGCACTACCGTGACCCACGGTGCGGTGATCGACCTGGTGGCACCCGCCGGCTACGCCACGCTCGCACCGGGCGACACGGTCGCCCAGCTCGCTTCGGTCTCCTTCGACGCCGCGACGTTCGAAATCTGGGGGGCGCTGCTCAACGGAGCCCGCCTGGCGCTGCCCTCCACCCACCGGATGGGACCGGTGGAACTGAAGGAGTTTCTCTCCGATCACCGCGTCACCGTCTGCTGGCTGACGGCAGGGCTCTTCCACGAAATGGTGGACGCCGATCCGGAGATATTCCGTCCGGTACGCCACCTGCTCGCCGGCGGTGACGTCCTGTCGGTCGCCCACTGCCGGGCTCTTCTGGCCCGCCTTCCCCACCTGCGTCTCACCAACGGCTACGGTCCCACGGAGAACACGACGTTCTCCACCACCCACACCCTGCGCGCACAAGACCTGGACGCAGCCGCCAGCGTTCCCATCGGACACCCCCTGCCTGGGTCACGGGCCTATGTGCTCGACGCGCGTCTGCAGCCCTGCCCGCCCGGTGTGGCGGGCGAGCTCTACGTGGCGGGGCCGGGACTGGCCCGCGGCTACCTCAACCGCCCCGGACTGACGGCACAGAGATTCGTCGCAGACCCCTACGGTCGGCCCGGCGAGCGGATGTACCGTACGGGCGATGTGGCGCGCTGGAACCCCAACGGGCAGCTGGAGTTCCTGGGGCGCACGGACCGGCAGATCAAAATCCGCGGCTACCGCATCGAGCCGGGAGAGATCGAAAACGCACTGCTCTCCCTCGCCTGTGTGCGCCAAGCCGCCGTCACCGTGCGGGAGAACGGCCCCGCAGGACGCCTGCTCGCCGCCTACGTGGTTCCCGCGCCAGGCCCAAACCTCCCGGAGGAACAGGTCCGTGAGGAACTGGCCGGCCTTCTGCCCCCCTACATGCTCCCCGCCACCCTCACCGTCCTGGACACGCTGCCCCTGACGGCCAACGGCAAAGTGGACCGAGACGCACTGCCGTCCGTCGGCCTTGCTTCCAGGACACCGTCGGACGAGCCGCGCACCGCGCGGGAAGAGATCATCTGCGAGTTGTTCGCCGAAATCCTCGGCATCCCCCGGGTCGGCATCCACGACTCCTTCTTCGACCTGGGCGGACACTCACTGCTCGCGGCCCGGCTCGTCACGGAGATCGGGAAGAGGTTGCATGTCGACGTGCCCTTGCGCGCCCTGTTCGCTGCGCCCACCGTCGCCGAATTCGCCCCGCGGCTGGGACCGTCGACACAGTGGGAAGCCTTCCGCACCGTCCTTCCCATCCGCGGTACGGGAACGGACAAGCCGCTGTTCTGCGTCCACCCGCTGGCCGGACTGAGCTGGGCCTACGCGCCTCTCGCGCGTCTTGTCCCCGCCTCGGTACCCATCTACGGACTTCAGGCCCGCGGCTTCTACGACAGCGACCCGCTGCCCGGTTCCCTGCGGGAGATGGCTGCCCACTACCTCCAGGAGATGCAAAGGATCCAGCCAGTCGGCCCCTACCACCTCCTCGGCTGGTCCCTCGGTGGTGTCATCGCCCAGGAGATCGCAGTGCAGCTCCAGGAAGCCGGCGAACGCACCACGTCCCTCATCCTGCTCGACTCGTTCCCCTCCCTGGAGACAGAGCGGCACAACCAAGGAGCCGGACACGACACGGCCACGGACCCCACCGACCTGGCACCGGACAGGTCCGCCCGAAACCCCGCCGGAGACGGATTCCGGCTGGAGAACCTCGACGACTACATCCGGGCCAACCCGGTGCAACTGACCGATGAGGAGTTCGCCATAGCACGACGCATCATCCTCAACAACGGCCAGCTCTATCTCACCCACACGCCCCGGCGATACGACGGGGACGCGTTCCTGGTGGTGGCAACCACCGACAAACCCTCGCACGTCACCCCGGCCAAGGACTGGGCGCCAGCCATCACCGGGCACATCGAGGAACTCAGGCTGGCCTGCGGACACCACGACATCGTCTTCCCAGAGCACCTGGAACGGATCTGGACGGCTTTCCGCGAGCACGGCCATAACGGTCGGCCACGTTGAAAGGCTCGGTGGTGCCGATGCAGGCGGGGAAGGCACCGAAGTCGACGAGGCACGTGTCGGGGCCGGCCGAGGTCAGATCCGGACGCCGAACTGGAACGGCATGTTGCCGATCGACTCGTAGCGGACGACTGTGCCGGTGCGCGGGGCGTGGAGGACTTGATCGTTGCCGGCGTAGAAGCCGACGTGGTGCTGGTCGCCGTAGAAGATGACCAGGTCGCCGACCTTGAGGTCGGACTGGCTGTAGATTTTCGTGCCGTAGTTGGCCTGGGCCTGCGAGGTGCGCGGTATGCCGACACCGGCCTGGGCGAAGGCCCAGGAGGTCAGACCCGAGCAGTCGAAGGAGGAGGGGCCGGAGGCGCCGTAGACGTACGGCGAGCCGATCTTGCCCTGGGCGGCCTGGAAGGCGGCGAGGGCGCGGCCGGAGGCGGGGGCGGTGCTGCCGAGGTCGACGCGCTCGCTGGCGGAGCGGCTGGCGCGGTTCTCCTCGGCGGCGATGGCGGCCTTCTCGGTGGCCGTCAGCGTGTTGAGGAGCTTCTGCGCCTCGCCGAGCTTGCCCTGGACTTCCTTCTTCTTCTTGGCCAGCTCGGTGCGGGTGCTCGAGAGGTCCTTGAGCTTCTCGGAGGCCTCGGAGCGCTGCTGCGCGAGCTCGCGCTGCTTCTCCTGGATCTTCTTCAGCGCGTCGACCTGCTGGGCGCTGAGCTGGTCGGCGGTGGATGCCTTGTCCAGGTAGTCGTCCGGGTTCGACGACAGGAAGAGCTGGAGGGAGGAGTCGATGCTGCCCGTGCGGTACTGGGCGGCGGCGGCCAGGCCCATGGAGTCCCGGAGGTCGTTGAGCTCCTCCTGGCCGCGGGCGACGTTGTCCTGGATCGTGGAGATCTCCTTCTGGAGCTTCTCCTGCTTCTCCTTGGCGCCGTTGAGCTTCTCGGTGGCCTGCTCGGCCTCCTCGTAGAGCTTGTCGACCTTGGACTTGACCTCGTCCTTGCTGGGCTTCTCGCTCGGCGCCGCGTTGGCGGCGTTGGCACTCAGAGCGACTGCAGCGGCAGCAGCTGTGGTCAGCACGGTCACGCGCGTGCGGCTCGGCTGCTTGGGTCGACGGTGGGACGCCACGGAGGCGAACTCCTTCTGGTCTTAGCCGCCTGTTAACACCTGACTGGCGGTCAATGGTGTCCGACGCACGGACACTTCGTACATGGATCGGGTGGCAGAACTTCGCTGCGACTGTAGCCGGTCACACCTGGCGGCGACAACGTGCTCTGATGTCGAAGTGTTCTGTGTGGGCTCCGCCGCATCTATATGTCTGCTATTTCGCTGTCTTCCTGAGTGTTGTTGACACCTTCCCTCTCCCGCCGATGGGACAGGTTTCACGGTGCCCTGCGCGGGATCGCCGGGGCCGCGTCGGCCAAGGCATCATCACTTAGAGGACATCTCATTTGGCGTGTTCGATAGTCTGCGGTCGTGGACATCGTGGAGCGCTTGGTGCCGGATGAGCTGTGGGAGTTGTTCGCGCGGGTGGTGCCGCCAGCCCCGACACGGCCACAAGGTGGTGGCCGACAGCGGTACGGGGATCGCGAGGTGCTGGCCGCGATTGTGTTCGTGGCCACGTCAGGGTGCACATGGAAGCAGTTACCGCCATCCTTCGGCCCGTCGGGGCCGACCGCGCACCGCCGGTTCAGCGAATGGAGCAGGGCCCGGGTCTGGGCCAAACTGCACCGCCTGGTGCTGGACGAACTCGGCGCTCGCGGAGACCTGGACTGGTCGAGGTGTGCGATCGACTCGGTGAACATGCGGGCCCTGAAAGGGGGGGCCTGACAGGTCCGAATCCTGTCGATCGGGGCAAGAAAGGCTCGAAGATCCACCTGATCACCGAGCGGACTGGTCTGCCCCTCTCCGTCGGCATATCGGGTGCCAACCTCCACGACAGCCAGGCCCTGCAGCCCCTGGTCCGCGGGATCCCGCCGATCCGCTCCCGCCGCGGCCCACGCCGACGCAAGCCCGCCAAGCTGCACGCCGACAAGGGCTACGACTACGACCACCTGCGTCGATGGCTGCGCAAGCGCGGTATCACGCACCGCATCGCACGCAAGGGGGTCGAATCCTCCACACGGCTGGGCCGCCACCGCTGGACGATCGAGCGCACCATGGCCTGGCTCGCCGGCTGCCGTCGGCTCCACCGCCGCTACGAACGCAAAGCCGAACACTTCATGGCCTTCACCGCCATCGCCTGCACCCTCATTTGCTACCGCCGACTCACCAAATGAGACGGCTTCTTAGGGGTCCTTGCGGAATGACCTTGTTGTGGCACGGTGGAGATGTATGTGATCCCGTGTTTTGTGGGGTGTGACCATGGCGCGGCGGAAGCCGTGGGAGGTCAGTGACGAGTTGTGGGCGGTGATCGAGCCGCTGTTGCCGAAGCATGAGCGTCGTTTCCGGTATCCGGGGCGCAAGCGGATCGGTGACCGCAGGACCCTGCAGGGTGTGCTGTTCGTCCTGTACACCGGTGTCCAGTGGGAGTTCCTGCCGCAGGAGTTGGGGTTCGGTTCGGGTCCTACCTGCTGGCGGCGTCTGGCCGAGTGGCAGGAGGCCGGGGTGTGGGAGGAGCTCCAGCGGGTGCTGCTGGATGGGTTGCGGGCAGCCGACCGCCTCGACTTCTCCCGCGCCACGATCGATGCGTCCCACGTGCAGGCCAAGCGGGGGCGAAGCAGCCCAAAAGTCGGCCCGAGCCCGGTTGACCGCGCACGACCGGGCGGGATGTGCTGTCCGTCGGTGAGGATGTGGTGCTTGCTGCCGGGCCGTCCAGCCGCTCGGTGCGAAGCCGCCGCCACCACTTGCAGACTGTGTCCGCGGCCACCCGCAGATCCCTGGCGACTGCGACGATCGGCGGTGCTTCCGGCCCCGCACACGCCAGCACAATCCGAGCCCGCAGGGCCAACGCCTGGGTCGATGTCGCCCGACGCGTCCACGGCTCCAACGCCGCCCGCTCCTCCGCAGACAGCAGCAACGGCTCCAACTTGGGGCCGCTGCAAGGAACTGACGCGCCAGCAGCAGAAGTCACGCAACTACTAACGATCAACTACTGACGCAGGACACCAGCGCGCATTCGTGCAGCGGTTTCTATGGTTTCATCCGTACATGTGTGCAATGCCTGTATCTAGTTGATCCTGCCTCTACG
The DNA here is from genome assembly GCF_045041015.1 of Streptomyces sp. NBC_00019. Classification (NCBI taxonomy): domain Bacteria; kingdom Bacillati; phylum Actinomycetota; class Actinomycetes; order Kitasatosporales; family Streptomycetaceae; genus Streptomyces; species Streptomyces sp. NBC_00019. The sequence continues at coordinate 386,007 of NZ_CP108303.1, forward strand.
GGCCGTGAAGTATTGCAGATTGTGACGAGGAAACGGATACGAGTGCGCCCGGGAGGCGTCAGTGGGGGCAGGGCTGCTACCGCTGTTGTCACGGCGGTGCTCCTGGGATTTGGGGCTGCAGGGTGTGGCACTCCGGGAGAGCCACTTGGCGGAAATCCACCTGTTGATGCCTCGGTGCCAGCAGCTACCCCGTCAGGGCCGACGACTCCCGGGCACAGCGGGGAGAGCGGAACCCCGGCTGACCAGGGCGACGGCGGCGGAACCGTCAACGGCCAGAGCGGCGAGCGCAGCACCGGCAGCGGTCGGAGTGACGACGATGGATCTGCCGCCGACGAGGATGGCAGGGGCGGTGTCCTGGCTGACCGGGACAACGGTGGAGGGGCAGACGGGGACCCGGGGATTCCCCCCGTGGAACCGCCTCCAACGGACACCGGGCCGCCTGACGAGCCTGGCACCATGGCCACGGCCAGCAACGAGCCGACACCGACCCCGTGCAGCCCGACACCGGGTCCGGGCAACACGTGTTCGGCATCCCCGACCGAGCCGGAGACCGGCATGCCACCCGAGGAGGGCTGACTGGATGGGCGCCGCCGTACCCCAGGAGCCGGCAGTTCCCTCCGCTACGCTCCGCCCGCCTGACCACCGACCCCGCCGCGAGGTCCGCCGCGGGCCTGCACGTCACCGCCATCTCGGGGACGGGAACGCCTCACCGCCGCCTGACCCGCATACGGACACAGGCGGTCGGCTGGAGCTTGTCAACTCGGCTTTCGGAGCGACGTCGTTCGTCGGCGGCCTGATGCTCTACGCCGGTTCCATCTACACCAACGCCTACTTCGGCTACTTCCACGTGGATAGCTTTGCCATGGGCTTCAGCACTTTGGAACTGGGGATGCGCAGCCTGCGGCTCGCCACGCTGCCGGCTCTGGTAGCCGTCGCCCTGGCGCTGCTGGTACCGGCTGTTCCACGGCTGCTGATCACCCTGCACCTCGCAGAACGCCATGTCCGCCGCTTGCGCGTTTTCGGGCAAGCAGCGGCGCGGGCGTATCCGGCGTTCGTCGCCGCGGGGGTCGTGCTGATGGTGTTGTGGCGGTGGATCCAGCCTGCCGCCTGGTCGGCGCCCTTGCTTGTGTCAGCAGGACTCCTCCTCGGCCAGACGCGCAGTGCTGCTCCTGCGGGTGAGCCGCGCAGGCCCGCATGGGAGCGTGCCGTGTCTGTCTTGGTTGCGGGTCTCTTTCTGATCTGGGTGGTGGCCCTGATAGCCGGGCAGCTCGGCCGTCAGGACGCGCACCGCGATGCAGACCAGTTGGTGCGCCGCGTGGCCGTGATCGTGCTGAGCACCGAGCCGCTGAGCATCGCTGCGCCCGGCCCGCATGTGGAGGATCTGGGACCCGATGCGCACTACCGGTACCGCTACAGCGGCCTGCGGTTGCTGATCCAGCGTGATCAGCGCTACTACCTGCTGGGCCTGGGGTGGAGTAAGGCCACGGATCCCACGTACGTCATCGTGGACGACGACACCATTCGCATCGAGCTTCGGCCCGGTACTCAGCCGCGCACCCCTGCTTAGTGGTGCTTTGAGAGTGCTGGGTTTTTGCGGGCGAGGATCATGCAGTGCGCGAGCTGGAGGAATGCATCGTGCATGTCGTCTCTGGTTTCCCAGCGGATCCGTAAGCGGCGGGGCCCGTGGAGCCAGGCGATCGCGGACTCGGCAACCCACCGGACGCAGCCCAGGCCCGAACCGTGCGGCTGCCCCCGCCGGGCGATCCTTGGAACGATGCCGCGCTCGCGCAGCCGTCGCCGGTAACTGTCGTGGTCGTAGCCGCGGTCGGCGTATAACACGCGGAGCTTGCACCGTGGCCGGCCCCGCTTGCCCCGCACCGGCCCAAGACTGTCGATCAGGGGCAGGAGCTGGGTGACGTCGTTGCGGTGCCCGCCGGTCAGAGACACCCGCAGCGGAGTGCCGCGGGCGTCGGTCAGGACGTGATGCTTCGAGCCCGGTCGTGCGCGGTCAACCGGGCTCGGGCCGACTTTTGGGCTGCTTCGCCCCCGCTTGGCCTGCACGTGGGACGCATCGATCGTGGCGCGGGAGAAGTCGAGGCGGTCGGCTGCCCGCAACCCATCCAGCAGCACCCGCTGGAGCTCCTCCCACACCCCGGCCTCCTGCCACTCGGCCAGACGCCGCCAGCAGGTAGGACCCGAACCGAACCCCAACTCCTGCGGCAGGAACTCCCACTGGACACCGGTGTACAGGACGAACAGCACACCCTGCAGGGTCCTGCGGTCACCGATCCGCTTGCGCCCCGGATACCGGAAACGACGCTCATGCTTCGGCAACAGCGGCTCGATCACCGCCCACAACTCGTCACTGACCTCCCACGGCTTCCGCCGCGCCATGGTCACACCCCACAAAACACGGGATCACATACATCTCCACCGTGCCACAACAAGGTCATTCCGCAAGGACCCCTAAGCGCGCACGTGGGCGGCCAGGGAGACCGTCGGCCCCGAAGCACAGAAGCCGGTTGGCCAGGAACCGCGCCCGCCACCGTCCCACGGTGTGCTCGGCCAGGCCGTTCGCCCGTGCGATCTCCCGGTTGGTGAGACCGGAGGCGCTTGCCAGGAGGACCGTGCTCAGCAGGGCTGCGCTGGGAGGGCCGACCTTCTTGATCTCCTCCAAGCGGAGACGTTCGTCCTCGCTCAGGGAGAGCACCGGTTTGGGGCGGCCACCGTGGTTGCGGCGCGATGGCACACACAGTCCGGCGACTCCCTCCTGGACGAACCGAGCACGCCACTTGCCCACGGTTTCCTCCCTGACTCCGATCCGGCGTGCCACCTCGCGATTTGTGACACCCTGGGCACATGTCAGGACGATGTTGCACCGTAGGGCGATGTCGCGAGGTGTGCGCGCGTCCTCGGCCAGTCTGACGAGCTTGCGGTGCTCGCTGTCCATGAGGTGCAGGACCGCCTTGGGACGCCCGGGTTTGAACATGTGAGGCCCTTCGGGATGTGTTGCAGTCCTTCGTGTATCCGGTGCCGCGGCGGCGCGCACTCCAGTGGTCGAGCGGGCCATGGTCCGGAAGTGTTCAGACACAACACGGGGCCGTGAGGGTCGACGGTTCAGTCCCACCCCATAAATAGGTCAGGCTGAACTGTTCTGGCTTGGCTAGGGCGGCGCTATTTGGGCTCTGGACAGATCTTGGGGAGCGGTCGCGGGAGTGCCCTGTGCCGGTGGCGGTGACGTGCCGGGTGCTGGGGCTGGCCCGCCAGCCCTACGCGCCGCTCAGCGTCAGTCGGACCGCTGGCGCGTGCTCCTGTACCCGCCCGGTCGGAGCCTGTGCCGCCTCTCGTCCTGGGCGCCGTAGACCCATGGCGCGCCGCCAGTCCGCGAGTGCCCAGTGGTCGCTGGCGTTGCGGTGTGCGTTTCGCGGATCGGAGGTGGGCGCTACCTGGGAGCAGATCGGGCGCCCGCACGGTCTGAGCGCGGATGCGGCCCGGGTGGGTAGGGCAGGGCCCGGATCCTGTGGCTGCTGCTGATGCCGGGTGACGTTCGTGGTGAAGGGCCTGGTCGCTGGAGTGGCAGGTTCGGCGGGACGCGGGAATGGTGCGGGGTTCGGACACGGCGAAGGGCCCGGACGGAGATCCGGGCCCTTCGGTCAGTAGCGGGGACAGGATTTGAACCTGCGACCTCTGGGTTATGAGCCCAGCGAGCTACCGAGCTGCTCCACCCCGCGTCGGTGAGGCCACTTTACACAGTGGTTCTCGCGGGGCGGCGTCATTTTCCAGGTCAGCCGCGGCGGACGATGTTCTCGGCCTGGGGGCCTTTCTGGCCCTGGGTCACGTCGAAGGTGACTTGCTCGCCTTCGAGGAGTTCGCGGAAGCCGTTGCCGGAGATGTTGGAGTAGTGCGCAAAGACGTCCGGTCCGCCGCCGTCCTGCTGAATGAACCCGAAACCCTTCTCGGCGTTGAACCACTTCACGGTGCCGCTGGCCATGCTGCTTGTCCTTCGATCTTGCCGGTGCATCCCGGCTGGTCTGGGGGTGGGATCGTCCGTCACTGGAGGATGCCCGGCGACCGTTCTACCCCGTGGGCGGGATTCCAATCCGGCTCCTGCGGGTGAGGCGTGCCGTTGTGCCCGCCCATCGGGCCTCGGCCTCTTCGGTGCTGGGCCGCTGCCGGCGGGAGGCAGGCGCCTACTTGTCCTTCGCGGCGTTCTTGAGCTTGGTGCCGGCGGAGACCTTAACGCTGAAGCCGGCCGGGACCTCGATCGGGTCGCCGGTCTGCGGGTTGCGCGCGGTGCGAGCGGCACGGTGGGTGCGCTCGAAGGTCAGGAAGCCGGGGATGGTGACCTTCTCGTCGCCCTTGGCGACGATCTCGCCGACGGTCTCGGCGAACGCGACCAGCACGGCGTCGGCGTCCTTGCGGGTCACCTCAGCGCGCTCGGCTACGACTGCGATCAGCTCACTGCGGTTCATGGGCGGGTGCTCCGTGCTGCTCGGGGTGCCGCGGCCGCTGGGCGGACACGGCTCTTCTGGCGTCATCCTGTCACCGGGGTCTGACAACGCTGCGCCCGGTGCTGGCGGCGGGTCGTTCACAGCCCGGGCCTGGCGTTAGCCGGGGACATGCTGGGGCGCCGGGCCGCGTGGGCGATGCCGGGATCGGCGAGGATCGCGGCGGTCACCTTCTGCGTGCTCGGCCCGGCTTGGGTGGGAAGCCCGGATCGGCGTTTCCTGGCTGTCGCCGTGTTCGGCGAGCAGGTAGCGAGATCTTGTATCCAGCCGGATTATCCGTGGTTACACCCGTCTGCGCCCACTACATGCCATCTTCGGCCTCATCAGCTGCGGGTGCGGCGGAAGGTTCGATGCTCGGCCCCCGGTATTCGGGGTGGGAGCGGTCCATGGCGCCGGCGACTTGCAGCGGGACCGGGTGGCGGGTGCGCGCGTCCCAGGCCAGGGACTGGTGGCACAACTGGGCGCAGAGTGCCGCGAGTTGTTTCGGAACCCAGGTTCCTGCGTGGGGGACGGTGATCTGGGCGGCCGTGAAGCTGTGCCAGTCCTTCCGCTGCAGGGCCCAGTCGTCCTTGGGGAGGGTGAAGCGGGTGTGGAGCCCGCCGATGCTGCCGGCGCCCCCGAAGCCTTCGTAGGTGCGGGATGCCTGGGCGATGTACCAGCTGGTGAGGCCGGTGGTGGTGGTGCGGCGGTAGAGGCGGTTCTGGGGCTTGGGAGGGCGTTTGAGGTTCTGGCGGGTGCTGGCGGTGTTCTCCACCGGAGTGGGGACTTCGCCGTAGGCGGTGTTGATGGCGACCACGGCTACGGGGCGTGTGGGGGTGCGCAGGTCATCGCCGGGCAGGGGCCCGGTGCCGAAGCGCACGTTTTGGAGGCCGGGCCAGATGGTGCGGCAGGCTTCCGTGTCCACGAAGATGATCAGCGGTCGGTCGGTCGGCAGGACTTTCAGAGCGGATTCGACGTGCTGACGGGCCAGCAGCGCGTCTTCTTCGTGGCGGGCGTGTCCTTCGCGGCCGATGGTGCCCCGGCCGAAGGCCGCCTCCGCCGCGGCCTGGGGCCGCCAGTGACGACCAGCTCGCACGTCGCGTCCTCGACGAGGTGCAAGCGCGTCTTCCTGCCACGCACGGCGAACCGAGGTACCCGTAGGTGCATACCCGAACAGGCCGAAACGCCGGCGACGTACGCCTTGAGGCCATACCGGCTGTAGGTGCCGCCCTTGACGAGCTTCGCGCCAGGGGGCGGGGCCGGGGCGGGCTTGCGCTTCGCGCGCACCGACTGGTCTCCGCCGATCAGGTGCCGGTTGTCGACGAGGGCTTCGCAGTCCTCCCCGGTGACTTCGGCGAAGGGACGCCGGCAGGTCTTGCAGTAGGTGTCCAGGGCGCCGATGCGCTGCTCGGTCTTCGTCTTGAAGGAGCCGCGGAAATCCGCAGCGCGGGCAACGGCTTCTTCGAGGGCACCGATCTCTCCCTGTGGTCGTCCACGGACCTCGAAGCCGTCGCCACGGCGATCAACAACCGGCCCCGCAAGATCCTCGGTTGGCGGACGCTGGCCGAGGTCTTCGAAGAGCAGCTACGCTCGTTGCAACAGCCGGGTGTTGCAACGATCAATTGAACTCGCCCAATATGTGTCGATTCGATACACTGACCTGCTCGCGGACATCGGCGCCTCCGCGTCGGTCGGTTCCGTCGCGGACTCGTACGACAATGCCATGGCCGAGGCGCTGAACGGCACTTTCAAGGCCGAGCTGATCGAGATGCAGGGCCCCTGGAAGGACCCCGCCCAGGTCGAACGGGCGATCTTCCAGTGGATCACCTGGTACAACGAAGAACGCCTGCACTCCGCGCTTGACTACGTGCCACCAGCCGAGTACGAACGCGACTTCTGGCAGAGCCGGGAACGAGTCCCGCAATCCGCCTGAAACCAAGCAACTTGACTCCACTCAACTCGGGACAGTCCGGAGTCTCCATCAGACCCGGAGTGGTTCAGATCGATGCCAACGGCGAACCGGCCCAATGACCTGTCAGAAGCTGTTCCGTCACAGCCGGGCCCCTGTCAGCGGTTGCGGCTGCTTCTGGGGCCACGCCGCCGGATCGTCACTCCGTTCTCTTCCAGAAGCCGCTTTATCGTGAGTCGAGACGGCCCGTGGCGGGCAGAGAGACTGTCGAGTGTCGCCCCGTTTTCGTACTCCTGGACCAGGGCGCGGTTACCTTCAGGGGTGCTGATCCGGGCGAGGGGGCTCATGGCGCCCGCGTCCTGCAACCTTGTCTTCAAAGTGGTCGCGCTGACCCCGTACTCGTCGGCCAGGGCGGCTGCACTCTCGCCGCTTTGGTACCGGGGCACGATCTCGTGCATCGGCAGGTCCTGCCGCAGGGGGATTCCGCCCGGCACCCGGCGCTCGCTCTGCGGGATGGCTTTGAGGATTGTCTTGTGCGTGACGCTGTACCGCTGGGCTAACTCGGTTGAGCTGAGGCCGTGGGCGTAGAGGGTGCGGACCTCTCTCTCCTGTTTGGCGTTCAGGGCGCGGTGGGCTGGCATGGCATCCTCCTGTGTGGTGTCTGTCTCCCGGAGGACGCCGAAGGCTCCACCGTGAGGCGAATTCCAGGGTCGCTGCGACACGTGGCGAGTGCCGTTCACGCAGTCGATGTGCTGGCCGCTGCTGTTGTGAGACATGGCCCACAGCCCGGAGCCGGCCTGTACGGCGCGGGCGCCGTTGTCGTAGTGGTGCCAGGCGGGGGGATCGGTCGTCAGTACGTCGGCCATCGCAAACTCCTCGTGTCGTTCGGGGTGTTCGCCGTTGCCTGTCGTGTCGCAGGCGGGCGGCTACGGCGTAGGGGCTGGGGAATCCGGCGGGGGTCAGTTGATGATTCGGCGGTCTCGCAGGTAGCGGCGCATCGTCAGGGATTCGTCGACGGTGGCGGAGTGTGACTGTTCGGGCTGGTTGCCGGGTACGGCGGACTCGGGCCAGGACTGCTCGGAGGGCATGAGCTCCTCGGCGGCGTGGGAGGCCGTCTTTCGGCGGGGGCCGCGGATGAAGAGGGTGACGGTGTCGGGCGTCATCGCGGCCTGGTGCACCATCAAGTGATCGAGCGCGTACGAGCTACCGGGGCGTTCGATCGTCACGATGGCCGGCTGGAGGTCGGCGCCGGTGAACGGGCCCTGCCAGCCGTCGGTGCGGCGCCGGACTACGTGGACGTAGCCGCCCGTCAGGATGTGTGTGGCGAACGCGTAGCAGTGGTTGTGCGGTACGAGTTGGTTCTCGGGCCGCGGGTTCATATGGAGGCGGATTTCGAAGCTGTGGTCGGGGGCCTCCCACAGCGACAGCCGGTTCAGCAGGAGCGTGACACGGCTCGCTGCCAGGCGGGCGGGATGATGCACGACCTCGTCGACGAGCGTGGTGAGCAGGTTCCGGTCTGCGGCCAGCCGGTCAAGAATGCTGCGCATGACGTGCTGCACGTAGTCCAGGTCGGTCGTGTCCATACACGGGACCTGCGGCAGCCAGGAGTCTGCGGTCTTCAGGGACGCCTCCCTGCCGCACTGGCCAGTGAGACGCCTTCGAGGACCTCGCGTGCCCGGTGCGCGGCGCGGGAGTATTCGTCGGGGGTGAGTGGCGAACCACCAGGCTTCGCAGGCCGCTCGATGGCCAGCAGGTGCAGGGCGTCGGAGCTGCTTCGGGTGGCGCAGAGTGTTTCCGCGTGCACGGCGAACACCTCTTCTGGTCCGAAGAGGCTTGCGTAGCGCGGCCATTGGGCGAGGGAGTCGTCCATCTCCTGGTACATCTCCAGCTCGAGTGAGCCGGAGAGCGTCAGGACCACGGAGGTGGCGCGTACCGGCCAGGGCGCCAGGCCGGACTGTGTCGTCACCCGAAGGTAGGTCAGGGGGCCGTCCGGCAGCCCGACGGGAAGATGCGCGTAGCCGTGGGCGAGGAACGAGCCGTCTGCCCGGTAGGTGCCCGTGTCGAGGACGCTGAGGATCCTCGACGCGAGCATGCTGAGCCAGCCTTCAGCGTGCGAAGGGTCGATCTGAGGAATCTCCGTGGGGTCTTTGCTCTGGTTGAGTAACTGAGGGACGAAGGCGGGCAGGACGGCTGTCACGGGGCATTCCCTGTGCGGTCGGCGGGATGGTGGTGGCGCCCGGCGCGGGGGCGGAGGCGGCGTCTTCATAGGGGAGGAGAAGCCGCACCGTCTTCCCCGCGCCGGGCCGGTGTCTCACGCTCGGCCACGGGGGGTGCCGAGCGTGAGACGTTGGACCCGCGCACGGTCCTGCGGACACACGGGGGTGAGCGTGCGCGGGAGTTCCTAGACGCCGACTGGCTGGTCGACGATGGGGGGCTGGAAGCGCCCGGCATGCAACACGGACCACGGGGTGCGCGCACCGGTCTCGTCCTCCTGCTGGAGGAGGTTCTCGGCGAGGCGCCGGCGCTGGACCTCACCGGTCCCGGCGGGTGCGTAGGTGCTCTGCATGTCCCGCCAGACGCGCTCGATGGGGAAGTCCGCGTCCAAGACGGCCAGCGAGCGGGGCCTTCCAACGGTTCAGCCTACTGAGCGACTTTATGGCGCGCTCCTGGAGCTCGGACTCGCACGAGGTGCGAAGGAGAAGGCCATCGACGCAGGGGAGACTCGTGCCCTGGTCGAGTGGATGCCTGCGGCGCACCGGGCGAAGGTGGTCGGCCTCCTGACCGCCAGTCAGTGCCTGGCGCAGGAGTGGGTCGGCTACCGGTACTTGACCCGCAACACGGCTTGGACGCCGACCTCGTTTGATCAGGTCCGGGTCTGCCTCTGGGCTGAGGGTCGCCTGGTGCGCGGTGGTGGCTATCAGCCTCCTTCGAGTGTCGGGAATTCCTCCATTGCCGCTTCGCGCCGAGCGAGCACATGACGCAGTCGTAGTCACAGCCGAGGTTGATCTCCAACGTGGCGCGGCTGAACTCGTACGGGCCAGCCTCACGCATGATGAGCACGTCGCAGGCCCTTAAGCCGGCCAGATCCACGCCCCACTGCGCGCGGACGGGGCGGATGAGCCACTCGGGGACAAAGGCAGAAGCAAGCGACAGGGCGCGCAGCTCCTCGAACCGGGCGTGGGGGAGTTGCACGGCCTTGGTGCTGCCGGGCCGCAGGATGAGGCGGTGCTTTCCCAACGGGGTCGCAACAAGCTGCACGGTGTCTGTCCTTTTCGGCTGGGAGGGAGCTGGCGTGTTGAAAGCCCGGTGCGGGGGCCGTGGGGGAACGAATCCCCGCACCGGGGGTGTGCCCTGTCCGGCGACCCGGCCCGGTCGTCATCCGGGCCGCCGGACAGGAGTGAGGGATTGCCGCGGGCTGTGGAGTTGGGGCCCGGTGCGGCGCGTGTCTGCCCAGGACGTACGCCGCACCGGGTTCCGGCCGGGGATCGGATCACCGGGTCGTTTCCCTGGCCGGAGGGTCCGGTGCGGCACCTGCGGCCACTGCGGATGCCGCACCGGGTGTCCCACAGGCGGCGCCGGAGCGGGGCCGGCTGTGGGACGGGTCCGCGCACGATCGTGGGGAGTCACGGGGAGTGACCGTGCGCGGGAGCGTGGAGTGTCAGACGGGCAGGGGTGGTTCGGGGACAGATGGCTGGCCGCGGGCGGCATGCAGCACTGACCACGGGAGGTGTGGTTGCTCGTCGGCCGGACCGGTCGTGTCGGTGTGGTGGTGGAGGAGGGTGTCGGCGAGGCGTTTGCGTTGGATTTCGCCGGTGCCGGCTGGGGCGTAGGTGGTTTGCATGTCGCGCCAGATGCGCCCGATCTGTAGTTCTGTGCCCAGGCCGTTGGCGGCGTGGAGTTGCATGGCGTCGTTGCCGGTTTCGGCGGCGAGTTCGTGGCCGAGGGCTTTGGCGGTGATGAGTTCGTCGTCGCAGGCGAGGTGGTGGTCGAGCATGTCGACAGCGTGGTAGGCGAGGATCCGCGCCATGATCAGCCTCGATGACATCCGCCCGAGCCGGTCGCGTACGACGGAGAGATCGGCGAGCGTGCCGGTGTAACGGGGGCGCTGGCTGAGGTAGCGGGCGGTGAGGGCCACGGCCTGCTCGTGCAGGCCCAGGGATAGGGCGGTGAGGTTGGGGCGGCCGTAGAGGACGCTGCTGGACTGGGCGACGGCGAGCCCTTGGCCTACCTCGCCGAGCACGTTGCGTGGCGGGATGCGGACGCGGTCGAGGGTGATCTGTCCGAAGCTGAAGCCGTGCAGGCCGAGTTTGGCGGTTGACGTTGGCGGGGTGGTGGTTGGGGTGCGGGGTGTGGGGTGGGCTGGGGTGTTGCAGGTTGGGTGAGAACGGGTTGTTGGTAAGGCGCTGCGGGCTTGTAATGCTCTGAACAGGGGCTATCTCAACTTTGTTGAGAATTCTGGGGTTTGTTGCAGATGGCTTCTGCGTCTAAGGGCACCGGCTGCATTGGTGCTGGCCAGGGGGTTGGTCCTGCTCAGCACCTGGTGGGTGGTTACTTCCTGCCGGTGGGGCGGTGGTGGGTTTCGGCGAGGTGGTCGAGGCGGATCGTCTCGAGGCTGGTTTTGGTGATGCGTTCGGTGCCGTCGAGGATCGCGGTGATCGCGGCTTGGCGGATGAGGCGGGTCAGGCTCCCGATCCTTCCTGCGGTCCGCTGATGGAGGTACGAGGCGTGGCGGGCCAGGGTGCCTGCCCGGTGTGCGCGGAGGTCGAGGGCGGCTTCCACGCCCGTGATCAGTTCTTTGAACGGCTGGTGTTTTCCGAGGCGTGCGGGGAACGCTCCGCATTCCACGAGGCTGGCGCGGGCGGCGAGTTGGGCTCCGCGGACTCCGGAGAACAGAGCGGTGCCGGTGACGTCGATGCCCGCGTACACGAAGGTCGCCCGGATGCGTTCGGTGAGGTCTTTGAGGAGGTCTGCGGTTTCGGCGCCGGTGGTGGTGCGGGGGTTGAGGCGGTGGATCTCGTCGATCATGACCAGGCGGACGCCCACGCGGTTGTAGGTGTGGCAGACGGCGTCGGTGATCTGGGCCTGGGTCATGCGGGTGGTGACGGGGATGCCGAGGTAGCGGGCGAACTCGGTGGCGAGTGCTTTCGCGCTCGCGGCAGGTGGGACCAGTACATACGCCACCGGCACCTGGGGGTGCGCGGAGCCCGCCGGCGGCGGGTGATTGTGGCTGTGCGCGAGGTGGCAGGCCCGGCCGACGTGGAGCAGGGCGGTGGTTTTCCCGGCGGCCGCCGGGCCGGTGACGATCAGTGAGGGGCGGGCGGTGGTCTGCTGGTGCCGTCCCAGGATCATCAGGGTCCGTACGTTCGTGGTGAGCGTGTCGATGGCCGGGGTGCGTACGGTGACGAACGCGGAGTGGTAGGCCAGGCGTTCCTCCTCGCTGCGCGCCGGGTCGCCGGGGGCGGGCGGTGCGAGGGGCGGGGTGGTGGCGAAGTGCTGCCAGCCCTGCCAGGTGGTCACCGGCCACGCCCCGCCGGCCGCCGCATCCTCGTCGGCGGGCACACTCTCTTCGCCCCTGCCCACGCCCGCCATCGTGTCGGTGCCGGCGGTGCCGGGGCGGTGGTGGTTCACCACTTGAGGGCCTCCTCCAGGGCGTCGTAGAGCCCGTATCCGGCCACCGCCGGACCGTCCAAGGTCTCGTCCTCGTTCCCGGCGGCGCCCTGCGTGTCCTGGTCGAGGTCGTCGAGGCTGTCGCCTCCCGCCTCCGCGGTGGCTGGTGCGCCCTCCTCCTGTTCCTGAACGCCGGGCCCGGGAACGGCTCGTGGTGGGGGAGTGCGGACGGGGGCGTGACGGGCCAGGAGGTGTTGCTCGTCGCGGGTGGCCGTTCCGGCGCGGGCGCGGCGCATGAGCTGGTCGAGGGCCTCGGCGAGATCTGCCTCGTAGCGGTCATGGCCGTCGCGGCGGGTGGTGATCGTCTGCAGGTACTGCCAGGTGCGGTCGTTGAACGGCCGGTGGGCGTGCTCACGGTGGATCCAGGGAATCTCCGTCAGCCCGAGGCCGGGCAGGCGGACCCAGATCTGGCGTACGTCGTGCGGGTTGGTGTGGACTTCCCATTTCCCGCCGCGGGCGGCCACGTCCGATGTCTGGCCTCGGTAGGGGCCGAGCAGGTCGTGGTCGTAGGTGCGGTGGTGCAGGCGGATGCCGCGGTCGGTGATGGCCTGCCACCGCACCGGCAGCAGCTCCAGGTAGTCACTGCCGCTCAACGGCACGGGCACGTATCCGGCGATGGCGACCAGGGCCGCCCACATCTGGTTCGGGGACAGCGCGATCTTCGGCAGGAGCGGATGCCGCAGCCCTTCGTGGGGGCGATGGTGGAAGTGCACGAGCCACTCGTCGAGGAGGTCCTGCAGCTGCGCGACGCTGTAGCAGGCTTCACGTGCGACATCCTTGCCGCGGCGGGTGACATTGGAGCCGGTGTAGCCGGGCAGGTGCTGGCAGAACAGGGTGTTGATCGACCCGAAGGTGCGTTCCACGATGCCCTTGGCTGTCGGCGCGAACGGCGGGGCGGCCTGCACGCTGATCCCGAGTGCTTGGCAGGCACCCGTGAACGCCTTCGACAGGAACACCTTTCCCCGGTCCACCACGACCGTTTCCGGTACCACCACCGGCCGTGCGGCCGCACCTTCAAAACGCTCGTCCAGCGACAGCAGCCGCTGTCCGGGAAGCAGGGCACTGTGGGCCAAGCGCAGGGCATCGGGCCAGGTCGGCCGCGCCGGGTGCGGCACAGCCATCTCGGCCAGCAGCACGGCGGCGTCCACGGCCTGCGTGCCACCCGGGCGCAACACGGCCGCCAGGACCGCCCGGGTGGCCACGTCGACAGCGATCGTCAGCTCGGGGCGCCCCACACTGCCGTCCTCGAACAGCGCCAGGACATCGAGGCAGGTGGTGTCGATCTGGACCTGCTCCCCGGGCCGCAGCGCCACGGTCGGGGTGAGGGCGCGCCCGTCGTCCGTGATCGGCGCCGTGCGCACCGCAGTGCCCGGGTGGTCGGCTGGGTGGGCGAGCTGGTTGACGAGCCGGTAGAAGGTGGCCTGCGCCGGCATCGCCACCGTGTCCCCGTGCCGGTCCTTGAGAAGCTGCGCGACCAGCGGCATCAGCGCCTTCACGGTGCCCTTGGAACGTCCCCGCTGGCCGCGCAGCACGTCCTTGACCGCAGCAACGACCCGCTCGTCCTGCCGCCCGTCACCGCCGCCAGGACTGCGGGCGGTGCGGTGGTCGACCAGCCCCCACAGCCCCTGCTTGCGGTAGGCCAGCCGCATGCGCTGCACTGTCGACCTCGATACCCGACCAAAGCCCAGCGCCGTCAGCTCCCGTGCCTTGGCCTGCTCCCGCTCGGCCAGCGTCCACCGCTCCGGGTTGTACTCCGGCCGCACCTGACCGCCGCTGTCCTCCCCATCGGGGCGCCCGTACTCCACCTCCCGGATGTGCCGCTGCCAGGCCAGCGCCTTCTCCCGCGCAGCGGCCGGGGCGGTCTCGAACAGCCCCCACTGCGGCACCGCCTGAGCCCGCTCCGCCCCCAGCACCGCGAAGGCAGGATCGGCGAACAGATGCCCGGCCAGCACCACCTCATCCGCTCCCTGTTCACCGGTCAGATGAAACTGCTGCCCGGCCAGCGCGACGACCTGCCACCGCAGACCGCGAAACCGTACATACGCCCCCACCGCGACCACCGGCCGCCCGCCTGGCCTCACCCCGCTCACCTGGCCTCCCCGCGGACCCTCGCGCCCTCAGCGTCTTCCCGCACGGCATGGACCAGAACACGTTCATGCAGCGCCACATCCAGCGGCGCCACCAACAAGTGGGCCCACAGGGCGTGGAACGCGGCGGGAAGCACCTCAAGCGGATCACCAACCGCCGCTACCCCCTCGACAAGCGGCCGCGGCTGCGAGAACACCTCAACCACGTCCTCCAGCAGTCCCGCCCGTCCCCGATTTCGTGGGTGCCGGTAGCCGGCCAGCCACTTCACATTGGCCTCGACCAACTCATCGAGCCGCTCCAAGCGCCGGTAGACGAACCCCACCTGCGCACACGCCTCCGCTAACACGGCCGCGGCCCGCAGCGCCCGTTCCCCGCCGGCCTCGGCGTGGCTGGGGCAGTCGGCCAGCATGCCGGTGCCGTCCGCGTACCGGGCGAAGAGCTGCGGCACCCACGACCGCTCCCGCCCCCGCCCATCCCGCCACAGCACCCGCACCGGCCGGCCCGCCATCCCGACCACACGCGGATCACGGTCGAGGACCATCAACTGCACCCGCATCGCATGCGATCCCGCCAACACGTGCCGCCCGGTGGTCGCCGACCACCACAGCCCCGGCCCCCACCGCCGTCCCGGCACCACCGGGAACGACGACACCGGATCCAACTCCTCAAACGGCACCGTCACCGCGGCGCCAGCCCACTGCTGCCGCACCGCCCGCCCCGCCGGACCAACGAAAACGGCCTCGAACTCTGTCCCAGCTTCGACATCCATCAGCCCCGGCCCGTCACCAGGCCGGCCCATCGCATTCCTGCCGATCACCCACCCCACCCAACCGGCGCTCCCGCTCCGCCGGACCTGCTTTATGCGTTCTGATCACACGACACCGCGCCATGCGCTACACCCAGCGCCCGGCCCCCGTCCCCGGCAGCGGCAGCACTCCGGCCTACTGGCCGTCCACACCCCGGTACGCCCCAAGAATCACCGCCGCCTCCTCCGGCGACAGCCGAGCCCAGCCGGCCACCTCCTCCAGTCCCACTCCGGCGTTCACAGCGGCGGTGAGGGGCCACGAAGTTTCCGGACAGGCACCCAATAGGGTTGTCCTGAACAAGGAAACGAGGAAGAAGTGGCGCCACCCAGTAAGTACTCGCCGGAGTTCCGCGAGGAAGCCGTCCAGATCGCGTTGAGGTCAAGCAAGACGATCTCCGAAGTCGCCCGGGAGCTTGAGCTGAACTCGGAGACGCTACGCGGCTGGGTGAAGAAGTACCAGAAGCAGCAGGAACCGGCCCCCGATGCGGAACTGACGGTGAACGAGCGGGCGCGCCTGAAGGAACTCGAACGACGCAACCGCGAGCTGGAGATGGAAGTTACCTTCCTGAAAAAAGCCGCAGCGTACTTCGCGAAGGATCCCCGGTAGCAAGCAAGTACGAGTTCATCGACGAGATGCGGCTCGACACCGAGAAGTGCGCATACAGCGTCGAGTTCATGTGCGGCCGACTTGGCGTCTCCAGATCCGGCTACTACGACTGGCGATCCCGCCCGGAATCCGCGACAGCTCAGCGGCGCGAAGAACTGAAATTGCTCATCGAGGAAGCCTTCGACATGTCCGACAGCACCTATGGGCACCGGCGCATCCAGGCCCAGCTGCACCGCTGGGGCGTCGCCGCGGGCGTGGAGTTGGTCCGCCGCCTCATGCGCGAACTGGGCCTGGTGCCCTGCCTGCCACAGCCGAAGAGGTTCAACCTCACTCAGGCTGCGGCCGGCCAGGTGCCGGACCTCGTCGGCCGCGACTTCACCGCGGATGCGCCCGGCGAGAAGCTCGTCGGTGACATTACCTATATCGCGACCGGGGAAGGCTGGCTGTACCTCGCAACGGTCATCGACTGCTGCACGAAGGAAGTCATCGGTTACGCGATGGACGACCACTACCAAACCCCCCTGATATCCAGGGCGATCCGTAACGCGGCACGGAACAGGAACCTCGCGGCCGACGCGATATTTCACTCGGATCGCGGAAGTAACTACATGTCAGCCGAGTTCGGGAGGATGCTGGACCACTTCGGGCTCCGCAGATCTGCCGGCCGCACCGGGATCTGTTTCGACAACGCCATGGCCGAATCATTCTTCGGCGCCCTGAAGAACGAGCGCGTATCAAGGGTGACTTACCTGACCCGCGAGGACGCCCGGCAGGACATCACTCGCTACATCGAATTCTGGTACAATCGCAAACGCCTCCATTCGGCGGTGGGTTACCGCCCTCCGCGCGAAGTCCACGCCGAGTACGAGACGTTGCGAATCGCCGCGTGAAACAAACGGTCAGAAGCCTGTCCGGAAAACGCGAGGCCCCTCACGGCCATGATCTGCATCAGCGCCCGGTCGAGGAGCTCGGTGCCACGGCTCAGCGTCTCCAGCAGATACCGGGCCGCATCAGCGGTCGGCCCGACCTGCGCGCCGCGCAGGAGCAACACCTGCTCCTCGGCTTCACCGAGGAGGTTGGTGATCAGGAAACGCTGTTCGGCAGGCACCACAGCACGCCAGTTCGTGCCCGAACCGGGCGCCCTCTTCTCCTTGGCCCGCACCCGCAACTGCCCAGCCATAGTGGCGGGTTGAAGCTCCTGGCGCACCCACCACCGATCCTTCGCATACGGATCAGGCCTGTTATGGCCGCGGCGCGCCCGTACAACGGCTCCCATCCAAGCGATCAAAGGTCCGCCATAGTCGGTCGCCGCCAGCGGGCCCAGCCACGGCCGGCCCACACGCTCGCCCAGAGCCCGGCAGAACGCCCCGTCGACGGGCAGCGGCCGCGGCCGCTCCGCCCCACTGTCCACCCACACCAGCTGCTCCATGACCGGATCCAGCAACGCGTCCGCGACAGCGACCACTTCGGGGAAGATGACCGCATCGCGTCCCACGATCCGCCACCGCTCCAGCTCCCCGCCCGCATTACCGCCGGCGACCTGGTGCAGCCGCCGCGGCCACACCTTCTCCTCCTCCCAGTGCAGCGCCTGCTCCCACCACCGGGCCACCACCGCATACGCCAGCGCGAACACCCGCTCAGGCTCCACCCCGCTGCGCACCGCCCGCCGCGCCACACCCGCCCACCGCCGCCGCGCCGCGACCACCTCCGGAAGGCTCCGCAGATCCAGATACTCCAACTCCTGGTCGGCGTCCGCATCCAGCTGCCACCGCCCGTGCCGCACACACACCCGCTCCCACCGCGCCGCGTACCGCACCCACCCCACAGGCGCACCCGACCGCCGTGCAGCACACAAGCGGCAGCCGAAGGCCACGGGCCCCGCCACCGCACCACCCACACGCCAGACAGCCGCCGGCTCCCCGGCGCCCTTGTCCTCCAACGCGGCATCCTCGTGCGCCCAAGAGGGCAATGCTCGCGTCATCACCGCGCCGTCGACACCGCACAAGCCCGCCAGCACCTGCCGCCCCGCCGTATTCAGTACCACCTCGGCATCCGCCCTCACGCCCCCGCCCGGATGCCGGGGCCGCGAGCCGTGCCACCGCCATTCCGAGCGCAACGCCGCCTCTGGCATCCCGTACCGGCCCGCGAGGCGACAGATCAATGAGAATGTCGTCTCCCCACCTAACGGCACCACACGGAAGACCCCGCGACCCCGAGCACCGCCACGCTTGCAAGACCCATTCACCGCGCTCGCCACCTTCTGGCCCTTCACCAGCGCATGCCGAGTACGTCGAGGTCGCCTCGTCGTTGGTCGGTGAGTTTGTCGGCGCGGCGGCGTACGTTGGCGAGCCACATGCCCAGGTCGACCAGGACGGTGTCCTCGGGGGTGATCTCGCGCCCGGTGGCGGCGGGTCCGGCGAGGGCGACCGGCAGCTCCTCGACGTGCTTCCTCGGCACGTTCAGGTGTCCTTCGCGGGCGTGGAACTGGCGTGCCGCGGCGAGGTTGAGCATCCACTTGTCGTCCTGCGTCCGGCGCACGGGGCGCTCATCCTCACCCGCAGGTTCGAGGCCGAGGACGTTCTCGAGCAGCCACACCTGCGCAATCGGCAGCCGATCCCAGGCAAGCCGCTGTGTCTTAACCCAGCGCCCCAGATCCTCGCCCTGGACGACGACGTCACCCGGCTCGCCCGGCACCGAGCCGCCCGCCGTGACATGGATGCGTACGAGGCGGAAGGCGCGCTGCCAGCCGATGTCCCAGGCCGGGCACCACTCGGGATCGATCTCCTCCAACGCCTCGCGTCGCGAGGCGGGCAAGGCACCGGCCTGAGAGCCGACCGGCTCGCCAACCGCGCCCCGCGCCTCGATCTCGTCGGCCAGCATCGCTGCGGCGCGCTGCGCCTTGGCCCAGTTCCCGACCGGGTAGCCGTTCCACACCGCACCCACCGGGGGCAGGAAGTGCCCGTGCTCACCAGCCCATTCCCGCGCCGCGGCGAGGCCTTCTTCGAAGGCGAGGTCCTGGTGGGACCACACCATCCCCAGCGCATCGAGCTCGGCGACCCGCTCGCCGTCCAGACGCCCCGCCTTGTTGGCCTGGCGCTGCGTCTTCAGCCACACCCCGAGCGGGAAGCCGGCCGGGGACCAGTCCTCGGGCGTGACGAAGTCGTACGGCACGCGCAGATGCCTCGCGCTGGTCTCCTTCACGTACCGGGCCGCGGCCTCGATCCCGCGCCGCCAGTACTCGCCCTCGGGTTCCAGCACCCGCAGCCTCACGAACCGGGCCAGCTGCGCCGGATCGCGCGGGCTGGAGAACTTCAGCAGCTCCCGCGCCCCCGCGCTCACCGGATTCGCCGGCTCACCGCCGTTCAGGTCCTCGACGGCACCCAGGAATTCGCGCTCGCCATCACCAGCCTCGTCCGCATCAGCGTCCTCTTGTGCCCAACTACCGCTGCGGGGACGGGAGTCGGCGAGTGCCTCGATGGTGTCCGCGTCGTGAGCACGCAACGCTTCCAAGACCTTCGCCAAGGCCCCGTACGCCGGAGAAGTGAGCATGTCGTCGGGGTTCTCGTCCTCGGCGAGGAATACCGGAACGATCAGGGAAGCGATTTTCCCCTGCCCTGGCCGCATTCGAAGTGCGCGGCCGACCATTTGCACGATATCGACCATCGAGCCGCGCACATCGCCGAATGCAATCGAGTCTGCGACCGTATCGACGCCTTCGCCCAGCACCTTGACCGAAGCCAGGACGCGCAGCGCGGCGGGCAGTAGCTCGGGCCCGGCGTCTTCGTGTGCCGGGTGCTCGATGACATCGGAGTCGAACTCCTCCAACACCGCACGCCGATGCGCCGGCGCATGCTCGCCGTGCAGCCAGTTCGCCCACACCCGCTTCGGGTCCGGATACGTGCGCGGATCGTCCTCCCACAACCTGGTCGCGACGTCCACGATGCCTTCGGCCATGGCCTCGGCCTCGGCGACGCGGGAGTGGAACGTGAGGAGCTTGCGCAGGTTCTCCCCGGCGGCCGCGGTGAGCACGCCGGCCTGCAGCGCGGCCAGCCGCGCCCCCCGCACCCGCTCCGTGCCCGAACCGAGCTGCTCCCGGCGCCCGTACTCCGGGTCACGGATGTCGACGCACACGACCTGGTAGGGCGCGATCAGGCCGCGTCCGATGGCCTCGGACAGGGTGAGCTTGTAGGCGACGGGCCCGAAGACGGGGGAGTTCTCACTCATGCTCGCCACCAGCCGCGGCACCAACCGCGCCTCGCCGGCCTCCCACACCCGCGGCGTTGCCGTCATGTACAGCCGTCGCGCGGCGGGGATCTTCTGCTGGTCGTGCACCGCAGCCCACGGTTTCAGCCCGTCCCCGCTGGTGCGGTGCGCCTCGTCGACCACCACCAGGTCCCACGCCGCAAGACCGGCCGCGTGCGCCCGCTGGAGAACACCGACGGACGCGTACGTGCCGAACACCGTCACCGTGTCCAAGTCCCGTGTCCACGCGAGGAGTTCATCCACATCCGTGGTGCAAGGGACCCCCTGAGAGTCCGAGGCGGGCAGCGAGCACGCCCCGATCATCGCCCCGGACCGGCCACCCCCCTGCCGCCAGGCGGCCGCGGTCTGCACGAGCAGGTTCAACGTCGGCATCAGCACCAACACCCGCCGCGCGCCCAGCTTCTGGGCCGTGGCGGCGGCGATGAGGGTCTTGCCGGAGCCGGTGGCTGCGATGCACTGGCACCGCAGCCCCTTGTCCGGCAGGTGCCCGTCTGCAGGCGTCTGAAGGACCCTCAGGATCCCGTCGACCGCCTCGACCTGATGCGGCCTCAGTACCTGTCCTGTCGACATTCTTCTCTCCCGCTACGGGGTTTCTCTGCTAAATTCTTTGGCGTTGGTCAGCCGAATAATCGGGAAATGATGGAAATAATTGTCCGCTGAATCCCTGACTCTTTCTCTTGCTCCTCCCGAACAAAAGGGTATGCGCTCTGAGGTTCCAAGCTACCTCGACTCACCTTTTGACACACCAGCTTGGCTGGGGTTGGTTCGAAGTGGTCGGACTGGCATGGTCGGAGTCTCAACCCGATCGGACCCGGTTCTCTTTTCTCCGAGCGGTACGGTGTTCCGCACCGTCAACCGTCAGCCTGTTTCAGGTGACGGATCGCCAGCAACTCCTGACAGCCCGTCAAGCAGCCCATGAGTAACCCTCCTTGTTGCTGGCGCCTTCAAGGAGGCCGCGGAGCGGACTCCGTCACCCGGATCGCGGAGCGATCCGGTCTCCAGGCCACGGAGTGGCCCGCGCCGGCGGCGGAGCCGCCGGAAAGGCGAGCGCGGAGCGCTCGCAGAGGGCCGCCGCGTAGCGGCGGCGCGT